>NZ_RQEY01000005.1:0-305611 GCF_004770105.1 Leptospira andrefontaineae | reverse complement strand
CCAGACCAGATTGGACGCTACAGTCCAACGGGAACACTTTTCTGCGAGAGCTGAATATTCTTTTTTCTCCAGATGGGACTTGATCTCTTTTTCAGTATCCGGATTCTCTAATAATTGTTTTGCGATGATATTGAGGTAATCTCCTCTATATCCTTCCGCAGGGATCACATTTTGAGAAAGTAGTTCTTCAATGGATCTTCCGTCTTCTGCATTTTCTTGGATAGAAGAAGTTTCTCCCTGAGCTTCCCGGATACGGACCATTGTGGAAACCCCGAGTAAAAATACCTGGTTCCCGTAATCATTTACGTAAAATTCCTTATCTACCGAATGCCCGACAGCTTTGAGTAAATTTGCAAACGCTTCTCCGGTGGCCGCAGCTCTCGCGGATACTATATTCAAAGGTCCTGTCGGATTCGCGCTTACGAATTCCAAATTTACTTTTTTAGGATTTTCTAATTTAGGAAAAATATCCTTTTTCTGGACTGTGTTTTCCAAGAATCGGATCAAAAAAGAAGGAGAGATCCTGAAATTCACGAAACCTGGAGGAGTAAAATCCACCTTTTCAAATAGATCCGTCTTTGCTTGCAGATAATTCACAAGAAGTGCAGCCGAATCCAAAGGTTTTTTGCCCAGAAGTTTGGAATTTTCCAAAGCGAAAGAAGTGGAATAATCTCCGAAGGATTCCTCTCTGGAATATTCTATTCGGATCCTTAGATCTCCAAAAGAAACGTTAGGCGCTTCTTTTTCGCAATAGAGTTTTACTCCTTCCTTTAAAGCTTCTAAAACGAGTTGTTTAAGAGTTTCCGTTTCTTTCATTCTATGTTTGTAGTAGTTCCTATTTTTTAGGGGAGTTATCATCCCAATCCGGAAACATTCTTTTGCTTCCGATCAGTTTCCAACTTTTATCCAGTGCCCCAAGGACCAGATTTTTCTCCCTTAGGATACATTCAAGATATTGGCAATTCCTAGGGGTCTCGGCTATTACGGGACGAGGAGGAATATCCTTTTTCCCCCATCTTTCCTGAAGAACGATCAGAAAAATCAGGCCTACAGTATATATGAGTAAAAATGCAGTTCTAAAAAGTTTATCCAAGATTTTCCCCTAAGGATTCGTAGAGCATCGGTTCCGATTTAAGTCTTCTTCCTAGAAGAGGTTTTAAGGCCCGGTTGCTTAAGCTATCCGCCTCCTTCAGGAGTTCAAGGGAAATCTTTTTGTCCTTCAGATCTCTGTATCTCAAGGCTAGGCAGTCTTGGACGAATAATACGAGTCCGTACTTGTCCGGTTTAGGATTACCGCAATCCCCGCAGACTATCTCGAAATGAGTCTCGTCTAAAGTGCAGGACTGGATCTCGGAAAGATTTTTTCCGCAGCTCGCACATTCCAGCTCCTTAGCTAAAAACCCTCCCACATATAATAACTTTAGTTTGAAAAATGGCAAGAACACGGGTTTATAACCGTCTTCATCCAATTCCTTTAAGGCTCCCAGAAGAAGTTTATACTCCATCGGATGAGAACCTCCTTCTGTCAAAAAGGAAGAAACTAGTTCCACAAGATAAGAAACCAAAACCGTTCCTGAATATCCTGTCTTTGCCTTATCGAACCTTCTGATTAACCCGATCTCTTTTACGTTAAACGTTTCTCTTCCTTGGGTGAAATAATAATCTAATACAGTAAGAGATCCAGGTTCCACTGCCGCAATAGGTCTTGTTTTACTTTTTTTGATCCCTTTTACACGAAAACTTCCTACTTCTCCTTCTTCTGGTAGAAGTCGCAAGAACGCATCTCCTTCGGGAAGGATACGGCTTTCCATCACGATCCCTGTGGTTTTTTTTAAGGCCCCAGTACCAGATCCAGACATAGATCCTCCTTCTCCTTCATTAGAGCCTCGTCTTCTTCTCCTCGTTCATGATCGTAACCGATTAAATGTAAAAAACCGTGCACAAATAATCTGAAAAATTCATCTTCTTCGCTATGACCTATACTCTTCGCCTGGGCCTTGCATGTGTCCCAAGAGATCACTATCTCACCTAAACTTAAGATTGGTCCGAAGTTTTCTTTTTTATTCGGGGGAAGTTCCCAAGGAGTTAGATCAAAACTTAAAGGAAAAGAAAGAACATCTGTCGCATAATCCTTTCCTCTTCTGACTCGATTCAATTCCCGAATGGATTCATCGTCGGTTAGAACCAAGGAAACATGAGTATTTATATTAGGAAAAGAGAATGCACTTAGAATTTTCCAACGAGATTCCAGAGCAGATTCGGACAACCATATAGGAAGAGAATTCGGATCGAAATCCGAAGAGAACTCGAACAAGTCAGTGACTCTTAGGGGCGTGTTTCCCCAAAATATTTTTGTTCTTCTCCTCTAAAGCTTTTGTATCCTCAGGTTTAGGATATTTAGGTCTAGAGTGAAGACTAGAAAGAAGAACTTCTTTGAAAGAATATTTTACTACTTCCAGATCTCCCAAGGTAAGTCCACATTCATCTAATTGGTTCTCTGCTAATTTTCCGTTCACGATCTTGGTGATGAGTGCATCCAAAGCTTCCGGAGTTACTTCTTCCAAGGATCTACTCGCTGCTTCCAAACTATCCGCGATCATCACGATCGCAGTTTCTTTTCTTTGAGGTTTAGGGCCAGGATATTGAAAGTCTGCTTTTTTCAGCTTCTTCTTCTGAGAAGGAGAAAGTTCAGCAAGTGCCTTATGATAGAAAAACGCCATGGTAGAAGTTCCATGATGTTCCGGAATAAAATCGATCACTTCTCTTGGAAGCCTCGCCTTCTTCGCCATCTCTATTCCGTCCAAGACATGATCGATCACGATCTTCGCAGCTTTTGCAGGATTATTCTTATCAATGTTTTCCTTTTTAGGGATCAAGTGCTGGTTCTCTACGAAAAATCCTGCATTCGGGATCTTACCGATATCGTGGAAATACACACCCACTCTAGTCAAAAGCCAATCCAATTCCAAATTTTGGGCCGCCCTTTCGGACATAGCAGCCACCAAAAACGTATGTGTATAAGTAGAAGGTGCCTTTGTCAGCAAATCCTGCAGCAATGGATGGCCGGTATCTGCAAGCTCCAACAACTTAAATCTAGTAGGTATATTAAATACATACTCGTAAATTGGAAGAAGCAACTGAGTCAAAGTGGAACAAACAAATCCATTCACTAAACATAATAAATACAATCTGAATATATTCGATTCCCAAAGGTCTCTCAAATGAGAACCGGATGGAACAGCCACCCAATAATTCCTAGAATCGAATAAATATCCGGAAGAAGAGATCAACATCTGGACCAAGGCCATATAGAAGCCTGCCTTGATAAAATCGATCCTCTTTCTCATTTTTCTTCCATATGTTGCCGCGACTACGGTCATCACGAAAGCAAGTATGAAAGAAGTAGGATTATATCTGGAAGCAGCAAACACGAAGAAGGAAAGGAAGAATCCGATCGCAATCGACAATTGTTCGTCATAGATCATGGACAGGATCAGACAAACCATTCCGGTCGGGATCACAAGTGCGAAGTAAAAGACGGAATCGTAACTATTCTCGAAACTGAAAAACGCCTTGGACGCCAAGTAAGCCCATAACACCAAAGACCAGATCAATGTGAATACGATCACGTTACTCGATACGTCATTCAAACGTTTTGGATTGTACTTCTTCAAAAACGCATAAACTATAATTACAAAAATGGATTGGATAAGAAGAATAGATGTGATGGATGCAATATTCGCACGAGTAGCGTATCTATTTACTATTAGTAATTTTTGATAAATATCGGGAGTGATGATCTCCCCTGCTTTTACTATAGTTTCTCCTGCATTGATCCGACTACTAACAGGCTCCGTCCTATCCATGACGGCTTGTTTTTGATTTTTGGTTTCTTCCGCATTATAAGTACAAGCAGGGTTAGAATACACATAAGTAAGAGCAAGTTTTTGGATAATAGAAAGAAGCTGAGGATCTGTGGCTTGTAATTTCTCCGCAGCCATACGATTCAAAGTATCTATAGTAGCGCTATCCCTATACAGATACATACGAGGGATTACAAGTGTTCCCTCTACAGAAGAGATCTGTTCTTTATTTCCACTCGCACCCGAGTTACGAATTCTTGCTTCAGCGGTACGGATCGCAGAATAATCCGCCGGTTGGTCTCTCAAAATACAAAAATTAGAAAAAACTAAATTGCTATATTGTTGGACTAAATCCCTAACTCTGGATTTCCCAGGGGTTTTAAGTAGAAGTTCCAACTCTTCTTTGGATCTGTTCTTCCATCTTGGAACTGCGGCCAGCAATTCTGCAGAAGTTTTCACTTCTCCTGTCGGTTTTGGTTCCCTATACTTCTCCATATCTTCTTGGATAGCTGGGCGAATGACCTCTATTAGAACTCTATAATCTCTATCAAAAAAATTCGGGGCAGATTGGAAGGCCTTCAGTCTTTTGGCTTTGGTTTTTTCTTCGTCTTCGTAAACTATATCTTTGGTGGAGACAACCTTATCCAAAGCATTCTTGCCTTCCGAATAAGGACCGTCTTGGGAAAGATTAATTTTGTCCTGACCGAAAAATGGGATCGCAAGCATCCAAGTCACGATGATCAAAGTGATCGCCGTGAGGATTACCTGGAATTTTCTCACGAAAGAAATCGGACGGATCTTGGTCAAAGTATCCGTGATCCAAGCCATCCCTCTTTCTAAAAGTGATCCCAAAGGAAACATTACAATTCCTCGAACTTCCTCACGATGGTTTCAACCAAAGGATGTCGGGTGATATCTTCTTTTCCAAAAAACACCTGACCAATTCCTTCCGTCTGTCTAAACAAGTTTACCACACGATCGAAACCGGATCTACCATGTTCTAAGTCGATTTGGGTCACGTCGCCTGAGATACACATCCTGGAATTCCGGCCCAAACGGGTCATAATCATCTTTAGTTGTGCAAGAGTACAGTTTTGGGCCTCATCCAAAATGATAAAACTTTTGGAAAGAGTCCTTCCTCTCATGAATGCGACGGGTGCGATCTCAATTTTAGTAAGTGCGATATATTCTTGTGTTTTTTCAAAACCGATACATTCGTTCAAAGCATCATAGACTGGACGAAGATACGGATCCACTTTTTGGTTTAAGTCCCCAGGTAAAAATCCAAGATTCTCTCCCGCTTCTACCGCAGGTCTAGTTAAAACGATCTTATCCACGATTCCATTCTGTAAAAATCTACAAGCCATTGCTACGGATAAGAATGTTTTTCCTGTTCCGGCAGGGCCAATCCCGAAAGTGATCAGATTATTTAAGAAAGATTGAATATACTTTTCTTGGTTTTTCGTTCTGGAATAAAGATGTTTTCCCTTATAAGTGGTGAGTATTTTTTCGGTAGGTTTGAAGGGCTCATCATCCGACTTACGCTCTTCCTTCTTCTTTTCCCGAGTAGCTTGTTTAAGAAGATATCCGAAATCGAAAGAATCCGTAAAATCACGATCCGGCCTGTCCCGATAATTGGTTTCTAATAATCTGAAAAAATCTAAAGCGAATTCAACCTTTGTAGGAATTCCTTCTACCTGGAAACCGTTACCTCTCGGGATTAGATCGATCTCCAATTGTTTTTCCAAATTTTTGACACCTGCATCGTTGATCCCGCAGATCTTACGATACAGGTCTTGGTTTTCGAAAGTAAATTGTTCTTTCCTGATACGATTAAACCTTTATCAACCTAAGCTTCAATTCTTGGAGCTGTTTCTCTTCCACTTCAGACGGACATTCGCTCATCAAACAAACACCCTTCTGTGTTTTAGGGAATGCGATCACATCTCGGATGGATTTTCCGCCGGTCATCAGCATCAAGATCCTATCAATACCGAATGCAATCCCTCCGTGAGGAGGTGCCCCATATTCCAAGGCCTCCAATAAGAAGCCGAATTTTTCTTTAGCTTCCTCAGGTCCGATCCCCAAAGTGGAGAAGACTCGAGTCTGCACATCTTTGGAATGGATACGAATGGAACCTCCACCGATCTCCACACCATTTAGCACCAGATCATAGGCCTTTGCGAGAGCATTTCCTGCTTCTTTTTGGAGTCTTTCCTCGGAAGAAAAAATTTCCAAACTGGAATCTCCAGGAGAAGTGAACGGGTGATGCAAGGAATCCCAACGTTTGTTGTCCTTGTTCCACTCGAACATAGGAAAGTCCACGATCCAGGAAATATGAAAGCTTCCTTCTGCAGGTTTGTCAAATCTTTCCGAAAGTTTCAGACGGAGTGCGCCGAGAGAATGATTTACGATTTCTCTTTCATCCGCTCCGAAAAAGACCATGTCCCCTTCTTTTGAGCCGACAGCATTTGCAATTTTAGAAAGAGCTTCCGGAGTGAATCGTTTTGTAATAGTGGATTCTAATCCTTCTGCCCCGTGTTTCATGTATGCGAGGCCTTTTGCTTTATAATCTCTGTTCAACCAAGCAGTCAGATCTTCGATCTCCTTTCTGGAAATCACAGAACCGCCAGGAACGCAGACTGCCTTTACTACTCCGCCGTTTGCAACAGCACCTGCAAATACTTGGAAATCCGAATCTTTTACGATTTCGGAAACATCTACAAGTTTCATTCCAAAACGAAGATCCGGTTTATCGGAACCGTATTCTTCCATGGCTTGTTTATAAGGCATTCTGGAGAAAGGACCCTTGAAATCCAAAGAGAATACGTCTTTCATCACTTTGGAAAATAGACCTTCGATCTCGGATAGGATCTCTTCTTGGGAAACAAAGGAGAATTCCATATCCAACTGAGTAAACTCAGGCTGCCTGTCCGCTCTCAGATCCTCGTCTCTGAAACATTTTACTATTTGGAAATATCTCTCCATTCCTCCAACCATCAGGATCTGCTTAAAGATCTGAGGAGATTGAGGAAGAGCATAAAATGAATTCGGGTTTAAGCGAGAAGGAACCAAAAAGTCACGTGCTCCTTCCGGAGTGGACTTGTTCAGGATAGGAGTTTCTATCTCTACGAATTTGCGAGAATTTAGATAATTACGAATTGCGAATACGAACTCATGACGTTTCAACATCCTGTTTTTGAGTTCGTCCCTTCTGAAATCCAAATATCTGTATTTGAGTCTATTTTCTTCGGAGATCTCTTCGAATTCATCCAGGGAGAAAGGAGGAGTTTTTGCCGAGTTCAGAATAATCAGTTGGTCTACAACAAGTTCAATCGTCCCGGTTTTCATCTTGGGATTGATACTTTCTGCATCCCTTTTTTTAAGCTTTCCTTGGACTGCGATCACATACTCGGAGCGGATCTTTTCCGCAGAAGCAAAGTTTTCTCCCAGTATTTCTTTACGTAATACTACTTGCAGGATCCCTGTTCTATCACGGAGATCCACAAAGATAACCCCGCCTTGGTCCCGGAATCGGAAAGACCAACCGAATAGAGTGAGAGTTTTTCCTTCTTGGGCCTCAGTTACTTCTCCTGCCCAGGCTCTTGATTTATAACCTTCTAAAATCCAATCTTCCAAAGAAATTCCAGTTCCTTATTTATTATATGAGTGCGCGTCCAGTTCGGTTAACATCCGAATCAGACTACCGTTTTGCGAAATTCGTTCTTTCCGAATCTACACGTTATCAAATCTGGAAAGTTCAGGTCGGAAGGCAAGTGGAAAAGAGCCGGTTGGTCCAGACCTATTTTTGGCGATGATGATCTCCGCCATCCCCTTCATTCTAGGATCTTCCTCTTCGTCCTTACCCTTCTCTCCGCGATAAATGAATGTAACAATATCCGCATCCTGCTCGATCGCACCCGACTCCCTTAAGTCCGCAAGTTGAGGTCTTTGGTCCTTGGATCTCTGCTCGATGGAGCGGTTCATCTGGGAAAGCGCGATCACAGGACATCTTGCTTCTTTGGCCATCTGCTTAAGCGCCCTGGAAATCGAAGACACCTCTTGTTGCCTTCCCCCGTCCCTATTTTTAGGATCATTCATGAGCTGTAAGTAGTCTACGATGATGAGCCCAAGAGTTTCGTTGGTGAGAAGTTTACGAACCCTTCCCTTAAAGTCATCCACACTCAGTGCACCGGAATCATCTATATAAATGGGAGAAGAAGTTACCTTTATAATTGCATCGATCAGTTTAGGTGCATCCGACTTAGTGACTTCAGAACGTTTTAATTTATTGGATTCTACCTGAGCGTAAGAGCATACAAGTTTGAGCAGAAGTTCCATCCTACTCATCTCCAAGGAGAAGATGACCACAGGTCGGTTATGAATGAGAGCCACATTGGATGCGATATTCAATGCCAAGGTAGTCTTACCGTTACCAGGTCTCGCAGCCAAGACCATCATCTCGTATTCTTTTAAGCCGGAAGTCATCTCATCGAACTGAGTAAAATTCGTTCGAAGACCTTTTATCTGGCCTCTACTCTCCATGATCTCTTTGATATATTCGGAAAGTGCCGCCTTATCTCCGGAAACTGGAAGAAGTCCTTTTACGTCCGCAGATCTAGAAACATCTGTAAGGCTTTGTTCAATTTGATTGAATACTGATTCGTTTTCACCCGGTTCTTTCTGGATCAGTTCCAGGGCGTTCATTAATAATTTAGAATATTTTCTTCTTTCAGAAAGACGTTTGATCCTTTCCGCATAATAACCCAGTGGATGGGAAACTACAGAATCCTTATAGAGAGAATAAATATATTCGTATTCTCTTTCTGGATCTTTGAGTAGAGAGTTTTCTTTTAAGAAGTTTAGGACAGAAACCGGATCTACTGCGGTCCTTTTGTCCACAAGGTCAAGAATTGCCTTGTAAATTCTTCTGTTTGTATCTTGGTAAAAATCCTCAGGAACGAGGGGGATATCGATTAGATTATCCGCTCCCTTAAGAAGCAGAAATCCGAGAAAAGATTTCTCGGATTCCAGTTCGAACAAGGAGTCGGATTGCATTCTAGTTCCGGCTTACGCTTCGGTAGAAACGACTTCCTCTTTCTTCACATGAACTGTGATAGTTGGGAGGATACCTTCTGCAAGACGCACTTTTAATTTATAGGAACCTAGGTTACGGATAGGCTCTGGGAATTCGATTTTACGTTTGTCTACTTCGAATCCTGCGGTTTTCAACAAAGCTGCTACATCAGCAGGAGTTACCGCTCCAAAAAGTTTATCCCCGCCTCCGGTTTTTACGGAAATTTCGAATTCTTTTCCGTTCAATCCAGAAGATACAGATTCCATATCTTTCTTGCGTTTTTCTTTTTTAAGATCTGCAAGTTTCTTTTGGTGAAGAGCCATTTTGGTCTTACCTTCAGAAGCTCTTACAGCAAGTCTTTGAGGGAAAAGAAAATTACGAGCAAAACCGTCCGCTACTTCCCTAACGTCCCCAGCGTCTCCTAAGTTAGAAACATCTTTTTGTAATATTACTCTCATTAGTTTCTCCTTAGTTTACTTTGAACGGCAGAAGACCGATGCTACGCGCTTTGCGGATCTCTCTTGCAAGTATTCTTTGATACTTAGCAGAAGTTCCGGTAATTCTTCTTGGAATGATCTTACCACGGTTAGTGATGAATCTTTCCAAAAGTTCAGTATTCTTATAATTAATTTGTTTAGCAAGCTCAGGGTCTGCAGTAAAACGGCAAACTTTCTTCTTATACTTGTTTTGTTTTTTAGGGGGGCGTCCTCCATCTTGATCTAAAGGCATGCCCTCAGCAGTCATTTCCTGCTTTGTTTCTTCTTGTACTTCGTTATCTGACATGAGTTTTGTCCTCGTTAAAAAGGTATATCGTCGTCCATTGCAGAACTTCCCATATCATCTTGAGCAGATGAATAAGAAGAAGATCCGCTATTTGCGGAAGAGCCGTACTCTCCGCTTCCATTCTCCCTTGCACCGCCTATCATCTGGAAATTTTCCACAACGATACGAATGCGGGAGGCCTTCTTGCCTTCCATGGTTTCCCAGGTATCCTGCTTAAGGCGTCCCTCGATCACGAGTTGTTTGCCTTTCTTGCAGTATTGCTGGATGATATCCGCGCCTTTTCCCCAAGCCTCGCAGTCGAAAAAATGAGTTTCCTCTTTTTTCTCTCCGCCGGTTACATAAGTGCGACCGTTAGCTAAGGAAAAATTCACAAGAGAAGTCCCGTTTACGGTTTTAAATTCCGGGTCACGGGTCAGGCGCCCAACAAGGGTCACCCGATTGATATCGTTAGCCATTGAGGCGGACGATCATAGAGCGAAGTAAATTTTGGTTTAGACCAAAGTCACGCTCTACCTTTTCTAAGGCGGATTGTTCTGCATTCACTTTGAAGTGAGTGAATATTCCGTAGTCTTGGTGTTGGATTGGATGCCAAAGTTTCTTTTGACCCCAATCTTCTTCTGCGGTCACGTTGATGGAATGCTTTTTGAAGATCTCAAGGACTTCAGTTTTAGCTACTTCCTTCGCGGTTGAACGCGTGATTGTAGTAATCTCGTAGTTTCTCAAAAGTTTCTCCTATGGGAAAATGCCCGTCTGCGCAAATGCGGCGAGCAGAAGAACTAAATTTTGTCCTATTTTCGGCTTTAGGGGCAAGGGGTCAAGTGGAATAGATTCAGAGCCCTAATTCCGAAAAAGGCTCTAAGGTGTAATTAGAATGAGTATTCCGGGACCTTCTTCATTTCTTAATTTTCATTTTCTGAGTCCATTCTTTGACTCTCCAGAATGCGAAGGAACGTCTTTTCTATTCTAAAACCCAAGATTTCATGAAATTTGCTTTTAATTTCATGAAATCGGCCTACCATTTTCTGTAAGGTTCAGATTATGGCAAACTTACAAGTCAGGGATATAGACGATAGACTCTACGAAGCATTAAAAAGGAGAGCCGAAATGGAACACAGATCCATAAGCCAAGAGGTTGTTCTTATGATTGAGAACTACCTATCACACGACAATAAAGAGTCCGAACGTAGGACCTTAGGTTTCCTAGAATTATCAGGCTCCTGGGTAGATGACAGAAGTCCTGACAAAATTGTAAAAGATATACGTTCTTCTCGTACTAAGAACACATTAGGGAAAGATGCAGATGAGCTATTTGATTGATACTGATATTATCATCTATAGCTTAAAAGAAGTTCCCATTGTTCGGCAAAATTTTTTGAACCGTAAGAACTCTATCAAATCGGTTTCCGTAATCACTTACGGAGAATTGATCTTTGGAGCACAGAAGTCGACTTACAAAGAAAGAAATCTGGCAACGGTCCGAAGAATTGCAGAACTTTTTCCGGTGATAGAATTGACCGAAGGAATTATGGAAACCTATGGAGAACTCAAGGCTACTCAACAGAAAAAAGGAAATACGATAGAAGACTTTGATCTACTCATCGGATCCACGGCTTTATATTTGAACTATACCTTAGTTACGAATAACGAAAGGCATTTCCAAAAAATTCCAGGATTGAGGATCGAAAACTGGGCTAACATAGCTTAGTCCAATTCTACCCAACCTCTGCCTCCATCGATCCGAATCTTAGTACCCAAGTCTTGGGAAAGTACCGCAACTTCTTTTAAAAAATTCTCTGCTTCCTTTCCTTCAAGAGGTCTGACCAAATGATCTTCGTTTTGGAACTTTCCGAAAATAGGAACAAGTTCGATATTGACCAATTTGCTTTTTTTAATATGAAGTATTACGATTAAATTATGATTTAAGTAGGCATTCCTACTTCCGAAGATCAGATTTCCCAGAGAATAAAATACGATTGTGTTCCCGATCTTCTCGATCCCTTGGGGAATATGAGGATGATGTCCTACTATAATATCTAATCCACCATCAGCCAAAGTTTTTGCGATCTTCCTCTGTTCGATCGTTGGAAAAGGAGAATATTCCACTCCCCAATGAAGAGAAAGTATTCTGAATTGTTTTCCGACAGATATCGCCTTATTTTTTTTATCTCTTTTAGAAGTTCGTAATGAATTCAGTTGGAATTTTTCTATCTGAAACTTTTTTAAGATTAGTTCCGGGTCCAAAGGCATAACACCGGGAGTTTGTCCTGCATAGTGGGATCTACCCTCTGCAACATTCGTAGCAGAATAAATTCTAAGAGTTGTATCCTTCCCTTCCCAAATCCAAGGACGAAAAGCAAATTCTAAATTTTTTCCAGCGCCGATAGATGCGATCTTTCTATCATTTAAAAACTTTAAAGTTTCTTCCAATCCTTCCGGGCCATGATCCATTGCATGATTATTACCAAGAGAGACAAGATCCACTCCTAAGAAGCTCATACTTTCCAGATCGGATTCTTTCGCTTGGAAAACGTATGCCTTGCCATGGTCCCAACTTTTTTCGGATACTACTGGAGTTTCTAAATTTAATACTCTGAGGTCTGCAGTTTCAAAAACGGATTTAAGGCCTTTAACTGGGGCCAATTCTCCTTTAGATTTGATCGTATCCCGGATACCCCAGTTAAACATTACATCCCCACCGAGCAGGACCTTTACTAGTTCAGGATCTTCTTCATTTCCAAATAATTTTTCAATTTGGGTTTCAATCTTATCTACTATGCTTGTCTGTGCTTCCGCAGGTTTTTCGGAACCGGAAGAATTTTCAGGAATTCCAGCGCAGTAAAATACGAATAAAATCGGAAAATAGAGAAGGACCGAAATCGAGGAAATGAAGTGTTTTCGAAAAAACCGCATCTTTCCAGACAGTTTTTAGATCTGTTTTGATTTAGGAAATAAAATACTTACAGAAAATACAGGTTTTATAGTTTAGAAACTCAAGAATCCTAAAAGAACAAGGACCAATCCCAAGAGTCCGATCCTCACACCTACTTTGGCCATATCCTTTATCTCAAAACCTCCCACAGCATAAGCTACCGCATTCGGAGGAGTGGATACAGGTAAGGACATTGCCAAAGAAGCACCTAACGCAGATCCTAAAACCAGCTGGATCGCATAAGATTCATTGCCAGGAAGTAAAAGTGCAGCGACAGGAAGTGCCAAAGGAACCAAAAGATTTGCAGTAGCTGTATTGGATAAGAATGTAGAAAGAAAAAGTCCAATCGAAAAAAAGATCCCAAGTACCCAAAGACTTTCGCCAGGACCAGCTTGTTTACCGATCAACTCTCCGAACCAGATCCCTGCCCCACTTTTTTCTATCCCGGTTCCGAGAGCGATCCCGCCTGCGACTAAAATAAGAACATCCCATTCCAAAGAACGTAAATCATTGGATTCTAATATTCCGAACGAAGTAAAAAGAAGAAGTGGGAATAATGCGATTACTCCAGCAGGAATTCCATGAAAAGATTCAGTCAACCATAGAAGGACCGTTGCCAAAAATCCGAACAAAACGAATCTCAACTTTTTCTCGGAACCTTCTTCCGAGATAGTTTCATAACGAAGAGAAAGTGTTAAACCTTCAGTTGCGGGAAATGCACGAAGAAGCCAAAACCATGCGGCGAATAGTAAAATTATCAAAAGTGGAACTGCAATGAGCATCCATGTCCCAAATGAAATAAAATCTCCATATCCCTGGTTTTTCAAATTTGCAAATGCGATCACATTCGGAGGAGAACCGATCGGAGTTCCTATCCCTCCCAAATTTGCGGCAAATGGAATTCCGATCAGAACTGCTTTTCTAAATTTTTCGTCCTTATCCAAAACCATGAGCAAAGGAAACACTAACGCAATCATCAAAGACGCTGTGGCAGTATTACTCATCCAAAGAGAGATGGTTGCAGTGATACACATTAACCCTAATAAAACATATTTGGGAGAAGTTCCGAAATAAGGAAGAACACGATTTGCCAACCAACGATCCACTCCTACTTTTACACAAGACTTGGCTAAAGCAAAACTTCCTAAAAAAAGAACGACTGCGGAATCGGCGAGGGATGCTAAGAATACCGCAGGAGGAGTTGGTTTTCCCGGTCCGGCATATTGTTTTAAAAATTCCCATTTGCCCGGATTGGAAAAAATAATGATCTCTGAAAATATGATCAGAATAGAAGTAGCATGACCTGGAATAATTTCAAAAATCCATAATCCAGCAGCGATCAGAAATATAAAAAACATCGCTCCGACAGAAGAAGGAACATATCCGTAGAATGAGAATAACGGGGGAATACAAGCTACTAGTATAGAAAAAATAAAGCCGATATATTTTAATTTCATGTATGTTCTAAAAACCTAATATTCAAATCGCAATGAATTTACTCGAAAATAATCGTCCTGTTCTGGAAGATCATCACCCTATCTTCCAAAAGTAGGCGGAGAGCCTTGGACAAAACTACCTTCTCCAAATCCCTTCCATATAAAACCAAACGTTCAGGAGAATAACCATGATCCACATGACAAACATCCTGGACCAGGATAGGCCCCTCGTCCAGATTTTCAGTCACAATATGAGCTGTTCCACCTATGATCTTGACTCCACGTTTATACGCCTGCTCATAAGGTTTTGCACCCACGAACGCAGGTAAAAATGAATGATGGATATTTAATATACGATGCTCCCATTTTTTTACGAATTCGGGAGTGAGTATCCTCATATACTTTGCGAGTACGATCCAATCGGGTTGGAGTTCCTTCAAATATGAATCCAATTGGTTTTCATGGTCTTCTCTGCTCATTCCTTCACTGGAAATACAATGAAAAGGAAGTTTAAAATCTCGGACCAAGTCCTCTAAAATCCTGTGATTGGAAACTACACCCAAAAGTTCCATGGGTAATTCTCCATATCTCCAACGAAGAAGGATATCTCCCAAACAATGAGGCTCTTTTGTGGCGAGTAAAACCACCTTTGGGAATCTTGGATTAGATAGAGTAAGCTCTGCATCTTTTGGTAAGATCTTTGCGAGTTCGGAGATTAGGCCTTCTTCTTTATTACCGTCCTCGAGAGAATATTCAGTTCTCATAAAGAATACCTTCTCTAATGGTTCAACGAACTCCTGGTTACCGACAATATTGGCGCCTATTTTTGCCAAAAATCCTGTGATCCTATGGATCAGCCCTGCTTCGTCTTTGCAACGGATTAGAAGTATTCTGTTCTTTTTCAGATTGGGTCCTGAGTTCAAAATTTCTCCTTTTGTGGTCCGAAGAATCTTCAAGAAGTCTAAAATTTCGGCTAATCTTCCTTCCGAACCGGAAAAGGAATATCTTCTTTTTTCCTTCCAGAAGCCAGTTTTCGGCCGGAATGAGCCGAATTAAGGGAAAATATGGGGCCTTCTACCCATTAGCACTCTATAAAAAAAAGTGCTAATTTTTCAAAAAACAAATGGAACCTTTTTTACCATTTAGCACTCTAAGATTTAAAGTGCTAAATACGCCCAGGAGGCAATAATGAGAACCCCAAATTTTTTTAGCGAAGTCAGAAGAATTCAAAATAGATTCCATAATTTATTCGATCCAGTCTCGGAAGGCGGACAGGTATATCCTGCTCTGAATGTATACACAGACCAAGACAAGATCACTGTTACCGCGGAGGTTCCGGGCCTTTCCCCAGAAGACTTGGACATCACCGTGGCTCATAACCTTCTCACCATCTCAGGTGAATGGAAGGAATACACACAAGATAAACCTCGTAGGATAGAAAGAGCCAGAGGCAAATTCCAACGTAGATTAGAACTGCCAGTTGCAGTAGATTCAGAAAAGGTAGAAGCAACCGTGAAAGAGGGAGTTTTAACTTTAGTCCTTCCGATCCTTGAGAGCGAAAAACCTAGAAAGATCCGCATCGAAGCAAAAGCATAAGGAGAAAAAAAATGAGCGTATCAGAATTACTAAAAACAGAAGATAAAGTAGCAGCCGAACAAGAGAAGGCTCAGAGGCCAAGACCAACCTACACTCCTTCTACGGATCTTTACTCTAATGAAGAAGAACATCTTCTCGTTCTGGATCTTCCTGGCGTAAAAGAATCCGATCTTGAAATTTCTTTGGAGAAGGACGAGCTTAAGATCTTTGCAAAAACTAATATCTCTGAACCAAAAGGAAGTTTAAGATATTCGGAATACGGAACCGGAGATTATAAAAGGACCTTCCTTATATCCGAACCTGTGGAAGAAGATAAAATTTCCGCAGTTCTCAAAAACGGGGTCCTACAACTCAAACTTCCTAGGAAAAAACCTTCGAGCAAAAAGATAGAGGTCAAGACTAACTAATTGTTTTTCAGCAAATCCTTACTTGATAACCGGGTTTTCCGCCCGGTTTTTTTTTGCCTCCATTCTTCCATTCGGTTTTCCTGGATTTATGAGGACTTTTCTATTACTCACTCTTTCCAATTTATTCATGACCTTTGCCTGGTACGGTCATCTGAAGTTTTTCAAGGACTTCCCCATTTGGAAAACGATCCTGATATCTTGGGGGATTGCGTTTTTAGAATATTGTCTTATGGTTCCAGCGAATCGGATCGGATATGCAGAAGACGGATTAAGCGGATTCCAACTTAAGATCTTACAAGAAGTGATTACGATCACTATTTTTGTGGGATTTGCAATTTTGGTTTTAAAAGAAAAAATGAAATGGAATCACGCAGTTAGTTTCTTCCTCGTGATCCTTGCCGTCGTATTCGCTTTTTATGATAAAGAATGAAAATTTCGAACAGAAACAACAGAGTCTTTTATTTTACTAGCTTATCAATAAACCAGAATAGAATTTATAATAACTCCCTGATCTCCTTCGCCAGTTCTTCTCCTTTGATTCCTGTGGGATAAGCTCTTAGTATATTTCCAGTTCTATCCACTAAATAGATAAAAAGAGTATGGTCCATCCCATATTCTCCATTTCCTTGGGGGACCTGGGTCTTTTGAGAAAATACTCCAAATCCTTTCTGCAATTCACCGATCTGATCCTTTCCGCCAGTTAAAGCAATGAGTTCTTTTCCAGGAAAATGGGAGATATACTTTCTCAATACTTCAGGAGTATCTCTTTCAGGATCGATTGTGATAAATATAGGAGTGATATCTTTAGAATCATCTTTTAAGGATATAAATGCATTTTCTATATCGTTTAATGCCATCGGACACATATCAGGACAATGAGAAAATCCGAAATACACTACGAACAAATTCCCAGGTAATTCCGCAGGGCGAACGGATTTCCCTTCAGTATCTTTTAGGATAGAAGTTTTCCATTCCGCAACAGGAGCCTCGGATGCGAATCGAGAAGAAGGTTTCTTCTTCATATAATATCCGACGCCGAAGCCGACCCCTAGGATCAGCAGGGAAAAGATGATATTTTTATAATTCGATTTTAGAAAATTCATACTGCTACGATCCAGCCCATTGCTCCTCGATCCGCCATATGGGTCTGGTGAGGATGGAACATATATCTTCCTCTTTTAGTAAGTGTAAATTCTACGATTGCTCTTTCCGTTTGTCCAAGAGTGATCACATCCGTATGTTCGTCAGGTACAAGTTTGGTCCCGGTCCTATACACATCGAATGTTTGGGAATGAAGATGGAATGAAGCAACAGGATCATGTTCAGTCATATTTGCTATATACAATCTTACTTTTTTACCAACAGGGACTTTGATCGGGAAACGATCATAATATCCTGCGATACCATTCCAAGCATAGATATCATTGCGACCGGTTTCATTCAGATCCCAACCCGCAAGTATCAACATAAACTCTAGTGCAGGAGGTCTTCCACCTGGAGGATCTACTATAAATCCACCGTACAAACCCTTAGACATGTGACTCGCTAAAGGAGGTACATGGCAATGATAAGGATGAAAACCGATCGGACCCGCAGTGATCTTATAGATTCTTTCAGCACCCGGAGCGATTGGTTCCCAACCGTCCTGCTGAGGATCATGAGTACCATGAAAATGTACTGAGTGAGGATGATTGGAATGATTCCTAAAAAGAAGTTCCATCTCCTGGCCAAGTCTCGCACGGATCACTTTTCCAGGAACAACACCGTCAAATGTCCAAGCATCCACAACTGTGTTATGAGCCACAGTCAATGGCATTTCTATAATATTGACTTCGGAACGAAATTTAGAACCGGAAGGTGCCTGCGGAATGGTCGTATTTAATTCCATCCTAGACAAGAACGCGGCATCCGCGAACATCGGAGGATGGATCATACTTCCGTAGGAATTCCCACCTATAGATCCAGGCAGTCGAATAGAAGGATTCGGAGCAGAAGAAACCTGGCCAGGAACAGAAGATCCTGTCCTACAAAGTGGATCTTCTTTTTTACCCGAGGTAATTCCGGCGATCCCGGTACCCGCTGCGAGTCCGGCACCGCCTATCCCTAACCAACGAAGGAAATCCTTCCGATTCATATTACCTTTCCGTTTATTAGAATCTTGCGATCGTGGAGATCAGAAGTGTTAAAACCAGAAGTCCGATCCCGCCATACACAAGACTATTCTTTGCCCAAGATGGGATCTTAGAACCGCCCACTATATGATAGGCTCCTGCCCCGAAGAGAGGGACAAGAATAATCGCCGCAGTCCATAAACTTCCTTTTTTAGGATCCACATCGTCTCTTTTAGACAAATCGATCAGGGCTAAAGGAGCCCAAAGAGCGAATAAAATGTAGAAAATGTAGTATCCGTAAAAGTTGAAAAGTAAGGTAAAAAATCCTGGATCGTAAAATTGAGCAGTTTCCATAAATAACTCCTTATTATATTCTAAAATTTTAATGTATTAGTTTCCTGAGATCAACCCGCTCCCACGTTCCCCACAATGGTAAACCCAAGGTAGAGAATGAAGGCAAGAGAAGCTCCAAATCCGGCAAACACAAGAGTGAATCTCAAGTATTTAGGATAAGAAGATTTTCCAGAGAGAAGATAAGCTCCTCCTCCGATATAAGGCACTAAGGAAACGAACGCTAACCATACGTATTTGCCAGGGCTAATTTCCGATTTAGAAACCAGATCATAAACACTTAAGCTGACCAAACATACGTAAAGAAGAAGTGGAAGCAAATATCCGAACCAACGGAAGATCACAATTTGGAAATCCAAAGGTTTAGGCACTGAGAATCCGCCAAGGACGTCTCCGAACTTAGGTTTTCTTTCTGCGAGGATCTTAGCCGCTTCTTCCGGAAGTTTTACCTTATCCAAATCCAAACCGAAATCTTCGAAAGGATGAATAGCAGGTTTGATTGGAGCAGAAACTCCACCAGGAATATTTGCTTGAGGAGCAGGAACCGGTTGGTTCTTCCAATCTCCGCTCGGATAAATTCCGTGAGTCGCATCCACCATTAAAGAAAGTGCATTATATGCAGTGAAAATTTCTCCGCCCATTGGGAATCTGATCCCTGAACCGCAAGAATTCGTTTTTTCTAATAACGGAGGAACGGATGTTTGGAATTTATTATTAGAGAAACAGTTTCCAATACTAATCGGCCCCGCAAGAGTCAAGTCTCCAAAACCGGAAGAATGTACAATGTTTCCTTCCACAATATTTCTATGAGAGAACCAGAAATTCTCATCTAGATTCGGGAAGATCGCAATCCCGTGATTATCATGTCCGATCACAACGTTATTTTTGATCACATTATGTAAACCGCCTGCGATCAAGATCCCTGTTCCGTAAGTAGGATATTCCAGAGGTTTGATTGGAGCGGTCAGGTTATTATTATCATAGATTAAATTCCCGATAATATAAGTCTCTCTTTCCGGAGGAAGAAGTTCCCTATCTAAGGAATTAGGTCCCAAACCTACGATATTATTTCTCCAGATGGAACTAATAATATATAATTCTCCTCCAGCATTCGTTCCGGAATAACCGAGAGCGCTATTCTCAGAGATAACATCGTAAAGGATGGCTTTACAAGGATAACATTGGCCTACATAAATACCAGCATCAGGAGATCCGGAAGCATAAGAATGTTCTAATACTCCGTTCACTGAATCGAAAGCATAAATGCCGTAGTCACCATTATTATAAGCTGTGAGATAAGAACCTCTATATCCTTTTACACCGGTCCAAAAGAATCCGTTTAAAGTTGCGTTCCTTGCAGTCATATTCTCTACTGCAACACCGTTTGCTCCTACCACGATCACGCCGTTCGCTCTTTGGAATTGACCGTCTAAGATTACTTTGTTTCTATCTGTTCCTCTTAAGATAAGGGAAGGTGTAGTAACCACAACTTCTTCGTAATATACACCTTCGTCGATCAGGATAAGATCTCCTGGAGAAGCAGCATCCACTGCGTTTTGGATAGTAGGATACATTTGAGGAACCTTACGAGTGGTTCCTGAAAATTTTTCAGCGACCTTCCAATCCTTACCTGCTCTTGCTGCAGGATTGTAAGCGGCATTTCCTACTACTATATCCGCAACCATTCCACTTTTTCCATCAGGAGAAGCGTGGAAACTACAGTAATAAGGAAACACTCCCTCTTTCGGATAACTGATCTTTACCTTGGCGCCTCTTGGCATCACGATATTACCGAAACTTTTTTCGGTAGACCAAGACTTATCCACTGCGATCGCATTATGAGGGTTAGCCCCTGAATTTATAAATTCGATCTGACCACCGACTGGGATCTTTTGCATAGGGGGAGAAAATGCATTATCCACCATTACCACATGGGCAAAACCTTCCGTTGTCTCTCCCTCTTTGCCGCTGCAAGAAGAAGCGAAGGCTCCCATCAAAATTCCCAGGACCAAAAGTCCTATAACGGGAATGTACCTTTCTTTAAAATGGAATTTAGGCATCGCAACTCCTCTCCTCATATTCGAAGTATCTCGGAATTTCACCCGAGACATGCCTTTTTCAAAATGTGAGCTTTTGCTCACTTTTTTAGTATTTTCGCATATCGCTGTGACGACACAAGCATTTTTCTAAGATTTATAATCGAGCAAATGTTATAGAAAGCTTCTTCTTCTTAAAAGCTAAAAAGATTTCAGGATAGATCTTTTTTAGATTCAGGATCTTTTCCTGCCAGTCCCCAACCGGTCCATCCTGTGACCAAAGAAAACAAAGGAGAAAGTAAATTTAAGAATGCATAAGGAAGATACACAAGTGTAGGAACTCCTAATGCCGTAGCCATAAAGGAACCGCAGGAATTCCAAGGGACTAAAGCAGAAGTCATTGTTCCAGAGTCTTCTAAACAGCGGGAAAGATTTCTAGGATCTAATCCTTTTCTGGAGTAAGCTTCTTTGAACATTTTACCAGGTACTACGATCGCAAGATATTGGTCCGCGCAAAATAGATTGGTTCCGACACAGGTGAATACTGTAGCCGCAAACAAGGAACCCCTCGCCTTGGCCCAATTTAAGACCTTCTCCGCCAAAACTTGGGTCATTCCACCTCCTTCCATAATCCCGGCATAAAACATAGCCGAGATGATCAGCCAAACTGTAGAAAGCATGGAAGACATTCCACCTCTGGACAATAATCCATCTACAACCGTATGTCCAGTCTTGACCTTTGTTCCTTCGGAGGCGGCCGAGACCAAATTTTTAAAGGCAGAAGAAGCAGCATCCTGGAAGTTTAAAGAATTTGCATATATATTGGACTGGGTAAGAACAAAACAAACTCCGCCGCTCAAGATCCCAATGAAAATAGAAGGAATAGCGGAAACCCTAAAATAGATAAGGAAGAATGTTAGAAGTGGCGGAAGTAGCAGAACCCAAGAAATTTGGAATTCTGATTTTAATGCAGAGATCACGGGTCCGGTTGTAGTTTCTGTTTCTCCATGGCTTCCGCCCCAGCCTAAAAATCCGAATGCCAAAAGACAAAACCCGAAAGCAGGCAAAGTGGTCCTGGCCATATTACGTATATGTGATAGAAGTGAAACCCCAGTGATGGAAGATGCAAGATTTGTAGTTTCCGAAAAGGGAGAAAGTTTATCTCCAAAGTAGGCCCCCGAAACAACTGCTCCTGCTACCATTCCCAAAGGTTTTCCAAGTCCCGCTCCCACTCCGATCAATGCGACACCGATAGTTCCTGCAGTGGACCAAGAACTTCCGGTAGCCAAAGAAACAACGGAGGATAAGATCAAAGCAGATGGTAAAAATATCTCAGGTTTTAATAATTCCAATCCCCAGACTATTAATGCAGGAACTATTCCGGAACGGATCCAAATTCCAATCAATGCTCCTATCAAAAGTAAAATGAGTATGGGTTGCAAAACATTTCGGAGAGAATCTAAAACTGTATCTTCTATCTTTTCCCAAGAAATTCCTCTGAGTCTGGAAATTCCTGCAGAGATCGCACCTGCGCTAAATAATAAAATTTGAGCAGGACCTTCGGCGATACCACTTCCGAATAAATATCCCGCAGTACTCAAAGAGAGTATCAAAAATCCAAGAGGAAATAAGGAGATCCAGAATCCCGGTTTTTCGTTCATTCTGGAAAGTCCTGAGGTAAATTAGATCTGATCTTGGTTTTTATACCGGTAAATGGATGAATGAACTTTAAGGAACTGGAATGTAGGGCCTGTCTATTCATCCCAAGTTTTGTGATCAGATCCGGATCTTTTCCTTCTATAAATTCCAGAAATGTATCCTCATCCTTTCCATAAATTTTATCTCCGAGTAAAGGAAATCCTAATGAATACAACGTGGCCCGTATTTGATGAAGTCTCCCGGTTTTTGGGAAACAATACACTTTAGAAAAAGTCATTCCCTGAAACGTACCTTCTCCAATTTTTCTAAAATTAGTTTCGCAGGTTTCCGGATTTTCTTCTTGAGTTTCTAATTTTCGAAACGAATCCTCGGAGACAAATTTTCTTTTTTTACGGATCGAAGAAGAAGGATCCGATATCAAATACCCTTTTGCGCTAACGGATACCGGGAAATTTCCCCAAACGTAGGAAATATAGGTTTTGTTTATTTTTCTTTTGGAGAATAGATCCGCCAATTTGGAAGCGGCTTCCGAATCTTTTCCAAAAACCACAACCCCGGAAGTCTCTCTATCCAATCTATGGATTGTGTAAATTTTTTCGAAACGAGGATCTTCTTGGATCAGATCTGTGAGATTATTTTTTCTATATCTTCCTGCGCTATGAATCGGGATATCTCCAGGCTTATCTACTGCGATATATCTGGAATCTTCGAATAAAATCCTGAAATCAGTTTGAACAGAAGGCTCAAAACTTTCTCCAGGAAGATAAAGTATCTCATCTCCTTCTTTGATGGAGTAAGAAGGTTTCGCAACTTTTCCTTGTACGAGTATTTTACCTTCCTCTAATATTTTTCTCCAATTGGATCTGGATTGATAAGTAAACCTGGAAGCAAGAAACACATCCAGTCTAACTCCGGCCTCTTCTTTTCCGATCTTTGTTCTGAGACCTTCTTGTGTTGGAGAATTAGACAGACTCTTCTTCTCCTTCAAAACCCATATCAGGCACCTCTTCCGAAATTGTTTCCATTTCAGGAGCTGATTCCTCTTCGGAAGGAGGAGACGGATCTTGGGCAGCAGATTCCGGTGCTTGGGAACCTTCTCCCGGTCCTAATCTAGAATCTACGAATTGGTTCAGTATCTCTTCTTCTTTGGAATTTAAGTTGAAGAATTGTAAACCGATCCGAAACATTTTATCCGTGTTTGTGATGTTTCGGATAACTGCCCTAAAGGTTCCTTTCAATTCCTGATTCAATTGTATATCACAGAGTAAAATTTCCCCCACGGCAAAACTTCTCGAAAAGAAAATGGATTGTGGATGGAAGAATCCGAGTCCACTTCTACTTATATCTTCTGCCATACATCTTTCTTTTGATTCTTGGAAGAATCCGGAGGCGATCACATCTCTAGAGATTGCAGCGGCAAATAATGTAATCTTATTATAATCTTCCGTATCTAATGGTCTGTCAGATAGAACCTGCACATAACCAAGAGGAGTATAATTTTTATAACGAATCAAAACTGAAATTTCGGAAATAAATCTGGATTCTAGTTTATTCAATGCCAAAAGTTTTATATATTCTTCGATCGGAACAAAATTTTGCCCCGCTCCACCTGAACTTCTTTCCAAACGATTGGTAACGAAGATAGATTGTTCGAAGTTGTACATGATCCTAAGTCTATTATCCATTCTATCCGAAAAATAGATCAAAGAATCGGGATATGTTTCCTTCATCTTTTTGGAATGTTTTTGCAGGATGGTCTCCACTATTTTATCAATAAAACCTAATGAACGTCTTAGGTGTAGTTGATTGATAATATTAGTAAGAAAAATAGGCTCTCCGCCGCCACCTTCCAGATCCACCCTTCCTTGGGCACGTTTTGCCTCGCTGACTTTTACAGCCTGGATCCTAAGTAATTCTAAACCATTACCTGCGTTTCTTTGAACAACAGTAAAAACACCATGAAAAAAATGATTATTATGAGTGAGAAATAAAACCCGTGTCTTCTCCCCGTCCGATTTTCCGGGTAGAGAAGTGAGAAGATAGAGACCGTCTTTGATCCCTACGATTTTTGCGGGATAGGATCTACCCTTAATTTCCACGGAAACGGGTAATCTCGCAAACAATGTTTGGAGGATTTTAGTCAGAGCCTCTGTTTCTTTGACTGTCCGATCCAAACTTTCCTCCTAAAGGATCACTTACCCTTTAACAAGGAATCCGAGTTTAACGACTCCCTCGTTTAGGGAAAGGAAATTACTGGTTCTAAGGAATTTTCCGGATCATTCTTTTTGCATTATATTCTACTAATACGTTAAGGGGATGTTCGGAGATCCTTTTGTGGAATTGTATCAAAAGTCTGGCAAAAAGAAAAACCTAAGGTTGATTTTAAGAGGAAGTTTCCTCTTTTTTTCTGAAAATAAATTCTTTCCTAATCTCGGAAATTCTGGAAACTCCTACAGTATTCATTGCCTGTGCCAAACCTTCAGTGTACTGACCCACTAAAAATCGGACTCCTGCAACACCTCCACCAACTGCGGAAATCGCCATAGGTCTTCCGACTAGAACATTGTTCGCACCTAATGCATGCATTTTGAAAACGTCTGCTCCACTTCTCACTCCTCCGTCCACAGAGATAGGAAAATCAGGGCCCAATGCTTCACGGATCATAGGAAGAACTCTCGCAGTTCCAGGCATATCGTCCAACACTCTGCCTCCATGATTGGAAACAACGATCGCGTCCGCTCCCGCTTCTTTCGCAAGGATCGCATCTTCTGGACTCATCACACCTTTTAAGATAAAAGGAAGTTTTGTATAAGAACGTATTTTAGAAAGAGCGTCCACTCCTCTTGTGACCGAAGGGATTTTTTTCTGGACCAGAGTTTTGAAATTCACCGCGTCTATATCCATACCTAAAGCGAGAACACCTTGTGCCTCTGCTTCTTGGAATCTTTCCTTGATCAGCCCTTCGTCTTCTCTAGGTTTGCAGATTAAGATACCCTTACCTTCTACTTTTTTGAGGGCTTCCAGAATGATCAGATATTTTTCAGGACTTGCACCATCGCCTAACCATGCTAAGCTGCCGGAGGCCAAACATCCTTCCAATAAAACCGCGGCCAAAGTATATTCATCCATGGCCCCACTCATATTCGTGATTGCACCTGTCATAGGAGCACACATGAAAGAAGTGGATAATTTCTGTCCTAAAAATTGGCTTTCGGTACTCGCCTGAACATTCTCTCGGATATATCTTGGTAGAATAGAATATTCTTCTAATGCTTTTGTATTGTCCTGGAAGCTGAGCATTCTTCCAACACCGCCCATTCCGGGAACCCCTGAGGCACAATCTGTTCCGTCGCAAACCTTACAGACCCAACAGATCTCTTTTCCGAACCGGATTCTTGCATTCGCAGCAATTTCTTTTTCAGAAATAGAATATAATTCATCACAAGTAAATTTAATCGTTTCTAATACTTTAGAGAATACGTTCTCTGCCTGGTTTAAATTTTCCGCAGAGATAATCACATGCCCGGTTTTTTCGATATTGTTTGTGGGCTCCGGGATAATATCTCCCACTTTGTGCAATAGATAGATATCGGTTACACCTTCTATCTTCTTGGCCTCTTCCAATCCATCGATCGAAAGAAGTTTTCCCTTAGGTGCAAGTAATGCTCTTTCAATAGAAACTCTATGAAATAATGGCTCTAAATTATCCGGCTCTTCTCCAAGTGCGATTAAGATGGCAGCTCTATTCAGATTAATTCCGCTTGATAAAGGAAAAGTAAAAGCGGACATGAATCCTCCGGAAAGTCTTGCAGCGATCTCTCCTACTTTTACACCGGTAGGAGTTACTTTAATATCACCTTTACCTGCACCTCTTCTGATCCCGAGAGCTTGCATTCCTCGGAACATCACATCTTCTATTTCTTTTTGTATCTCAGGAGAAAGAGCGGAAGGCATATTATGGCCCATCTCTATAAAATAAGGTTCTCTCTCTATGATACGGTCCGCAAGACCTGTGATCATATATTTTCCGTCCCATGCGAGCGCATCTACGGAAACTTCAGGACCTGGCATATATTCTTCTAAGATCATCTCACCAGTCGGTGAATATTTTTTGGCATGTTTGAATGCGGCCTGTAACTCTTCTCTATTATTTACTTTTACAACTCCACGGGCTCCCATATTGTCCGCAGGTTTCATTACCAATGGGAATTGTAGGAATTCCAACGCGTCACGAGTATCTTGGATACTCCAAACAGGAGCAAATCCTGGAATCGGGACACCCGCTTTTTTCAGGCGTTCTCTCATCTTTACTTTATTGGAAGCAGCTTCCGCGTCTACGAATCGGATCCCGGGAAGATCTAACGCGTTAGCAACCGCTGCAACAGTCATACTCGCATCTGTTCCTGCAGTGATTACCCCATCTATCTTAGTAGTTGCAGATAATTTTTTGGCCTCTCTCACCATACCTTCTATGTCCTTTGTAGACATGATAAGAGGAAGATCACAAATTTTCAGACCAGGTGCATCCGGATTCATATCCGCCACCACAGTCCTGAGAAGCATTGTTTTTGCCGTTTGGATGATTGGGACTTGAAGAAGTCCTCCGCCTATAATTAGGATCGTCTTACCTGCGATTTTTTTACTCACGGAAGAACGCTTACTCCTAGTTCCGAATTTTCCGAGATACTAAGTTCCGATTTTTCATAAGTGGTCACACTTCCTTTTCGGATGATCCCACCTGCGAGTAAATAATCGGAATCATTCGGATAGAAGACAGCGGATTGACCTGGAGCCACACCTTTCACTTCTTCTAATGGGAATACTTCTATAAAGTTTTCGTTACGTACTACTTTTGCTCTGATAGGACGAGAACGGTATCTTACTTGGACTCTACATTCCGAACTTTCTGTTTCCAGAACGGGGGCCCAGGCTTGTAGATTCAGATCTTCCACAATAAAAGATTCCACGAAGGTTTGTCTCTCTTCTGCCAAAACAACCGTTCCATCGTCTTGGATAGAGATCACATATAAAGGAGCCTTCCAAGCAATACCAAGACCTTTTCTTTGTCCTATGGTGAAGTTTTCTTTTCCGGAATGTTCTCCAATCACTTGTCCATCTTGTAATTTGAAAAATCCAGGAGTGAAGTTAATATTCTTCTTAGCCAAAAACTTTCTATAATCGTTTTCAGGAATAAAACAGATCTCTTGAGACTCCGCTTTTTCGGCAACTGGAAGTCCCATTCTTCTTGCGATCTCTCGAACCTCAGGTTTAGTCATTCCACCCAATGGAAAAACGGTATTTTTCAGATTCTCTTGGGATAATCCATACAAATAATATGCCTGGTTCTTATTCATATCCTGAGCGTTGGACACGGCATATCTTCCATCTATCTCTACGATGTTTGCATAATGTCCGGTAGCTATTTTATCAATTCCTAATGCTTGCGCCTTTTCGAATAAGGCACCGAATTTCACGAAAGTATTACATTCCACGCAAGGATTCGGGGTCTTTCCTTCCTTGTAATCATTTACAAATCTGTCTATGACCTTCTCTTGGAAAAGTTTCTCCATCTTGATCACATAAAAAGGAATGTTTAAAGAGAGACCGACATCTCTCGCGTCCCTTATATCTTCAGGAGAACAACAGGATTTTTTAGTGGTATCGCAAGCAGGAGCCTCATACTCCCAGGTACGCAGGTTGACCCCGATCACTTCGTAACCTTCTTCCATGAGTAGGCCTGCAGTGACAGCACTGTCCACCCCTCCACTCATAGCTACTATGATCTTACCTTTACTCATTTCCCGGGACCGATTCCTTTCCTACTATACCAATAAGACTCCTTTTTGTGTCCAAAAGAATTCGATAGTTTTCCATCCAATTCCGGCCCAAGATCCCGACGATCCCTCTACGGTGGTCCGAATGCAAAGCGTCGGGGGGAATTCCTCCAGGAAAAACCTCCAATTCAGGAGTGCAGAAGCCTATCCCTTCAGAATCGTTTTTTACAAAAACAGGACAAAAAGGCCGAAGAGTTCTGATCTTTGCTTTAAGTCGGCCTCCACCAAAATTGAATACTGTGGCTTCCTTTCCCTCTACATATTCGGTGGAATGATCCGCCTTGATTGTATCCCAGTCTAGAACGCTATATTCGGCTCCAGTGTCCAAGATCCAAGATTCTTTTCTGGTTCCAGGTGGACGAAGAAGTACCGCTGAAGGTTGGCCAGATTTTAAAAACATAGGAAATAAATTTTCTTCCAAAAAACCGGGAGCAGGACTGGAAGTAGAAGATCTCCAAAGAGAAATTCTATCAGGCAAATCAAGAACTACGACTGAACCTAGGAATGCATTCATCCCTAAGATCCCATCCACTCTTAATTCTTTAGGGAATACATGAGAATAAAATTCCACAGATTCGAAAGGACGTATCCCTCCGATGAACAAATCGTTTTTAATCGTTCTTCTGACTGACTGGACAGAACCTCCAGGAAAGCTAGCACTCAAAATTCTTTTAGGAGAATTTTCCGGAACATGATCCTCGGAAAGAAATGAAACAAACGCACCTGTATCTATCAAAAATCTGAGAGGTTCCCTATCCTTGTCCAAGGAAAGATAAATCACAGGAAGATGATCCACTTCTTTTAGAGGAAGCCGGATCCAAATTCCTCCTGCATCTTTTTCATAACGAATATAGCCGGAGAATAAATTGCGATAATCGAAACTAGTACATCCGGCTACATAAAGGAAGAAGGCACCAAGCAGAATCCTGGAAATAATAGTTCTTTTTTTGAATGTACGATTCGGAAGAAAAAACATTGCCGGTGTTCGAAAACCCAATTAGGATTTCAAATTTAAGGAAAAAATCGATTCTTTTTTATTAGGAAGGAATTTGGAAAAGCGAACTCATCCGAGTTCGCTTGAGAATTAGAGTAGTTTTTTGATACAACGGGAATTTGGACAGCGAGTGTAATCGATCACACAGTCTCTATACTCAATTCCTGTCTGAGCATCCTTTGCTTTATACTCGATAAAGCAGGAATAAGGAGAAAAATCGAACTCTTCTCTTCCTAAAGCACGGTTACGGATACGTTTTCCGAGCTCCGCCTCTTCGATCTGGCTAATATAATAATGGTCCAGCTCAAGTTGTTTTTCCATGGTAGAGGTTTCGGTCGAATTTTAGAATTCGATAAGCCCGAAATCCCTAAGAAACTAGGAAAAAAGTTAGTTCTGGACCGGAATTTGGAAGGAAATGGTCTTGTTTTTACCCGAGTGTTTTGCCTCGTAAAGCGCCTTATCCGCCCTTTCTATCAGATCTTTATTGTTCCGGTCACTTGTCCAAAACTCGGAAACTCCTATAGAAAGAGTCACTTGGAAATCAGGACCCCCGTTAGGATTCGGGATAGAAGCTGCTTCTACCGCCTTTCTCAAACGTTCTCCCATTTCAAAACCGCGCTTTAGATCTGCTCCAGGCATGACTAAACAAAATTCCTCTCCACCATATCTGGCAGCGATATCATGTTTACCTGCACATTGGATCAGCCTTGCAGCAACTTCAATCAATACCTGGTCCCCAGCTTGGTGGCCATGGGTATCATTGAATTTTTTAAAATTGTCCACGTCGGTGAATAGAAGAGCAAGATTCGTTCTTTTTTTACGACAACGTTCCATCTCTTCTTTGAGTTTGGTTTGGAAGTAATGATGTACTTTCAAGCCGGTCATCATATCAACGGTAGCAAGTTCGTATAAACGAGAGTTCTCTACTGCAATTCCTGCAAGAGTGGAAAGAGTTGTGAGGAAGTCTCTATCCTCCTCCATCCATTCTCCCATGGTGATCTTTTCACCCAACAGAAGGAGTCCATTCACTTTTCCTTTTGCATTCAAGGGAATGATTAGGTCTCCGCCGATTCTTCTTAAAAATTCCAGTTCAGGACTTAGGCCCATCGACTCTTCCACCTGGTCGGGAGTCATAGCCTTAAGTTTTGTTTCTAAAAAAGTAACTAAAGGTGCATCTGTTTTGATCTTGAATCCTGCATCATCTTCTGCAAGATCGAATCCTTTAAAGCTCGGCTCCAATTCGAAATAATTAGAGTCAGCTTCCGGTGCTAAAAAGATAGCCGCGCTCAAAGTTTGAAGTTGAGCTAAACAAATATTTAAAATAGCATCAATTAGATACTTATAATCCAGTGTGGAATTAAGAGCCTTACTGATCTCGAGAAGTTGTTTCTGATCATAGATCTTCTTCTCATAATATTCGATCATCAATGGATCATTGTCTTTTCCGATCAACTGTGGAATCTCCCAATACAAAATTGAAAAGATAATTTATTTCGCTAATCCGTTTCTTCGCCTACGGACTCTAAACATTTTCCGTGAAGTCGATCCGCGAGAGGTAGTAGCATCAAAAAGCTTTCCTCGGGGAAATCAAACTCTTTTTACTTTTTCATTTGACTTTCAGCCTGGGTTCAGGAAACATGGTTTTAGACGCCGCGCGGTGGAGCAGCCGGTAGCTCGTTGGGCTCATAACCCAAAGGTCACAGGTTCGAATCCTGTCCGCGCTAGAGCGTTTTACATCAAATCATTATCCTCAAAAGTAGACAAAGAGACGTTTAATTTCTACCTTTTCTACTCTTTCCTTATAAAAAAGAAACAAATCTCTTATTTGCTAATCCTTTCTATTTAGTTTCCAAGCTCTTTAGAACGTTCCGTTGCTCTTTTCACTGCTGAGATAATAGCATACGGGAACTTATTCTTCTCCAACTCTTCTAGACCTGCGATAGTTGTTCCGCCTGGAGAAGTTACTTTGTTTTTCAAAACTTCCGGATGAGTATCAGGATTCTTTTCCAATTCTTTTGCAAGTAATTCGGCACCACCTATCACGGTTTGTATGGAAAGTTCCAATGCTTGAGAGTATGTCAAACCGGAGGCAACTCCACCTTCTGCCAAACTTTGGATAAACCTAAGTACATAGGCGGGACCTGAACCGGAAAGTCCAGTTACAGCATCTAACAGTTCTTCTTTGGAAAGTTCCAAACAATAAGAGATTGGTGAGAAGATCTCTTTTAGACTTTCGTATAATTCCTTATCTCCATAATAACCCAAAGCACCCTTTCCTACCATAATAGGAAGATTAGGCATAATACGGACCACTTTGGATCCGGCAGGAGCGGAAGAAGAAAGTATCTTTGTATCGATACCTGCAGCAACAGATAGAATTGCTTTAGGAGCCTCGAAAGACCTTAGAGTTTTAGAAACCTCTGCAGGTTTTATTGCTAAGATAATAAGGTCGGATTTCTTTTGGAAGTTGGACCAATCCGATTCTAAAACCATTCCTTCCGCTTTTTTAGGATCTAGATAAGGATCAAAACCGATCACGTCTATCTTTCTAGATTGGAGAGAACGTAATATCGCTCCTCCCATATTCCCGCAGCCTACAATACCTATTTTATTATATTTCATGTTCTTTCTCCGAATATTGCGGTCCCGATCCTAAGATAATCGCTACCTTCTTCCAAAGCAATCCTGTAATCGCCTGACATTCCCATGGATAATTTTCCTTGGGGTAAAAATTCTTTTCGTAAGTTTGCAATCTCTCTAAACACTTTTCGTGTTTCTTCCGGATCTCCTGAGCTTGGACCCATGGTCATAAATCCTTCTAACGCACAAAACTCTGAACTGAGAATTTCCTTTTTACGGAGAAGTCCCAAAACTTCTTCTTTTGAGAATCCTGATTTTGAATCTTCTTCCGTTAGATTAACTTGTAGGAAGTAACGTATCTTCCAACGGTCTGCGTCCATTCTTCTTTTCAATTCTTGTAAGATCTTTTCGGAACCTACTCCATGTACAAAGGAATAAAGTCCTGCATACTTTCTGATATGGGAAGATTGAACGGGACCTATATGATGTAGTATAAAATCTTTTTCCGGTTTTCCCAAGTCGGAAAATTTTTCTATCCCTTCTTGGACTCTATTTTCTCCGAAATGGATCACTCCACCTGAAATTGCCTCTTGGACTTTTTCTTTGGGTTGGAATTTGGAAACTGCTATAAGTGTTGGAGTTCCTATTGGTTTCAGGGACTCCAGTTCTTTTACTATAGATCTATAATTCTCAGAAACACCCACGCCTAATCGGCCTTGGACTTTTTTTTCAGACCGGAAACTTCTTGTTCCAGGATTTCCACTCGTTTACGTAAGGAGACCTTACTCTTTTTCTTTTTAGTAGACCCGTTTTTCATCCCCAATTTTCTTTCTAAACGCCCTACTCTTTTTTCCAAAGAACTTATCTTAGCATTTACGGAAGAATGAGCCACTCTTCTTTTCTTATACTTTTTAGAATGACGTTTTTCTTTTTTAAGTTTTGGACCGTCGTCGTATTCTACTAAACTTTCGTCCCTTTGTTTTGTTCTAGGACGTTCCATTTCTTCTCTTTTAGGGAGGTCTGAAGTTTCAGTAACCTTTGTGTCGGGCTTCTCTGTAGTTTTTGTGGAGAGAGTATCCTTCTTCTCCTTTCCTAAACCAGGAACCTCATAGTCTTTAGGCAAGGGTTGCGAAGAAGGTTCAGTAACCGAATCTTTAGGTTTGGAAAAATCTGAGTCAAAGTTTTGGCTAGGAGAAGATAGATCTTTTCCGTCAGGTACTTCTTCCGGAGTAAGAATAGTACGCTCTGGCTGGGACTTCTCCTCTACTTGGACATTTTTGTCCTTATACCAAGCGGCGATCCGCTCTCTCTCCACATATAAATAAAATGCAAGAGATCCAAGTAGCAGGATTAGAAGTCCGCTCAGTAGGATTTTGAGAATATCCCGGTTCATAAAATACCTTTTAGAATTATCGGCCGGGAAAACCCGAGAATTGGGCAAAAAACCCGGCTTCTTATTAGGAGATCCACAAAATCTACCGAAAGATCTAGAGTGATCCGGACCCTTCTATTCTGTTTTTGCCTAAGTTTATGGATCCTTCCTAAACCGACCTGGGCACCTCCAGTCAAAAGAGACCAAGACGAGGCGAGCAAAGTCCTTCAATTAGAAAAAGTACTAGTCGATTGGAAGCATTACAATCTTTTTCTAGTAGATTCATTCGAAGGAGAAAGACCCTGGGAAGTTTATAGAGGAGTTTCCTTTTTAAATAGGATAGACTATGTTTCTCAAGTACCCGACTCACAGGCATTCCTAAAGGAAAGGGAATTATACAAAGCCTCTCCTAAAGAAGAATACAGATCCATGATGGTCCAAACATTCTTCGAAAATCCAAAACATGAACATTTAGAGATCAGACCCAAGGAACCGATCCGACTACCGATTGGAATTCCAACAAGAGTGTTTTTCTGGGCATATTCCAATAATCATAACGTGGTTCTAGAGTTGGTATTCCATCAGAAAAAATCCAAAGAGATCGTTCTGGAATTAGGGGATCTAAAGTTTGATGGTTGGAAAAGAATAGAGACCCAAATTGCTGTGCCTGCAAAAAATATCAGACTGAATCAATCCCTTCGTTTTCCTTTGGAACTGGTTTCTATCCGGATCAAACCGAATCCGTTTCAACCCAAAGGTGAATTTTATTTTTATATGGATCGTTTAGGGATACTCATAGATAGCAGAGAAGAATCTTATCCTGGCGCAGAGGTCAAAGACAATTGGGGTACTGCTCTGTAAGGAATTCCTTCAGCTCTCCCGGTTTTTTAGGATTAAACTTAAAAGCATTCCAATTCATATAACCCGCGACTTCCACATTGGTTGGATTATCATCAATGAACACATAATCTTTTCCGGGAAAATCAGTTTCTATCCATTGGTAATATTCTTGGGCAGGTTTTCTAACACCCATCTCGCAGGAAAAATACAAGGCGTCCAGAGAATGAAGAAGTTCTCCTATCTCTTGGAATTTCATAACTTCTTTGTACCAGATCGAATAATTGCTGGCAAGGATCACTGAAAAACCTTTTGCCTTCAGGCTTTTTACGATCTCCAAAGTTTCGGAAATAGGATTGATCTTGGAAAACATCTTTTCTTTCAGATCCTTAGGATGAGGAAGTCCCTTATCCTTATGAGAATCCAAATAAAATCTCTGGAAAAAATCCTCTTCTTCGATTCTTCCCATTTCGAAATCTAAGAAGGCTTGCTTTTCCCGACCGTTCTTAAAATCTTCCCAATGTTCTCTGGGCAAAAGTTCTTTTAAGGCCAGATGGAATGGGTCCTGGATCAGGGTATCCATTAGATCGAATACAAAAAGAGGAGATCTCATACCACTATGCTAATAACGTATCGGATTTTGACGATCCTTCTTTGGCCCTGGATTTTCGTTTTCTCACTACTCATTCCGGGAGCTAAAAATTTTCTAAAAACCAGAAAGGAAGATAAACGAAAAATACTCTCCTACCCTTTTGCACCTAAAGCACAAAAAGTAGTCTGGTTGCATGCAGCATCCGTCGGAGAACTGGACCAATGTAAGGCCGTTGCTTTGGTATATAAGAAGAAGGAGCCGGAAACTTTTATTCTACAAAGTGTATTCTCAGATTCAGTCAGAGATTCTAGTCTCGAGGCATTTCCAGCCGATCTAAAATTTCGTCTTCCTTTGGATTTTCCTTGGAGTTATGATTTTATCTTAGATAAATTTTCTCCCCAAGTTTTAATATGTATGGCCTGGGATCGTTGGCCCAATTTACTTTTGGCTGCTAAAAGAAGAAGGATCCAAACTATCCTAGCCTCCGCTGTTATCACTGTCCCGAAAGGATTTCTAAAAAGAAAATTTTACAAGGCAGCATTTTCTTTATTCGATAAAATTTTAACTTCTCATTCTTCCGGAGAAGAGAAATTTAAAGAATTACTCGGAGAGAAAAAAAACATAAAGACCCTAGGAGATTCCAGATTTGATTCTGTGATCCAAAAAATAGAAACAAGCCAAAGAGAATTTAAAAGACCAAAAAATTATCCATTCTCTCAAGTGTTTCTACTCGCTTCTACATATGAACCTTGTGAAAAATTACTTCTTCCTCTTCTGCAAGAACCTTCTCTCAAAAATACATCCTTCTGGATCTTCCCCCATAAAACAGATCCAACAAGGATCACTCAGTTAGAATCCGAGATCAAATCATTCACCTCGGATTATACTCTATACTCTCGCACTGAGTTTAATTCTATTTCTTCCAGAGTGATCTTATTCGATGTGCTTGGAATTTTGGCGCACGCATATAGAGCGGCTGATTTTGCATATATAGGTGGAGCATTACATAATAGGGTTCATAATGTTCTGGAGCCTGCTTACTTCGGACTTCCACTTCTAAGCGGCCCGAGGATCACACATGCGCCTGAAGCGATAGAACTGAATCATAGAGGCGGGTTATTCATCATCCGCACAAAAGAAGAAGTTTTAGAAATACTGCAACTAAGCTCGGAAAGAAAAGAGGCTATTCGTTTTTCTAACCGCCAATTTGTGGAAACAGGCAGAGGAGCAGCAGAGAGAATTTATTCTGAGATTGTTAGCCACGCAGAGACGCAGAGACGCAGAGGATTTTAGGAAGCCTAAATTTAGAATCTTTTCCTCTTAGCGGCTTCGCGTGAAAAACAAATGAAATACATTTTTGGGATCACGCTAAGGCGCAAAGAAAAGAAGGGTTTTACCTTGTTAGAATTCCAACATCCCCTTCTCTGCGACTTCGCGACTCTGTGTGAAAACACACTCTGAGCCTCTATAAACTCTGTACCTATCTATGAAAAATCCTTTTCTATAACTCCCAATCGGCGATACTAGGAGCGAAATGTCCGTCTACCGTTGTACAGCAGTAAGTTTAAAAACAACCGCCTTAGATTTTAAGGGGAATCGAGAAAAGATCCTGGCAGCTATCCAGGCTAACGAAAACTCTTCTCTCATCCTTTTTCCGGAACTCTGTATTTCCGGTTACGGTTGCGAGGACACTTTTTATTTTCCTTGGGTTTGGGAACAATCTTGGAGAAGCCTTTTAGAGATCGCAAAAGCCACCTCGGGCAAAACAGTAATTGTTGGACTTCCATTCTTCCAAAGTCCTTATCTATTTAACGTGACCGCTATTTTGCAGAATGGAAAAATACTTGGACTCGTCCCAAAACAAAACCTGGCTCAAACAGGTGTACATTACGAAAATAGATGGTTCACAAAAGGAGAAGAATCCAGAAATTACGCGATCACTCCTGATGGATCGGAACTTCCTTTTGGCTCCTTACTTTTTGAAAGTGCAGATTTCAATTTTGGAATAGAGATCTGCGAGGATTCCTGGGTCCAAACAAGACCTGGCCAATATCTGGTAGAAGCAGGAGCAGATCTCATCCTTTCTCCCGGGGCTTCTCACTTTGCTTTGGGAAAACAAGAGATCCGTAAAAAGATGTTCTCAGAGTCTTCTCGTAATTCCTCCACCGCAATTCTTTATGCAAACTTAGATGGAAATGAATCAGGCCGTTTGATCTTCGAAGGCGGATGTATGGGGATCGTGGATGGAAATGTAAAACAAGAAGGTCCCAAACTCCATTTTACTGATTTTGAAAGTACCCATTTGGATCTGGATTCCACAGAACTTAGATCCAATCGTGCAAGAAATTTTAGATCATCCGGTACAAGAGAATTTAGATCCAGAGGAAAAGGACTTCAAAGAATAGAAATACTTCCTCTAAAGGCCCAAAAGAATTTTGATAATTCAGTCCAAGTTTCCAAGTCGGACCTATTCCAAGATTTTACAAGAGCCACTTCTCTTGGATTATTTGATTATCTGATCAAATCCAAAACAAAAGGTTATACATTATCTCTTTCAGGCGGAGCGGATAGCGCTGCCTGCGCACTTCTTATAAAAGCAGGAATTCTATTTTCTGGGAAAGAACTAGGACCTAAGTATTTGGAATCCTTAGGATTAGATCCTAAAAATCTACTCTTCACACTTTTTCAGGGAACGGAAAACAATTCGGAACATACCAAAAATTCAGCAAAACAACTTTCGGAAGAATTAGGTTTTACCCACGCAGAGATCACAGTAGATTCTGAAGTTAAATCCATGTTGGAAAAAATTTCTTCAGTGAAAGGTCTTATTCCTAACTGGAAAGATCATAATCTTGCACTCCAAAATATACAAGCCAGGGTCAGATCACCTCTTATCTGGTTACTTGCAAACTTGAATGGACATCTTCTCCTTTCTACAGGAAACAGAAGCGAAGCAAGTGTAGGATATACAACAATGGACGGGGATTCTTCGGGTTCCGTTGCCCCACTCACAGGTGTAAGCAAAGAATTCGTACTTTCTTGGCTAAAGAATGTGCATGAAGGAAAGGATATCATACTTCCTAAGATAAATGCGCTCGAAGGAATTTTGAATTCGAAACCTACTGCAGAACTAAAACCACTTTCTGAAAAACAGGAAGATGAGAAGGACCTGATGCCTTATCCTCTTCTCCAAAAATTAGAAAGGAATTTTGTATTCTTAGGAAAATCTCCGGACAATCTTTTAGAGTCCCAAGAATGGTCCGACGCAAAAGAAGCAGAAGAAGGCAAAAAGAAATTTTTGAAATTATTCTCCGCAAGCCAATGGAAAAGAGAAAGGCTCCCACCTTCTTTTCATTTGGATGAATACGGTTTGGATCCTAAATCCAGTTTCCGTTTTCCAATCCTAAGCGAGATCTCTTTTTAGTCCTTAGACAACCCTTCTAGAATAATATTCAATCCGGAGATAAACTCTTCTTCCGGACTGCTCGACTTGGCAGAATTTGCAATTTCAATTAGAAGGGGATAACGTTCTTTCGGTAAAGATAAGAATCTGGAAATAGTTTCTTCAGAACTTTCATCTTGAGAAGAAGACAGAGGACCTGCAAGTTCTGCCTGAGCAATTCCCATAGAAAATCCGGAGACTGTTCTAAACGCCACAAGCAGATCCAATCCAGATCTTCCACTTTTTACAAGTGCACGCAAAAGAGCTTCCGAAGGATCTAAAAATGCTGGAGAAAAACTTCTTCTGGTTAAAATTAAAGGAATTACATTCGGGTGCAAACGAGCCGCTTTCCAAAATGCTAAGGCAATCGCTCTTACATCTTCCTTCCAATCTGATCTTTCAGATCCGTCCCAAGAAGCCTTCAACATCACAGCTTCCACAAGAAGAGCTTCTAAGTCAGCCCGGTCTGAAACATAATTATAAATCGTCATTGCTCCGGTCCCAAGGGAAGAAGCTAGGGTCCTCATAGACAAGGCCCCTAACCCCTCCTGGTCTACGATTTCTAAGGCAGCCGACTGCAATTGTTCTCTAGTAAATTTAGAAGGTCTGGGCATTTTTTTTACTTGATTTACGTACATCGTACGTATATATTCCGTCCTATTACGTACACCATACGTATTGGAGAATCCTATGACAACCAAAACAAAGTTTAATTCTGGAGACAGCTTCTGCACCTCCTGGCTCACACTTCCCTCAGGCAAAAAACCATTTCCAACAATTATCCTAGTACATGGAGGAGGAGCGACCCATGATATGAAGTTGGAACAGTATGAACGGGAATTTTCAGATGCAGGATACGCAGTCCTTTCTTTCGATTTCAGACATTTAGGAGAATCAGGAGGAAATCCAAGACAATACATGAATATTTCTCGGTATCTAGAGGATATAGATTCCGCAATCCGATTCGTGAAAGAAAATCCTGAATTGGATTCTTCAAAAATCGCGTTATGGGGAACTTCCTTAGGTTCCAGTCATGTTGTGGTTTCCGCTTCCAAACATCCTGAATTAGGGGCAGCAATCGTACAATGTCCCGTGCTACAAGGAAGAGCGCCCGCTCTTAAATCAGGATTCGTAAATCTGCTTCGTTTAACTTTTCCGATCCTATCCGATACTTTCCGCTCCTTCTTTGAGTTACCAAGAAGATACGTTCCAATTGTAGGACTTCCTGGAAATAAAGCATTCGTCACCGTTCCCGGCGCATTAGAAGGATGGAAATCGGTCATGCCGGAAGGATATAAGTTTGATAATAGAGTTACGGCAGGCTCTGCAATCGATATGTTATTTTACGACGCTTATAAATATGCAAAAAAAGTAAAATGCCCTTTACTTGTATGCGTTAGCGACAAGGAAACCTTAATGGATCCAGAAATCGCAATAAAATGCGCGAATGATGCGCCGTTAGGAAAAGTTATCCATTATCCCGCGGATCATTTTGAGGTGTATCATTCACCTTTATTCGAAAGATTAATTCGCGATCAGATCAAATTCTTGGATCAATATATGAAATAAAGTTTAGTTCACGCAAAGTCGCAAAGAACGCTAAGGTTTAGTAGTTTGTAAAACTACTTGCTTGCTGTGCAATAAACCTTCTATTCTTAGCGGCTTCGCGTGAGAAAAGACTATCAAAAAAGAACCTTCACAAACCGGCTTGTTCGTAAGCTCTTTGCTTATCCTTCTGTACTTGTTCCAACTGTTGGATCATAGTTTGTTGGATAGTTTCTAATTTCTTCTCTTGTTCTGGATCTCCGGATCCCTTTTGCAAATCCACCAGATATTTTACGATCTCGAGTCTGTCCTTAGATTGTTTTTCCATATAATCGTAATACGTTACTGTTTGGTCCTTAGATGCAGTGCGACTCAGAACTGCCCGAGTAGCTTCGGATACTTTTTGTTCAAAAACTTTTCTCTGTTCTTTTTCTGCGGGACTCATACGGCTAGGGAGAAGGGAGTTATTCGGAAATTTTTCTTTAAGTTGAGTAAACCTTTCCATTTCTTCGTTGGTATAAGGTTTTCCGGTTTGAGGATTTACTGGGTTGTCCGAATCGGAAGCAGGTGCTCCTCCAGGTTTATTTTCAGAAGAAGGTTCCCCTACTTCCGGTTCACGATATTCTGCTTTTCCGGCTTTATAAAAATCAGAATTGGAATCGAATAAGGAAGGATCCGCGCCTGTTTTGCCATAAGCAGAATTTCCCGAATTGGCTCCGGATCCCCCACCAAAAATGCTGGCGAGTGCTTCTGCCTCACTTTTTTTATTCTTGGAGTCTGACGTATCGTCATCGGTCCAAAATAAGACCACCAATAAGAAGATGAAGAATACTATAAAAACTACGGAAATTAATAATGTTCGAACTCTAGTCACGATGAGGAAGCCCCATTTTTTTAGTTGTAAGACCACTCCAAGGTCGAATTCTATCCTTGTGGGTTGTAAATTTAGAATCCAACATACCCTAAAGATGGGCAACCTAAAAACCCCTGCCTTTCAGGCGGTTTTATTCTCGGTTTTTTTATTTTTCGCATCTTGCGGAACGAATACTGAGGTGGCCCAGTCACCTTATGTGTTCATAACTCCGGTAGGAGTTCCCCAGATTTTTTCAATCACCGCTAAATACGATAATATAGATACTCATAAGCCAGAGTATGATCTGAAGTATTATATCACTAATCTGGAACCTCAGTTTGTAGGTTATAATCTTTATATTACTTTTGCCATTCCTTCCGCCGGAGAAACGATCAGTAGCGCAAATCTATACTTAGAAAACGGGGTACAACCTTCTTTTCCTCAGCTGGCGATCCAAGCTTCTACCTCTAATGTAGTAACTCAGACGATCGAAAATTATCAGCCGTTCTCCCCGATACAGATGTTCCAAAAATGTGAGGTATATACTTTCACATTAAGAGCATTATTGAATACGGGAATCACTTCTAATATGTCCACTCCGATCACAAGATGTAGTTCCATCTATCCGGATCATTGTGGAACCAATACCAGCTGCAATCCTACTGCATGCACTGTGGCAAGCTGCTCTACTTCTACACAAGCCCTTTGTCCTGTCGGAACCGCCTGTAATCCTTGTACAAAGGGAAATGCGGCTACAGGCTGCGCCTGCCCTGCGGGAGAATCTCCGCCGGGTTGCAATCTATGAGCGAGGCTAACGCTTCTAAATTTACTATTCGCCCGGGCGCTGCCTATGTAGTTGCTACTCCCATAGGAAACTTAGAAGATATTACTTTCAGAGCCGTTCAGGTGCTTAAGCAAGTAGATGTAATCTATTGCGAAAATTCTTCTCATAGCAGAAGACTTCTACAAACCTACGAAATTTCTACCCAAGCTAGGACTTTATATAAAGACCAAGGTGCCGAACCTTATAAAGGTATTATAGAAGATCTGAAATCAGGAAAGACCTTGGCCTTAGTTTCAGATGCAGGAACTCCAGGAGTTTCGGATCCGGGCTCCCAATTGGTCCGAATTTTAAGAGAAGAGAATATTCCAATCGTTCCGATCCCCGGAGCAAGTGCTCTTACTTCCATGCTTTCTGTTTCAGGATGGCAGGTGCAACCTTCCCTATTCTTAGGTTTTTTATCAGAGAAGAAGGGTAAAAAAAGAAACCAACTCAAAGAATGGGAAAACTTCGAAGGGGTTCTTACCATCTTCGAATCGGTTCATAGGATTAGGGATACCCTGTCTGCGATCCGGGAAATTTTTCCGAATTCTCCTATTCTTTTAGGGAGGGAGTTGACCAAAATCCATGAGGAAATCCTAAAAATAGAACCCGTTCAAGCCCTCGAGTCCCTGAAATTCCCGGAAAAGGGTGAATTTGTAGTATTAATCTATACAAATCCTAAAAAAATGCTTAACGGACGTGTCGGAGATGCCGATACTTTGGAGTGAGAGGGAAAACCCATGACTATCGATAAAATAGGCGGCATTGGCGGAGGATCTTACGAGCCACGTAAGTCGACTCCTGTACGCAAATCTGAATCTAAAGAATCATTTGATAATATTTCTATTTCCGACACTGCTAAACAAAAGGCTTCGGAAGCACGTATCCAAGCAGAAGTGCAAACGATCGCACAAAAGATCGTAGCAAGTCCTGTGGATTCTGAACGTTCTACCAAACTAAAAGAAGTTAAGGAAAAACTTAAGAACGGAGATTACGATAATCTCAGCCCTGAAATTTTAAACGCAGTAGCTGATCGTATCGCAGAATCTTTTTTAGGCCGTTAATCACTAATTAAATCCGGAATTGTTTCCCTTGGATTCCGGATTTTACATACTTCCTCTCAATTAAAAGGGAGAACGACACACAATGCCGATACTCCCCGACTGGATCAATTTTAGTTTTCCCACCAAAATCCATTTTGAAGTCGATTGCGGCTTTAAAATGGGTAACTTCGTTAAGAACATCGGCAACCGCGCGGTCATACTCTCTACTCAAAGTGAGTTGGAGAATATGGACGAGTTCTCCATCATAAAAACTTCTTTAGAGAAACATATAGATGGTGTAATTCTTTATGATAATATCGAGAAGGAACCTACATTAAAAGAACTAGATACCGCCGCGTACTTCGCTAGGATCTCCAACGCAAATTGTATTATAGGCTATGGTTCTTACGAAAGCCTGAACACTGCAAAGTTAGTCGCACTTCTTGCAAATAATGATGCTTTCGCAGAAGATGTTTTCATCCTGAAAAAGAATATCAGGCTTAAAAAACCGATACCTCTCATTCTTATCCCTACTCATCCGGTAATGGGATTGGAATGTTCTCCTACTGCTACAGTGTATATGGATGACGATAGGACCGTTCGTTATTTCGCTAACGAATTCCTTTTCCCAGAGATGGTGATCGCCGATGCAAAGATCAGTAGCTTTATGACTTCTGCTGACGTTGCAAAAGTCGGAGTTGGAATTCTAGCGGCTGCAGTGGACAGTATTCTTTCCAAATATTCGAATGAACTCACAAACTCTTCTTCCTTAAGAGCAATAGAGATCATTTATAAAAACTTAGTTCCCGCTATCAGAGATCCGAAGAACTTACAATATAAAAACGCGATCTTTGGAGCAAGTTTGCTTGTAGGAATGTCACATTCATCTAGCTCATTAGGACTTTGTTATGCACTTTCCTTAGCTGCTTCCAACTTAACGAACCTGGACGTTTTCCAGGCGATGTCCATTCTTCTTCCTCACGTGATGGAATATAACCTCACTTCTTCCGCGGGTAAGTATGTGATGATCGCAAAAGCCTTGGACGAGGACATCACCAATATTTCGGTGATCGAAGCGGCCATCAAAGCGGTAGAAGGAATTCGTAAAATTTATATAGAACTCAAAATCCCTCAAAGGCTTTCCGAGTACGAAGTACGTAAGATAGATCTTCCAGGGATCGCAAGTCTTGCTTCTTCTTTTCCATTCTTGGATTCCTTGCCTAGGGAACTCCCTAAAAACGAGATCGAAACGATTCTAGTCGCAGCATTCTAGTAAGTTTCGCACGGAGAGCACCAAGATCACGAAGGGATGTTGTTTGTTGGAATTCCAACATCACCCCGCCTAAGTTGTAGGAACTCCTACATCCTACCGACCCTTTTCTTCGTGTCCTCCGTGAGCTTTGTGCGAACCTTTATAAACTCAAAAAAATAGTCTTATGTCGGGAAAAACATTTGAAAGGTCCGATCGGGGTCCGAGAATGGAGACTCATGAGCGAAGAATCCATAGACACGATTATCGGGGAAGACATCCAATTCCGAGGCAAACTACGTTTCAATAACGCACTGAAGATCAAGGGTCAATTCAAAGGCACCATTGAGACCACAGGATCTTTGATCGTAGGAGAAACAGGAAGAGTCGAGGCCGATATCGAAACAGGAACCCTGGAAATCGAGGGAGATCTAAAAGGAAATATCAGCGCTGCCTCCAAAGTTTCCGTCCGCAAGACAGGCAAATTAGTCGGAGATGTTCGCACCCCGGATCTTGAAATCGAATCAGGAGCAAAATTCAGCGGGAATTGCATCATGTAATTATGCCCCAGCATGGACCGGATTTTCATAACCTACCAAATTCTTCCATCCAAGGCCTAACCCCTCTTCAGTCCCATGTGTTCGGGACAAAATTCGGAGGGGTTTCCGAGCCTATAAAAGTCCTTACCCAAAATATTGCAGATCTTCCTTCTCCGTTTTTATTACCGGACATGGATGAATCTATCCGCATTCTTCAGACAGCAATCAAAGAAAATAAATCCATCCTACTCTATGGAGATAGGGATAGTGATGGCGTTTGTTCTACAAGTCTACTCGCCAATTTTTTAAGAGGGATACATCCTGGAAAACTTACCGTAAAAACTTCCAGCGAAGAAGATTACGGCTTATGTGAACCAGCGATGAAATATGTGAGAGAGGTCAAACCTGACCTACTCGTAACACTTGACTTTGGAACAAGCAATAGTGCTGAAATAGAAGAATTGAACAAAGAAGGAATGCAGGTTGTGGTTTTGGATCACCACGAAATTCCGGAAAGAATACCTTCTTCTTGTAAACTTATCTCTCCTAAAAGAGGAGATTCTCTTTATCCTACGGAAAAGATCTGCACTTCCGTGATTGCATGGAAACTGATCACTGCATGGCTTTATACTACATTAGATAATTATAATTCTTTGGTCTGGATCTCCGATGGGGAAACATTCTTTAGCGGGTCTCTTGTAAAAAATGGGATCAAACTTTTCCAGGGAGATAAGTCGGAAGCAGAAAAACGTTTTTCCGGTAGTTTTATAGATTGGCCTACTACTTCCAAAACCCAATTTCCGGAAAGAGAAGTTTTCTATTCTCAAATTTCTTCTTCACCTGCCATTTGGGAACAGGTTTTGAAAAATCTGGATCTTGCCTCTATTGGAACAATCACCGATATGATGCCGCTTGTGGGAGAAAATAGGATTATAGTCAAAGAAGGTTGTTTTACTCTTCAGAAGATCAAAACGGGAGAATTTTCACATCGTCCCGGTTTGGAAAAACTTTTATCTCAATTAGATCTAGATAAGAAGAAGATACTCTCTAGAGACTTGGGCTGGAGCATTGGTCCTGCATTAAACGCTGCAGGCAGGATGCAAAAAACAGAAGCGGCACTTGGGCTTCTTCTTTCCAACTCGGACAAGGAAGCGGAAATTCTCGCAACTGACCTTCTGAAATTAAACGAAGAAAGAAGAGAAAGAACCAAAAGAAATTTATTCAGAGTAGAAGGTTTCCTAAAAAGGAAAAGAGAAAGAACAGAAAGGCCAATCCTTTTCTGTTACGAACCCGATTTCGAACCAGGTGTATCAGGGATCGTAGCCACAAAACTTGTGGAACAATATAAAAGACCCGTTATTTTTATAGCCCCGGATCATGGACACGCAAAGGGAAGTGTAAGAGCCTACGGACGTGAGAATGTTCTGAACCTTCTTAAAAAAGCTGAGAATATTTTTCACCAATTCGGCGGCCACAAAGAAGCGGGAGGATTTTCTCTTTCAATCGATCAGATACCAAAACTTGCAGAAATTCTTCTCCAAGAAGCAGGAAGTTGGTTGGAATCGGAAAAAGTTTCAGGCCTACAAGAAGAGACCAAAAGTTTGGTAAGTCTCAGGCCTCAAGAGTTAAGAGAAAATTTATACATCGAACTTGGACTATTTGAACCTTTCGGTATGGAAAATCCCGCTCCATTACTTTCTGTGAAAGGTGCAAGAATACTTTCTTATCGTCCTCTATCAGATGGTAAACATGCAAGGTTCAAAATTTTAGCATCTTCCGAATCCATCCAATGTATTATTTGGAATAAGGCAGAAGAATTTTCTCAGGTATTAAGAGAAAAAGGTGAGTTAGATCTTTGGGGAAGTTTAGAAGAGAACACTTTTAGAGGAAAGACCAACCTTCAATTTGTGGTCCAATCCTTCGAATAGAACAATATCAATCCGATTCGTTAAAATCGGAATCTTCTGAACTTGTTTCAGATTGTTGCGGTTTAGACTGTTCTCCGTTTTGACGGCCGCCTTTTTTATTACGATCTTTGAATCGACCGCCACCGCCTTCTCTTTCTTTACGATTTCGGTTTGGACGTCCACCCTGTTGTTGGCCGCCTTCTCTTCTGCCTCCTCCTCCGCCGCCAATACTGTTTGGTAGAACCGGCCTTTTACGGAGAGAGATTTCCCAGAAGAATGCAGACTGTAGGGCCTTATCATTATTATCCGCGATCGCATTGATCTTATAAACGTAAAACGCGTCGTAGAAGAAGTCTTTCTTACGGAAAAAATTATTTTGAGAAGCTTTATCGTCTTCGATATGGGTAAATCTTTCTTGAGACGCAAATACCTTGATCAGTCTTTCCTTATCTTTTTTAGGAGTTCCTAGTCTCTCGAAAATAGGCTCCAAAGATTGTTTTAAGGAGGCAACCAGGTGCCCCCCACTCTTCTTAGTTAAAGACTCTTCCGCAAGGTCGGAAAATAAAAGTGCATAAAATATCTGAGGAGTGAGTTCTTCTCTTTCTGTAAGAAGTTTGTCCGCAATCGCCAGACGTTTCCCAACTCGGGTCTCCAAAAACTTCTCTCCGAAGTCGGGATTTTTCCTGCGCTCTCTTTCGAACGCTTCCTTAAGTAGGACTTCGAGCAGGGAATTTTGAGCCATACCTTGGAAAATAAGAGAAGTTCTCCAGGTGCGGAAAATTTTATTATATTCTTCCAACATACGGGAAGAAGAAGCCTTTTCCAACTCGTGTACATTCTTCTTAATAGATTTGGAAGTTCCCTTGTCTATTTTAAGACCAAGAAGTACTGCAAATTTTACTGCACGCAACATTCTGACCGGATCTTCTCTAAATGAGATGTCCGGATTTCCTATCACTCTGAGTTGTCTGCTTTGGATATCTTCGTATCCGCCTACATAATCCACGATGGAATCATTACGGATATCATAGTATAACGCGTTGATCGTGAAGTCTCTTCTCGCAGCATCTTCCTGCGGAGTTCCGAATTTATTATCTCGTTTGATCAGATAATCCTGATCTTCTACAGGTTTTTCAAAACGATGTTCGGGAAGAGAACGAAAAGTACTGACCTCGATCACCTTTCCTTTGAAAAGAATATGAACGATCTTAAATCTGCGACCGATGATCCGACAGTTATTAAAGATTTTTTTAATTTGATTCGGAGTGGCGTTGGTGACTACGTCGAAATCTTTTGGCTTGCGTCCCAAAAGAAGGTCCCGAACTCCTCCGCCCACGATATAGGCCTTGTATCCAAATTTATGAAGACGGTGGATGATCTTTACCGCATCCTCGTCGATCATGGTCTTGCGGATCGGATGTGAATCCCTATAAAACCTCTTTCCCTCCGGATAAATAAGAATGTCGTCGACGGATCCTATTTTTTTCTTGAAGAGATTGGACAGAAATTTCATATGATGGGATAGTTAAGTCCTATAATCCCCGTCGGACCCCTACCTGCAAGTAAAAATCTATGAACAACGAGGCAAAGTTCGAAGACCGCCCCAGAGCCGCAGAAAGGCTGAAGATCAAGTATCTTCGCTTCCGTTCTTCCTGGCTAAAAATCAAAGAAAAAGGGTCTCGCAAAATTTCTTTCCTGCTCGTACCTCACGATCACGAAGCTGTGCTGAATGTAGAGCTGAGTGTCTTCATGGCTGCGTTCTTAGGAGTACTTTCAGTCCTACTTTTTCTACTCGCAAGTGCATTCGTGGTGTACATGAACTTCTTCTTTGTACCAAATCGAGAGTTGATCCGAGAGACTGACAATAATGTCGGGCTATTTCTTTATTATAACTCTCTTCTCAAAGACGCGAAGAAAGAAATTTCCGGTTTAGAAAAGAAAACAGAACAATTAAACTTAGTTGCTTGGGAAGAAGTTCCTTGGAAAAGAATTCTCACCTTCGATTATGTACCTGAATTTAGCCTGAAGAAGAATGTTCCTGAATCTTCGACTAACATGGATTTATATTCTGATACAGTAGAAGGTTTTGCAGAAAGAAACATTGAATTATACAAGATCAAACATGCCTTCCAAAACGCATTCGATTATTTGGAAGAAAGAGAATCCATTCTATACGCGATGCCTAGAGGTCGTCCCTTAAAACCTGGAGTAGGATTTGTGACTTCTACTTTTGGAGGAAGGGTGGATCCATTCGGTTTAGTAGAGATGGGAGAATTCCACTCGGGTATAGACTTTGCTGCCGGCGAAGGAATTCCAATATATGCTACAGCTCCAGGTGTGATAGAAGACAATGGACAATCAGCAGGCGGACTCGGAAAAAGTATTCGTATCAATCACTTGAATGGATTTTATACCGTGTATGGGCACTGCTCCGTGGTCTTTGTAGAAAAAGGACAGATTGTCACAAGAGGCCAGCATATTGGAAATGTAGGCTCCACAGGAAAGGCCACGGGACCTCACGTGCATTATGAAGTCCATATAGGCTATGATCCTCCTATGGACCCGGCTGAATTCGTGAATATGGAATAATTTTTAATCTCTCCGAAACTTTCCCGATTCGGGGAACGAATATAAGGGAAAAAAGATCCAAAGAAGGAAACATGTATAAAGTCATAGATATTCCCGGACTAGTACCTTTCGTCCAGAAATACATCAGCAGCGGCTGGGAAGGAATTTCCACATTCAGTATTTTAGTAGTGATCGCCTTTCTGGCGGCTTCTTATTTTTTACCTAAGGAATTAGAAAGAAAACATCTGGAGCCGGCTCATGCAGATTGGCTTTTGATCTTAGGAGTTTTTGGAACATTCGTAGGTGCTAAGATATTTTTTATCTTCGAGATCTGGGACCAAGTATTCGTAGATACCCCTGGCTTTGATGGAAAGTATCTCTACCCACTCACCCACTTTGATGGTTTCCCTGGTCGTCCTGGGCTTTGGTCCAGTTTATTTTCAGGAAGCGGTTTGGTCTTTTACGGAGGATTCCTTTTCGGGATCTTATTCATCAGCCTATATATGATCCAAAACAAATTGGATGTAAAAGCATACTTGGACGCTACAATTCCGAGTATGGCATTAGGTTATGCGATTGGTAGATTAGGATGTTTTGTTTCTGGGGACGGCTGTTACGGATTTGCAACTCACACAGACATTCCTCTTTTAACATTCACCTACTGGCCGACAAGTGCGGTTCCAAGTGGTGTTCCCGTTTGGAATACTCCAGTTATGGAATCAGTTGTATCTTTCCTATTCTTCATTTACTTTCAAAAATGGGCAAGATTCCAAAACTTCAAAAAGTTCAGTTTAGGCGCACAGTATTTAATCCTTCATGGGCTTGCAAGATTAGCGATAGAATTCTTAAGAGTGAATAAGGCAGTGATCCCTTTCTTCGATCCACCTGTGCAATCCAATATTCCAGGAGCAAATGGAGAAACGACTACCTTCTTAAACGGATATTACTGGCATGGATTTTCCCAATCACAGTACGTATCGATCGCGATCATACTAGTCGGTCTATATTTCTTAGTGAAATGGAAACTCTGGGAAAAGGAACCGGTCCCAGCTTAATTACCTCAAAAGAGTTTCGCACGGAGGACACCGAGGTCACAGAGGATGAATTAAGAAGCATGTGGGAATTCCTACATTGCTACTCACAAACTCTCTGTGTTCTCCGTGAGCTCTGTGCGAGACTACACTACTCACCTGAGGCGTGGAACTTCTCGCCTTTGATCGTTCTGATCATATCTGCAGTATTCAAATAATTCGTAGTTTTAAAAAGAACCTTCCCATCTGGAGAGAAGATCACAAAGAAAGGAAGACCAATTTTTAATTCAGGAAATCTAGGATCATTCTCATATATTAAAAAATCCTTATCATCGTCCCTGATTTTCAGAAGGATCGTTTTGCCGAGTGCCTGGTTCAAATTCGGATCGGATATAGTTAACTCTTCGAAAGCTTTACAATTAGAACACCAATCTGCATAAAAATCTGCAAACACCAACCGGTCTTCCGTGCGAGCAGTCTCGAATGCCGTATCGGAAATTCTATGCCACTCTAGATTTCCATGTTCTTCTACCACATCCTTCTTGATCCCGCCTGGAACGGTTCCCCAACCGGCAAGTCGAATGAGGATCGCACTAGAACAAATCAGTCCTGTAAGAAGTAATGCCTTCTTCATCCTTTCTGTGCGAAGAATAGATGCTGGCTGGTAAAAATATGCCGTAGCCAAAACACCAAGAGCGGCAGCCAAGATCCCGAGGCTTAAATCAAATGGAACAGACCATAATTGCATCGCTTTATTATAATAAGACCAAGCAAAGTAGAAGACCACAAATCCTAAAACGATCTGTATCCATCTGGTCCATCTACCCCCGCGAGGAAGAGAAAGACCGAATACACCTAAAAATAAAAAAGGCAATCCTAAACCGAGACCGAATAATGCCATCTTGAATGCGGAAACCGCTAAAGAATAAACAGTTATACTTTGGACTCCTGCAGTCACTTGAATGAGAATTGCAACTACAATCGGACCAACACAAGGAGAGGAAAGAAAACCTGCTCCCATTCCCAAAAGGAAAGTTCCCTTCCAGCCTTGGCAACCTTTCCACTCTTTCACGGGGAAAATTGGTAAATGCAAAATTCCTAATGAAGCAAGTCCTAGTAAGAAAATAATTACGGCTAAGAATAGATTGGTTCCCGGAAATCTTAGAACAGTATTAAATGCTCCACCGGAAACTCCTGCCACGAGCCCGAAACAAAAATACATAGATGCCAAGCCGGCATAATACACCAACGGGTGGAACATTTTGTTCGTGGCAGTTTCTCCCCTTGCTTGTATGATCCCTACAGTGATCGGATACAAAGGGTATACACAAGGAAGAAGACTTGCGCAAAGTCCTCCCAGGATCAGAAAGATCGCGGAATGGAATCCAAACTCTGAACCTGAAATTCCTGTCTCCAACCATTTGTTGAGAGAGGACATCCAGGATTCGGAAACTACCTGGGACTGGGCATGTAAGGAGCTAGTTAGGAAAAAGAAGAATATTAGAAGTCCGGCTCTTAGGCCAAACGTTGAGGAGAGAAGGATCCGAATTTTCTTCATGAGATGGACGATTAGACCTAAACAGGATTTGTCTTTCTCCTAAGATTCATTATCGGCCCCATAACCTCGAAACCAAGTTGCGATTTCTAAAAGTATGGTCAATCCTGAATTCCTGGAAGGATACCCCTGGATTTGATCCGTACTTGTTTGGACGAAGCAGAAAGGTAGAAAGGACGGAAAAAGCCCGATCCTTTTCTAAAAAAAGACCGGGCATGAGAGGAATGACTACCTCAGATGGCGAACTGAAGAGTGAGTGAGAAATAAGTACTATTTCTATCTAGATTGAATTGTTTTTGGTTTTTGATCGCATCTCCCGCATAAAGAACAGTGGCTCCTGCCCAGATCGAGAAGTAATCGTTAATCTTCTTGATATAAATCAGGTCATATTCCAGCAAAAGTCTATGTCCAGGTTGCCAATTTTTCAGGAAAGGATTATTGGCATAGTTTTCGGTACTTCCAGTAACAGTCTTGTTCGCGAGGAAGTCTCCATTTGCATCGTATCCGGTGCTACCACTGACCGCGTTTCGATTACCGTCATACCAAGCATCTTGGACTTTATCCTTACGAATATCATAAACTGCGAAAATGAATCTTCCCCAGGTATCATCATAGTATTGGATATGAACGGAAGAAGTTCTTACGTTCGCCCAGAATGCAGCGTTTGCGATACCGTTCCCCGAATCGAAATATGGGAATCCACCGGATCTTGTAGCAAATAAAGGATCCCAAGTTGCAGATTTTCCATCAGCACGGTTAGGGTCACCGGAGGCTCTTGCGAATTGAACTCCCACACGGAAACCTTTATAAGTATAACCTGTTTGAGCCAAGAAGAAGGAAGCGTCATGCTGAACGGTTTCCTTATAAGCGGCATGTTTGTTCGTTCCGGATCCTATGGTTGTATTCAAAGTATCCCAAGAGGCGTCTATTGTTTGGCCGGTACTTCCGGTTTGAGCTGCATATTCTAAACCCCAGTCCCAGGATTTACCTGCAGGAAGACTTCTACCGGAAGCTGTCCTATTACTCAAACGAATACCTGTAGTGAATAGATTGTCTCTACCGTTTGTTCTTTCATTCGGATCCACAAGAGGGCCGGTAGCCGTAGTAGTATTATATTTTTTGATAACACCTATCTCATATAGATCGACTACCAATTCCTCAGAAGGTTTCCAAGTATTGTACAAGAAAGCAAGATAAGTATCGTTAAGAGCTTTTGCTCCGCCAACTTTCTGACTGTTTGCAGTTACAAATCCGTTCGGACCATTACTCTCTTCTGCAAGAACAGTGTAACCTGCATGAGTGGACCAAGTCTTAGTATCGAATGCGACTCTAACCCCATCAAAAGAGTTACCGATCTGGCTATCGTTACGAGCACCGATGATCCTGGAATCTCCATAAGAGAAAACCTGACGACCTAAATACAATTTTGTATAAGGAAGAAAATCCTTCCAGATCACATAAGCTTCTCGGATATCCGTATTATTTTTTACTGGGACCTGGCTACCCGGGGCATATGCAGTCCCAATAGAATTTGTGAAAGAAGTTGGACCGTATCCAGTTCCACTCGGGTCTTTATATTGTCCGTAAAGACGAGTGTCTTGGATGGTCAATTTTACTGCGAAGGATTCATTGATATCCAAAAGAGTCCAAAACTGGCTATTTTGCGTAACGTAGTTTTTGGAATCATTTGTGGATTTATCAAAATCTTGATTATTAAAATTTTCGAATCTAGGACGGATCTGTAAACCGAAACGAAGGTTATCGGTGAGCCAAAGATTGGAACTTTTTTTGACCGAATCCTGGTGCTCAGGAGTTAAGAGTAAAGTCCCAAGTAATTCCCCGTCTAACTTACCTTTCCAGGGACTTTTGTAAGGAACCGCAGGAGCTTTATCTTTTTCCTTGTCTTTATCCTTAGTTTCCGCAGTTGGAGTCGCAGTTGCAGCAGGAGTTTGGGTAGAAGGAGCAGAAGTTTTTTCTTCGGTAGCAGTAGGTTTCGCAGGAGTTGTGTCAGCCTGAGTAACCGTTTCTTGTTTTGGAGGTTCTACCCCTTGGGCCCAAAGAGTTCCTAATCCTAAAAGTCCGAAAGACAAAAGTAGTCTAACCGGCAAAAGTGAATATTTTTTGTTCCGACTCTGTCGGTTTGCAGGTGTATTTTTTAACATATGGGGAGTCCCTTATTTTGGATTAAAATCCAATATAGCGGATATAAATCGGAGTTTAGCAGATTTTGTAAACAATTTATTTGATATTTTCCTAGTTTTTTTGACCCACAGTCGCTTTTTTAAACTCGAAACTACTCAGATATAATGACAAATTGTCACTACCTCTGCTAAAGTAGAATTTTTCGAAACTTCTTTTCCCTTCCAGGATTGGCGAGAAAGACCGATAGGATAAAATAGAATGCAGAGAAGAATAAGACACATAACGCGGGTCTGGATCCTAGTTTTTCTGCTATTCTCCCCTACATTACAAAAATTGAATCCAATCCCGGTCTCAATCAGCACGGAACCTGACCTGGACTATAATTACGAATACGAGAAGAATGGTGTATATACCAAGTTTTCCGACTGGGTTCCCTATAAACTCCATAAATGGGAACCAAAGTTTTTAGAAGACTATTACGAGATGTATGGGCTCAAACTTCATTATAAAGAAAATGAACTCAGAAGGAATATATTCTTCTTAAAAGCCGGCTTACAAAAAAGATTTAGACATCCGAGGAATGCACTCTGCAGAGTAACGAATGAAGAAGAATATCATAAATACAGACTTCTAATCTTCATGCACATGAATCTTCAGATCATGAGATCCTATATGAGGATCGCTTCCCAATTCGATAAAAGGCATTTATATTTTTATAATTTAGATTTTGCCCATGAGCTCAAACAATCCTTCGAGGTGGCGGATTCATTCTACAAAGAAGCTATTCCTTATTGGGAAGCTTCCAGAAAATACGCAGACCAGGCCTCTGAAATAGATTATGATCTGGATCTAGGAACTATAGAAACGGAAAGATACGAGATCATCACCGGTAAGTTGGATTTCGGACAGATCATTTCAGATCATAGAGAGCGGCTTACTAAAAAGAGAGAAACGGTTGGCGCTTATCTGGCCAAATACCCCGAAGCAGATAAGCCTAATTTAGATCAGATCCCTTAATAGAACGAAAAAGTTTCACACAGAGGCACTGAGAACACAGAGCGCTTTATAAGCGGAACCTTCTTTTCTTCGCGGCTTCGCGTGAAAATTGTTTTAGGATTTTTTTTGGGTTCACGCAAAGGCGCAAAGACGCTAAGGATCTTATCTTCGTTAAATCTCCGTGAACTCGGTGGCCTCCGTGCGAACCGAACCTATAAAACAAAAAACCCCGGAATCAATCCGGGGTTTTTTAATCCATACTGAATTCTTACGATTAGCAAGAATAAGTAGTAAGGAACTCGAATGGGTGAGGACGTCCTTCCCAAGGCCAAATTTCAGTTTCGAATTTATAAGCTTTGTAGGTTTGGATGAACTCTTCGGTAAATACGTTTCCTTTTTTGAAAATTTCTTTACCAGCCAACATATGCTCAACTGCTTCTCTAAGAGTGTGAGGCATTTGTTGGATTCCTTTCTCGCGGATCTCGTCCAGAGAAAGTTCGAACAAGTCTTCTTCCCGAGGTGGTCCCGGATCGATCTTGTTCTGGATCCCGTCAAGTCCTGCCATAAGCAATGCTGCAAATGCAAGATAAGGGTTCGCAGAAGAATCTGGGAAGCGGAACTCTACACGTTTAGCTTTTTCACCGCTAACGAACGGAATTCTCGCGCATGCGGAACGGTTCTGAGCAGAGTAAGCTAAGATCGCAGGAGCTTCGAATCCAGGAAGAAGTCTTTTATAAGAGTTAGTAGAAGCGTTAGTGAAAGCAGCTACAGTTTTTCCGTGCTTCAATACACCACCAGTATAGTTAAGAGCTAATTCGCTCAAACCTTGGTATCCGTTTCCTGCAAATAGGTTTTTGCCGTCTTTCCAAATGGATTGGTGGCAATGCATACCGTTACCGTTGTCTCCGTAAAGAGGTTTAGGCATGAAGGTTGCAGTTTTTCCCCATTTATGAGCTACGTTCTTAACAACGTATTTCAGTTTTTGAACGTTATCTGCTGCTTCAATAAGAGTTCCGAATTTAACTCCGATCTCTCCTTGAGCCTGAGCAACCTCGTGGTGAACCACGAAAGTTTCCATTCCGATCTTATGAAGAGTTTTAACGATATCAGCACGAAGATCCACTTGAGAATCCACTGGAGCTACTGGGAAGTAACCACCTTTGGTTCCTGGACGGTGTCCAGTGTTGATGGAACCTGGCATATCAGTGTGGGAATTCCAAATACCTTCGGAAGATTCTAATTCGTAGTATTGGATATTGATCGCGTCTCTTACTTTCAAACCGTCGAAAAGGAAGAATTCATTTTCTGGTCCGAAATAAACAGTGTCACCGATCCCGGTATCTTTCAGGTATTTCACCGCATTTTTAGCGATGGAACGAGGGCATTTTTCGTAAGCTTGGTTCTTATAGATGTCCCAAACATCGCAGAATACTACAAGAGTAGGATCTGCAGTGAACGGATCCAAAAAGATGGAAGTTGGGTCAGGGATCAACTGCATGTCCGATTTGTGGATCGGTTGCCAAGCAGGGATGGAAGAACCGTCGAAAGGAAGTCCTTTTAGAGTGTCTTCTTCTACGGAATCTACGTGGTAAGAAACGTGGTGCCAAGCTCCTTTAATATCCGTAAAACGGAAATCGTAGAAAAGAACCTTGTTCGCTTTCGCGAAAGCGATCACTTCTGCGGCATTTTTCGCCATTGATACTTATCTCCTATATGTTTGTACTAGGGGTCTCTAATTCGCACGCGAAAAGCGTGTCCTGCTTATGTTTATGCAAGAGATGTGCCAAATCCTAATACCCATCTTGCAAGTATCTTCCCTATTTGTAAAAAAAGAAGGAGCCCCTAGAAAAGCAGTCCATGCTCAGGCTAAAAATCCTTGAACCTGAGGCAATCAGTAAAAAACTCCGATTGAATGGATTCGGTAGAATTTTCAGACCCAAGGTTTTGGATCTACCTGTCCTTTGCCTTGCGCTAGTTTGGTACACTACGCTCAAAATATAATCATGGGAGAAACCATGCAGACCCTTGCCAAATGGCCTAGTCCATCGGAACTTTCTTTTTCAGACAGGCGAGATGCCCAAGTAGGAGTTCCAAACTCCAAAGAATATTTTCAATCCGTGTTGGCATGGGCAAAGGAAAATGGAGCCGAAGAATACTATCTAGTTCCGCTGGAAGAATGGGTTCCTTCTTCTAAACTACTATCTACCCTTCCCTCTTATCCTGTTCTCACCCAAGTAGAGTTCCCAAATTCAATTACCTTCTCCTATATGCTCCCTCCGGTATTATTCGGAAATAAACTTTGCTTCTGGACTTCCGAAGGAAACAGCTTAACAGACTCTTATATTCATGTTTTGGAAAAAATAGAAAGATCCGAAGAACACTTAAGTAAAATTTTAGAAACAGAACTCCATTCAATTCCTAAGATCGTTTGGAAAGAAGAAGAGAAACATTCAAATTCTCTATTATTAGAAAGGAAATTATGGGGGAAAAAAGAGAATGGAAAAAGATATTCTTCCTCCTTCTCTTTAGCCAAAGCGTTTTTTGTAGGATCTTTGACAGATATCAGGGAGATAGGCGAATACGAATTAGTCTCTGAATCTTCTTCAGACTTAGAAGAAGCGATCCAAAAGTTCGTATATAAAAGAGCAGATTCCAAATACTTCTCCGTTTTATCTGCGCTTGGAAAAATCGAATCCGAGAATAGATTTGTTTTTAAACCTAAGATCTATTTTTCATTCGGACTACAACTTCTAATACTCTCTTCTATCCTTGCAGAAGCATACGAAGAGTTAGTTTCTCGTTGGATAGAAGAGAGACCGCAATATAAAGACGCTTTAAACAAATTGAAAGAATGGACTGAAAAAGAATTTCATCCAAAAACAGAACTCGGAATGGAAGCGATCTTTGAAGAAAAGGTCATCCATTTATTGGATAAATATTCAGGACGATCGGACAGATTCCTTCTTAAAAGATTGGAACAAGAATATTCACATTCTCAGAAAGACCTATCAGAACATTTCCAACTCAGGAAGAAGGAGATAGAAGAAAAATTGATTCCAGATCTTCTCTCCCAGGTAGATTCTCATTCTAAACTTTCCTTTCCGGAAGAACTAAGATCTGAGTGGGAAAATTTAGGAAAAACATTACAGGTTCGTCTAGAAAATCTTCTCTTAGAAAGAAAAAATTTACCAAATCCGGAACAAAAAGGGAACGGAAAAACGCCCGAAAGCTGGAACGTTCTAATCGGGCAAAGGTCTGATTAAAGAATATAAGGCCAGTTTTGCCTAGGAAAGGTTTCGAATCACCCGGAGAGAAATCTTTGACAAGGCCGGTATTTCAAAAAAAATGACCGGTAAATACCTTTTAAGGTATTTCCTAGGAATAACGGCGACGTAGCTCAGCTGGTTAGAGCAACGGAATCATAATCCGCAGGTCCGGGGTTCGAATCCCTGCGTCGCTAGGTCCTTTGGAGAAAACACACCCATGAAAAAAACAATCCTCGCAACCCTAATCTTGCTCGCTACGGTTTTTGCCGGATTCTCTTCCGTTTCCGCTCAAAGCCAAGCATGCAATCAGATCTGTGATTTTTATACAAACTGTGTAGAAGGGCAAAAAAAACTTAGCGCTGCAGATAAACAAAAAGTGGGAGCAGGCTGTTTAAATACCTGCCGTAAAAATTATTCAGCTGTTACTTCTTGTTATGAAACTCATGCAGGACAGTGTACTGCTTTTAATAGCTGCCTGATGGGTAGTTATAAAGGTAAAAAATAAGTTCTAATTCATTCGATCGGGTACTTGAAAAAATGCCCGGTCGAAATCCTTAAAGACCGGATCCAGTCCCTTCTTCCTTAACATCTCGGTAAATTCTTCGATCTTTCTAGTATCTTCTATCTCGAATTGTTTTAATTCTTCTCCACCAGAATAACCTCCAGGATCTGTCCTAGATTCCACGGACATATGAGTGATAGGCATTCCTGCAAGATGGTTTCTCATCCGAATAGATTCTCTTGTGGATTGAACGAGTCCGCTATCCGGTAAAAAAAGACGAAGTGCAAATAAGAAGCGAACATACTCTCTATCAGATACAAAGATCGCCTTATCAAACTCACCTTCCGCGGGTCTCATGCGAGGAAGAGAGATTTGGATCGTAGTTCTCCAATATTTTTTTGTAAGATAATATGCATGTTCTGCAAGGCGGAACATTTCTCCGTACGGATCCGAAAGTCCAAGAAGTGCGCCTACTCCGATCCGACGAAACCCGGCAAGCCCCCCTCTATCAGGCGCATCCAGTCTGTATCTCATATTCTTTTTCATCCCGCGTAGATGATACTTAGAATAGACCTCCGGATCATAGGTCTCTTGGTAAACTACTAAACCTTCTACCCCTTCTCCAATCAATACCTCGTATTTTTCTTGGTCCATCGGATAAATTTCGATGGAGATGGAATCAAAATAGGATTTTAGAATAGTTACCGCAGATCTTAAATATTCTAAATTTGTGATAGAATAGTCTTCTCCGGTTAGGATGAGAAGATGTCGAATCCCTTTGGAGTATAGAACTTCCGACTCGGCCCGGATCTCAGACTCATTTAAAGTTTTTCTGGGGATCTTGTTTTCAAAACTGAATCCGCAATATATGCAGGAAGATCTACATTCATTGGAAAGATACATCGGCATATAAAGAGAAATCGTATTGCCAAATCTTCTTTTGGTCCAAGCTAAAGAATATTCTGCCATTTCTTCCAAATAGGAATCAGCAGACGGATGTAATAAAGAAAGGTATTCTTCGAAGTTAAGAGGTTTTCCGGAATGAGAACTATGAAGCGCAGACTCAATATCTAATTTAGATTTAGATAATACTCTTTCCTTCGCTTCTGAGAAGGAGATTTGGTCAAATAACTCCGTGTACATTTCTAGATTCTTCTTCTAAAAATCCTGTGAGAGGACTGGAGGCCGCAGCTTTTTTGGATGTGGATATTCCGGAATTGGAATACAATCTAGAGATCCTTCCCGCTTCCGTAGCGAGTTTGAATGCATAAGCTGTTTTTGCCGGATCTTTTGCGATCGCGATAGCAGTGTTGACGAGTACTGCATCTGCTCCTAATTCCATTGCTTGAGCCGCATGAGAAGGTAACCCAAGTCCTGCATCCACTACAACCGGCACATTGGATTGTTCTATAATAATCTCTAAATTTGCCAAGGTGCGGATACCTTGGTTTGTCCCGATCGGAGAACCTAAGGGCATAACTGTAGCGCAGCCTGCATCTTCTAAATGTTTACATAGAATAGGATCTGCATTGATATACGGCAGAACATTAAATCCCTCTTTTACAAGGATTTGAGCAGCTTTCAAAGTTTCGATAGGATCAGGAAGAAGGTAAACTGGATCAGGAGTCACTTCCAGTTTTACCCAGTCGCCCCCTCCAAGTTCGCGAGAAAGTCTTGCAAGACGGACAGCTTCTTCTGCGTCTCTTGCTCCACTTGTATTAGGCAAAAGTAATATTTTTTCCCGGTTGATCTTGGTGAGAATATCATCTTCAGTTGAAGACAAATCCACTCTGCGTAGTGCAACAGTCACCACTTCCGTCTTGGAGGAATGGATCGCTTGTTCCAAAGCGACACCGGAAGAAAATTTGCCGGTGCCCAAAAACAGCCTGGATTTGAACCTTCTGCCTGCGATAATTAGATCGTCTGATTCCGCCACAATTCCAGATTATACTGCTTCGGTCGCTCTTCCAGCAAAATCTCTAGCTTCGTCCAGTCTCAAGCTGATAATTTTAGAAATTCCAGGCTCTTCGTTTGTGACCCCGAAAATGGAATTTGCTCGATGGATCGTAGACTGCGCGTGAGTGATCACCACAAACTGGGACTTGTCCTTGAACTTATCCAAGATCTGGCAGAAACGAAGTTTATTCGCTTCATCGAGTGCAGCATCTATCTCATCCAAGAAACAGAACGGAGAAGGTTTTACCATATAGATCGCAAACAAGAGTGCGATCGCTGTTAAAGATTTTTCTCCACCGGAAAGTAATCTCAGGTTTTGGACATGTTTGCCAGGAGGTTCCGCCATGATCTCGATTCCTGCGTTTAAGCTATCCTCTCCATCCACGAGCTCAAGCATCGCTTTTCCGCCGTTGAATAGTGTAGAGAATGTTTCCTGGAAATTCTCTCTGATCCTTTCAAATGTTTCTCTGAAAAGTTTCTCAGACTCTTCGTTGATATTCTTTAGGATCTCAGTGATATCATTTTTAGATCTTTCTATATCTTCTTTTTGAGTACGATGGTGTTCGTAGATCTCTTTTACGTTTCGATATTCTTCGATAGAAAGCGGATTGATAGAACCAAGCATTTGGATGTCGGACTTCAAACGTTTGAGTTTTGTCTCACTTTCCCCTTTTTCAGGTTTTCTATCCTTAAACTCGTCAGCAAGTTCCTGCTCGGAGATAGAATAATCGTTGTATAATTCTTCCGAGAAAGACTCCAGCTGTACCTTATATACGGAGACTGCCTTTTCCTTTTCAGTTAGGATAGGGAATAAGTTCTTATAATCTTCTTGGTTTTTCTGGATCTCGTTTTTAAGACCTTGGATCTCTTTTACGATATTTCTAAGAGCTTCTTTTTCGGAATCAAGTGCACGGCTCATTTCCAAAAATTCGTTATATCGGTTCTCGATCTGTTGTTCCAGTTCGATCACTTCTTTTTCGAATTCAGTTTTTTTAGCGCCGAGCGTTTTGATGGATTCCTGAGCGGCAAGAATTCTCTTTTGGGTTTCTTCTATCCTTACGGTAAGAGATTTAGCCGACTCTAATTTTGAATTCTTCTCGGAATTCAACTCCAAGATTCGTTTTTCTAAATAAACGATTTTTTCACGGATATTTTCAGCTTCTTCTCGGAGAGATTCGATCGCCAATCCGGATTCTTTTATGGAACGAGTCAAATTTTCGTTCTCTAAGATCAGATCTTCTATCTCTTGGTCTAAGCCCTCTTTCTGGGATAAAAACCCGTCTCTATCAAATAATAAGGTACGGATACTATCTTCTAAGGAGAAATATTTTCCTAACTGAGACCTAAACTTTTCAGTTTCCAATTTTCCAGCAAGATAGGAGATCTTGTTTTTAGTCTCTTCTCCAGTGTAAGAATCTAAAGCGATTTTTAGATCCGTTTCGACGGAATGAATACGATCCGCTTCGCCCAGTAGGAGTTCCTTCAGACGATTTCTTTCCTCTTCTGTGGATTGAGCTTCTTTTTTGCGGGACTCCAATTGAGAGATCAGGTCAAAAATAACCTCTTTTAGTCTTTCTCGGAGTTCCACATGGCGTTTGTCATTGGAGAGAATTCTCGCTTCCTTCTCTTGGATGGAAGTATTCTCCGCTTCTATCTTAGATTCGATATCAGCTTTGTTTTTACGAAGATCTTCGATACCAAGTTCTAAAGATTTACTTTCTCCTTCCAGATCGATCGCTTCTTTTTCGAGCTTTTCTTTATCGATCTGCAGAAGGCTTTGCGCGGACTCTTCTTTAGTTAAGGATTCTCTAATATCGGAAATTCGATCGGAATAATCTAGAATAATACCTTTATTACTCTCAACCTTGTCTTTTTGGATCTGTGTTTGAGTGAGATGGTCCAAGAGTTTTTTGTCAATCTCTGCAACCTTCTTTTCCAAGTCGGACTTATGATGATCTAATTCTTCGATCCTGCCTGTCTCTGCAGAAATTCTTTCTAGAAGGACTACGTTCTTTTCTTTAATTTCTTTTAATTCATTCTCAGAAGTCTCATACTTCTTAGTTAAAGTAGAGAATTTGATATAACGGATGATCTTATCGGTCTCATCCAGCTCTTGTTTGAGTTTAAAATACTCTTCTGCCTTCTCTGCTTGTTTTTCCTTAACTTCCATCTCCTTCTTCATCGTATTCATAATATCTTGGATACGAAGAAGGTTTTGGTTCGTGTCGGAAAGTTTTTTAAGAGCCTCTTGTCTTTCCATCTTAAATCTGGAAATACCTGCAGCCTCTTCGAAGATCAGTCTTCTTTCTTCCGGTTTGGAATGAAGGATACGATCCACCTTTCCTTGTTCCATAATCGAATAGCTGGATTTTCCGATACCAGTATCGAGTAAGATCTTTTCGATCTCCTTACGTTGGACACGAGAATCGTTTATTAGATATTCGTTATTTCCATCCGCGTATAATCTGCGGGTCAATTTGATGGTTGGATAATCCATCTTGATAAGTTTGGAAGAATTATCGAAAACTACGCTGACTTCCGCGAAGCCCGCAGGTTTACGAGCCTCGGAGCCGTGAAAGATGACATCATCCATCTTATCACCACGAAGACCTTTGGCGGATTTTTCGCCGAAGACCCATTTTAAAGCGTCGACTATATTCGATTTTCCGGAACCGTTAGGTCCTACAACTGCGGTAAATCCCGGATCGAGAAGAACTTCTGTCTCGTCCGCAAAGGTCTTGAATCCAACAATATTCAGGCTTTTGAGATACATATGTATTTTTGTGTTTCTTTGGGAAATTGATTGCAAGTGACCAGAATCGGGCGGACTCTGGAATGCTTAGGAGTATTATGTCTCACGATCTCCCGGAAAAAACAAGAGAAATATTCGGGAAAAAACCCTATCTCAGCCTGTATTTCCAAAATCCTCCCACAGAACTGTTGGAGTTCCGACTAGAAGCTGCAAAAAACCAAAACGAGTTCTTTCTTTCTAAAAAAGGAAGAGCATTAGCAAGTTCGGTTTCTCCTTTTACCCAAGCAAAACGCCAGGTGGATTCAGTTTCGATACAATCCACAGATCTGGTCGCAGTTTTAGGGCTTGGAAATCCACATTTGATCCGAGAGGTAGAATCCAAATTAGAGCCGGGACAAATTTTATTACTCATAGATAAGGACAGAGATCTACTCTTTCCACTTTGGGAAGAATGGTTGGGACCTGTGATGGAAGTCCCAGGGAGGCATTTATTCTTAGGAGAAAATTCACTTTCTCTTCTCTGGAATTATTTGGAGTCGCTTCCTGTAGAAAGAGTTTCAGGTATCAGAATACTGCGGAACGCAGCAAGTGTTTCCTTGGAAGAAATGTTCTATGCGGAAACGGATATACGACTTAGAAAAATTTTATCTTCTAAGATGAGCGATCTACTCACCAAATTCGAATTCGAAAGAATTTGGGTCAGAAATTCACTTGTTAACACTGCAAACTTTTTATCACCACCAAGCCCTAAAACCAAAATAGAATCCTTAAAGGAAAAATTTAACGGGACACCTTCCCTACTTGTATCTGCAGGTCCAAACTTACGCAGGCAATGTGAATGGATCAAAAGTATTAGAGATAAGGTTTTTGTAATGTCTTGCGATACTTCTCTCAAAGTACTTCTTAAATACGGGATCATACCTGATGGAGTAATGACATTAGATGCACAAACTCATTCCGTATTCCATTTTTTAGGAGAAGATACATCGCCAATCCCATTATTCGCAGACTTAGTTAGCTCTCCTCCTATATTAAGAAATTTAAAATTCAAGTCTGTAGTTCACAGCATCACTGCAAAATACCTGGTAGATGCTTCCGGAGCATTAAAAAGAGAAGCGACTGCGGGAAGTTCTAGCGCAGAATCTTTGCTTGGACCAATCGGAGACGTTCAATCCGGAGGAAGTGTCGCCACAACTGCATTCGATCTACTCAGAAGTCTCGGATGTAAGCCCTGCTTTTTAGTTGGCCAAGATCTGGCTTATTCAGGAAGAGAGATCCATTCTACCGGAACCCATCATAATGAAAAATGGCTTACCTTACTCACAAGAAAAACAAGTTTAGAAAAAATCAATGAAGCGGTGGTCCGAAAAAGAGATACAAGATACGTTCCTTCTGTCACTGGCGGAGAAGTATTAACTGATTATGTATTGGACTTATACAGACATTGGTTTGAAGAATCCTCTAAATCCTTGGACTTTCCGGTCTATAATGTAAACACACAAGGTGCCAAAATAGAAAACGCAGAAAACATAGGACCGGAAGAAGCTACCCAGATCCTAAATGGATTCCAAGATCACAAATACTTCTGGAAAGAATTCCCTGCCTGGAAACCTGAATTGATCCAGGAAACATTGGTAGGATCTCCTGCAGAATTCAAAAAAGAATTATTAGAAAGAATAGATACGATCAAAAATGAATTTTCCAAACCGGAAAAAAAAGAAGAAGTTTATGCAGATCTACTTTCTCTCTTCAGAGATACATTAGGAAAATGGGAAGATCTGAGATACTTAATCCGAAAAACGGAAGTTTATATTCTTCGCCACAAAGATAAGCTGGACGAGGAAAGAAAAAAACAACTCTTCCTCGGAGCTATTCTAAAAGAATTCACGATGCTTCGCAGAAAACTTTTGGCCGGGGAAAATTAGAGGAAATTTAATTAGTATCATTTGTAGTTTAAGTGTAAATTCTATATTCATTATATAATCTAATGCTGCAGAAATTATTAGAAAAATTATACACGCTCACCTGGAAAAAAACAGGAAATCAATACGAACTCTTAAATCTTGGATCAAAAGCAGATCTTAAAAAACTTCCATTACCGCTTCAAAAATTATATTCCATTGCAGATGGACAAAAAGAAGAATTTCCAAGCCTATTCTTAGGTTATTCGTTTATGCCCTCCTCAGATTCTATCGAAGCTAAAAAATTATTAGATGAATTAGCAGACGAGGAAAACTGGAAAAGTGAATGGTGAGATAAAAACTGGTATCCATTCGGAGACGGAGGAACAGGAGATCATCTCGTTTTAGATAAAAAGACGGGCGGGATCTTAGAATTCATTCATGATTCAGAGGAAAGACCTAAAAACACCGACTCTTTAGAAAATTATCTAAACGATCTCATTGAAGGATTAGAATCTGGAAAATTATATTTCGATCCTAAATTAGGAATCTTTAAAACGGAGCGGCCTACATTCATAAACCCAAAAAAGCCAGAGATCAATTGGAAAGAATTTTGGGTAGATGTAATTCTATGTGAAAAGCCTAGAGGATTTGGATTTTCCGGAAGAATTATCCAAGCATTCGCCTTTATATTTTATGTTTTCCTAGTATTTTTATTCAAATGGATGTATTCCTATTTTACCGGTAATTGAATAGAATATAGAGCTCTCGCTGCGAAAACATCCGTGTCAAAATAATAAAAAATCCTATGATTGCAAGTTTCCGTATAGATACTAGCAATCATGGAAATCCCGGGCAAAGAATTCTATAATAGACTCGATATAGATTCGGTCTTATCCGCCGTAGAAGATGCTGGATTTTCAGTTTCTGGGCATTGTCTCGCCTTAAACAGTTTAGAAAATAGAGTATATGATGTCGGTTTGGAAGAAGGTGGAAGACTCGTTGTAAAATTCTACCGTCCTGGACGATGGACTCTCAATCAAATATTAGAAGAACATTCTTTTCTAAAAGAACTGGAAGAAGGAGAGATACCTGTAGTAGCTCCCTTAGCTTTAGAAAACGGAGTCACCGTCAGAGAAACAAAAGGAATTTATTATACGATCTGGCCTCTCCAGAAAGGAAGATTGGTAGAAGAGCTGGACAAAAACAATTTGGTCCAAACGGGAAGACTACTCGCTAGGATCCATAATATTGGAGCATCTAAACAGGCAACATATAGGATCGAATACAATCTCAAAAATTTTGGAGAGGAACCTCTGCGATTTTTGAAAGAGAAGGAGTTCCTACCCTCTCATCTCTGGAAAAGATATGAAGAAGCAGCCAATCGAATTTTTAACTCTTTCTTCGAAGCTTCCAAAGATATGCCATTCCATCGTATCCATGGGGATTGCCATAAAGGAAATTTAATACAAACCGCAGATGGACTCTGCTTTATAGACTTCGACGATTTTGTTACCGGACCTGCTGTCCAAGATTTTTGGATGCTTCTTCCTTTTGGAGACTCCGCTTCCGAATACGAAAGAGAGATATTTTTAGAAGGTTACCGAGAATTTCGCGAATTTCGCTCTTCTTGGTTCGATCTGGTTGAACCATTACGAGGTTTACGATATATCCATTATTCCGCATGGATCGCAAAACGTTGGGAAGATCCTTCTTTTCCGAATGCGTTTCCTCATTTCGGAACGGAAGAATATTGGGAAAAAGAAACCCAGGACCTGGAAAGATTGGGTTCGGATCTTCCTTTATCTCCCGAAGAAGATGGAAGGAACTCCTTTCAAAAGACGGAAGAATCCGAGCTTACTAATAAGGATTTTTTCTGGGATATGGAGGATTGATTGAAAATTCTGTTAACAACCGGTCCGGTATTTAGATCCAAGCAGAATAAAAGAATCTTTATCTAACAGAAAAACTTTTGTCTCAAAACTTTCTCCAAGAGAATCTATATCTTCTACCCAGATTTCATGTTTCCCATTTGCATCCATGTCTGTGATTGTATGAAAGAATCTTCCAATACTTTCGGAACTTTTATCATATAGAAAAGAGACAAGTTTTTCCCTACCATCTTGGATTGAAACTATTAGAAATAATGAATAATGGCGTCTAACTTCTCCTGTGAACATGGTTTCAAGGGTGGCAAACAGATATGATTTCCCAGGAAGTCTCCAAACAACAGTGTGACAATGTTCTCCCTCACATCTTAATGGAGTAACTTCTCCATTTCTTATTTCTTTTATATCCGAGTATTTTGCTATATCTTTCGAAATTCGATTCAATATTTGTATATACTTTTCATCTTTTACTCCATACTGAATTTCACCTTCAGGAAATTTAGGATGTATATCGCCTCCAAATACCAAGTCTTGTCTGGAATTGATTTCGGATTCGTTTAATCCGATTTTAGAATTATAATTATATCCAAACCAACAACCAGACTCTACATCGTATTGTTCCTCCAACCTTCTGGCCTTTCCCAATTCCAAAACCTGCGCTTTCGACTTGGACAAATATTTCAGCCCCTCTTTCGAGCTTACTTTGTACTGTTTGTATTTTTTCTTTTCCCAAGGACCGAAGGAAATGATCTCTCCTTTATATAAGAAAAAGTTCAATATTAATCGTAAGTTTTCTCCGGGCTTCGGTTTCTCATCATCCCTTCCCTTGAATAATCGACTAGATGCAGAGTAGATTTCACCGATTCCATCATTAGGCAAAAGTTTTGCTGAAATCGAATCCTGACGAATCCAAGCCTCTGCCCCAAATTCATTTTGGACAAGTACCCAACCGTATAAATTCCTCCGAATATCGGATAAGGTTTCGAGTATTTTAACTTTTTGACCTTTAGAAAACTTGAATATTATTTGGGATTGCAAATTCGGAGTCTCATATCCGTTTCCATCTTTTCCGGAATAATAGGTATTGATGAGCTGGAACTCTTCCTTTATCGCTTCTTCAGGAGTTATCAAATTTTCCTTAGAACAATAAATCGAAAGCGTAAGGAGTGCAAAATGAGGGACTTTCCTAAATAACATGAATTCTATCGAATATAGAATAGAAGCGAATCAAGCCAGACAAATCTACCTCGTTTTCTTAGGCTTCAATAACATTTACCTTGGTAAGAACTACTTACCTCTTCTTAAGTCATTCCTTGTCGAAGTGCCACGAAATTCGCTACCCGCATAATTCTGCCAAAATTATTTTTTGAGATTGACTCTCAAACCTAAAATTAGAGATTTGTCACAGTATTGTCAGGAGAAGCCCACATGAGCCTAGCCCAAGCATTAAGAGACGGAACCTCCGAATCTCATACCATCGCAGAAAATAACGCATTCATTCGCTGCTTTATGAAAGGTGTATTAGAGCCCAAAAGTTACGCCAAACATTTGGAATCTTTTTATTTCGTTTATGCAGCAATGGAAGAAGAGTTGGAAAATAAAAAAGACCATCCAATCGTAGGAAAGATCAGATTCCCTGAATTATACAGAAAAGGGATGATAGAAAAAGACCTGGCACATTTTTTCCAACCAGGACATTCTCCAAAAACCACCCCAGCAACCGAAGCTTACGTAAAACATATTAGGGAAATTGCAAATACTTCTCCGGAATTATTAGTCGCTCATAGTTATGTTCGTTATTTAGGAGATCTTTCAGGCGGACAGATTTTAAAAAGAGTAGCTGCTAAGGCTTTAGGAATAGAAGGGACATCAGGCTTGGACTTTTATGAATTCCCTGAAATTTCTAGCCCGAAAGATTTTAAGGATAAATATAGAAATACCTTAGATTCTCTTTCTCTTTCCGATTCTGAAAAAGAAAAAATCGTGCAAGAGGCAAATGAAGTTTTCAAACTGAACGGAAAAATTTTCGACGAGTTGGAAGAAACCTTGATCTCCTCAATAGGCAAAGCAAAATTCGAAGAAGTTCTAGCAAGTCCTGCGAGGCACTGATTTTTGTTAAATGTATCTGCCAAAAAAGAATCCTCTTTCTTGGGAGCGGATTCTTTTCCCTGGATCACATTATCCTTCATCTTTTTAGCTATGCTTCCGGTCACGATGATCGTGCCGGTATATAAAGAGATCATAAAAGATAGATTGGGTGGAACCGGATACGGAGTAGCCTGGTTCCAAAGTTCCGCGATGCTCGGTTCTTTTTTATTTTCACCTTTAGCAGGATGGCTATCGGATAAATTAGGGACGAGAAAAAAATTAATCGGAACTTTTGCTATATTGGATGCGTTTTTGTTAGCCCTTCTCCCATTCATGCCAAATATCTCTTTTCTTTTTGTTTTGAGATTTTTAGAGGGAGGAGCGCATATTTTTGTAATAGGTTTACTTCTTACCTGTATTTCGGATAAGGAGAAGGATCAAACATCTAGTTTTTATAATAAAGGAATTTTATTCGGACTAGGGGGAACACTTCTCACATTAGGAGGAGGTGTTGGCCAATCTCTTGGATTTTTAGGAAATAAAAATCCACTTCTTCCATTTTTCGTGGGCGGATCCATTCTTTTGATATTGGGAATTTTATCTTTTTTCTTGCTGGAAGAAGGTAATCTAAAAAAATTAGAATGGGAAGGTTGGCAAAAAACAAAAACAGCCTTGGCTCTTTCTCCCTTATTGCTCGTTCCGATCGTTTTCCATTTTGTAGATCGATTCACTGTAGGATATTTTTTAAGTTCCTTAAACTTACATTTAAGAGAAGATCTTGGATTTTCCCCAGGCCAGGTAGGCGGACTTTTCGGGGTCATGTTCCTGCTGATGAGTGTATTATCCCTTCCGGCTGCACTTCTATCCAAAAGGTGGAATTCTATCTCTTTAGTTTGGATCGGTTCTTTCATTTACGGGATCGCGCAAGCAAGCACTGGGTTTTTGAACACTTCTCTCGGATTGTATTTATCAATGATCGCCTGCGGAATAGGAGCCGGGATCATGTATGTACCTGCAATGAGACTTGCCTCTTCTCTTGCGCCTAGCGGCTTTAACGCAAGTGTCATGACTGTATTTACCGGTCTTGGATCCTTAGGGTTTTTATTAGGTCCTTTAGTTTCCATTTCCGCCCAAGAAACTTTCAGCAATTTATACAACAGAGCATCCGGCTTGGAATTCACAGGAATACTATACGGAGCCTTGGAAGTTTTACTAGTTTTAGGCACTCTTCCCCTATTATCTAAAATTCTAGAGAAAGAAAAAAGACTTGATTAATACGACCGATTGGTCGTATTAATTTGGTATGAGGATTAGCGCAGAATCCGTAAAAGAGAAGAGGAATACCCTTATCCTGAAAGGGATCGATCATTTTCGCAAATTCGGGTATTCCGCAACGGGGATCCAAGAAATCGCAGATGAGGCCGAAATCCCAAAGGCCTCCTTTTATAATTATTTTCCTACAAAACAGGACTTTGCCTCTGAAACATTAGAATATTATTCTGAAAATGCAATCTTATGGAATAAGCGGATCCTTGAAAAAACAAAGGAAGATCCGATCTCTTCTCTTTTAAATTTATATAAAGAAAGGATCAAACTGGAGAAAAAACTCCTAAAAGAAGGTGTTTCCTGCTTAATCAATGTCTTCGGTCAAGAGTTGGGAAATTCCGAAACTTCTCTACAAAAACCTCTCAAAAACTATTTCGATTCAGCTATAGATCAACTGATAGCTATCGTTCAAAAAGCAAGATCATTCAAAAAGCTGAATATTCCGGGCTCGGATAAAGAATTTGCTCTGTTCCTGGAATCTTCTTGGAGAGGAGCTCTGCTTGTAGGTCGAGCAATCGGTTCCCTGGAACCGGTTGAGAACTTTTATAAAATTCTAATACAAATTTTAGATACTAAGGAATAAGACATGGAAACTGCGGAAACACAAAGAATCAGAGAAGGTCATAAACATTCTTTAAACGTAAGATGGGACGAGTTAGATGCAAACAGACATGTTAATAATAAGAACTACCAAGGCTATTTGGATGAAGCCAGAATGAGAGCAATGAGAGATTGGGGGGCTCCTATGGATGAATTTGCAGATAAAGGTTTTGGTCCCGTGATCTTGAATTTAAGCCTGAAATTTATAAAAGAGATCTGTTATCCGGAAGAGATTACTATCGAGTCCGATCTGGTTTTAACATCTCCCACAAGAGCAGTATTTGAACAAAAAATCCTTTTATCTAACGGGAAAATTGCCTGCCAAGCCAACACTGAATGGACCTTATTAGATCTGAATCGAAAACGTCCTGCTAAGTTTTTGGAAGTGCTTCCTTTAGTTTAAATTATATTAAATTAAGTTAATAATATTAACACATTTGAATTCAAAACTAATTCGAGTATGGATTTAAGTTTGCTATAGCGATATCGTCATTCGATATAACGAACAATGATCCTCCAGACTCAGGAAACGGAAATCATTCCTTTTTTTCAGCCGATCTTATCCGTAGAAGATGGGCAGATTTTCGCTCATGAAGTTTTGGCTCGTAAAAAAACTTCAGACGGAATCGTTTCAGCCGGATACTTATTTTCTTCAGAAGCATGTCTTTCCGATTCTGAGTTGGGGGAATTAGAAGAAGGGATCTGGAGAAAAGCATTAGAAAAGCTTAAAGTTCATCCCGACCAATCAAAATTATTCCTGAATATATCTCCTAACCGTCTTTATAGGGAATTGGAGAATGAAAGGATAGATTCCTTTAGATTATTACGTTTGGCCAGAGAATATGGAATAGAACCGAATCGTATCATCTTGGAAGTTACCGAGGAAGAATTTTCAGGAAGTTTAGATTCATTAAGAATTGCAGTAGATCTTCTCCGCGCGTACGGCTTCAAGATTGCATTAGATGATTTAGGATCTGAGGCTTCGGGCATAGAAAGAGTGGGACTTCTCCGGCCGGACTTTCTAAAATTAGATCTCAGATTGATCAGAGCATCTTCTCGTTCTCCATCCGTAAGAAAAGTATTAGAACATATCCGCGATCTAGCCTTCTCCTTAGGCGCTTCCGTTCTATACGAAGGATTGGAAACCCAGGAAGAATTGTACTTTGCCTTAGAAGGTGGAGCTAGGTTTCTCCAGGGATTTTTACTTTTGAGACCGGGGGCAGAACTTTCCACAGGCAAAGAACCTTCTCTATCCATCAAAGAAATGGTGAAATTTTTCCATCAGAAAAAGATAGAAACACTTAAACAAGAGTTAAGTTTTGAAAATAAGGTCAGACTGACTTTAGGGGAACTTCTAAATCCATTTCCAGTATTAAAAATAGCTAATAGATACTTGATAGATGCATATACTGTTTTTCAATCCTCCAAGGAGATCCATAGGGTATATATCACTGATTCTAAGGGAACTCAACTGTCTCCTTATTATATGAGAACCGGTGAGGACTCTTTTAGAGAAACAAGTCATGGGATCGGTAAAAATTGGTCTTATCTTCCGTATTTCTACAGGCAGCTTAGAGATTCTATGAGGAAGCCGGATGATTGGGGAATGAGTGAACGTTATTTTGATAGTGACGCGGTCAAGGATCTGATCGTTTTTAGCAGAGAAGTGGAATCGGGCGCTTATGTATTTTTGGACGTGACCGCTCCCCGACTGTACTAAAAAACGGTTTCAATGAGTGGTATCGAAAATCAAATCCTTCAAGATATTTATAGGGCGTCTTCCGAAGGAGGATTTCTTACTATGAGGGATTTGGAACTGAACACTTCTCTTTCGGAATGGAATTTGAGGCCTCACTTAGAGGATCTGAAAGAAGCAAGCCTGATCGTGGAGCACCCGGAAGGTTTCCAGGTGGCTCCTAAAGGTAGGCATTTTTATAAAAGTAACTGGGGTTAATTCGGAACTTCTAGTTCTTCTTCCACCACTAAAACTTCTTCTTTTTTCCCTTGAGTTCTATTCAGTATGAGCACTGAAGAGATCGCGAATACTCCACCAAGTAAAGTGCTTAATGTAGGCTCTTCTCCCAAGAAGATCCAACTTCCTAAAAGTGCAGTGACAGGGACTAAGAATATAAATGAGCTCGCTGTCCTGGATCCTAATCTGCTGGATGCATAAAAATATACTGTTGTCCCAAAGGTCGTAGATATTACAGAAAGATAAAGTAATTGGACCCAAAAATTCCAGTCATTATCCATCACTCCACTAAGATCATATGGAAACGCGAGAAAAAGATCTAAAACCGTTCCTATGCTGAATACATAAAAGCTGTACACCATCGGAGACATTCTTTGACCTGTGCTATGACTATTCATACTTAGAATAGCCCAACTAAATGCGCAGAGTAAAAAGTAAACGTTCCCGGATTGGAATAATAGAGTCCAGTCCCCTTCCCAAATTTTTAAGAGTAAAAATCCTCCAGTTAATCCAATCAACAGTCCGATAAATTCCTTTCCGGAAGGAAGTTTTCTTTGGAAGGTGTGGACCAAGATATAAGTGAAGATCGGATTCATTGTAGTAACTAAGACCCCACCCGCTCCAGCCAAACCTTGGCTAAGTCCTAATAAGAAGAATTGGTTGTATATTGTGTATAAAACAGCGCCGATTGCAACCTGCAGTAATCCTTTTTTATCAGGTAATGCGATGGATTCTTTTCTGATGATGAGTACCGGAACCAAAGAAATTGCTGTCGCTAAGAATCTCCAGAATACGATCACGATCGGAGGTTCTGTGCCCACAATGGATTTTGCGGAAGGCCAAGCGAATCCCCAACTCACCATGGCGACCACGAGAAGGATAAAGAATTTTATAGATTGATTTTGGAACATCCCTAGTTCTGCCTCATTACCAGTTTTTTTGTTTTCTCCTTGAAGAGGAGTATAATAAAAAACCCGGCCTTTAGTGCCGGGTTTTCCTTTCGATTTAGTCTGTATCTGAAAGATCATGCATTTAGATCGATTAGATAACCCCTGCGTGTCATTTGATCGTCGGTATTTACGCCTACCTTGGCGAGACTCTTCGGCGCTGTAACAACTGTATCCATGTTGCTGAGCGGGTGAAGACGATCCGGCATATTACGGATAGTGAATTCGGATTGGGAGAATTGTTGGGCGGCTCGGTTATTGCTTCCGGCTGCGTTGATTTCTTGTAACATAACTGCGAATCCTATTTTTACAAAATTTAGACTATTCAGGAAGTTCTGTAAAGAAATAAATTTCGGGTCAGAAAGACCATTTTAGTCGCGTGCGGAGGAACTCCTACAAGGCCTCACCTTCCCAGCGAGGATAAACCATTTCTTCTTCCTCTTCAGGAATGGAAGAACCGGCCTCGTCCTCGAGTAATGTAAATCCTCTTGGTTCTCCTATAAATTCAGGGAAATATTCGAAGAATAATTTCCCCGCTATAATCCTTTTGGCAGCGGGATAATTTTGTTTGAATGTATCTGAGAAGTCCAATTCAGGCAATTGGTGGAATTGGATCCTATCTTCGAAATTGATAAAGTCTTGTTTGGAGAATCCAATATTCCTAGAAACAATCTCGTCCTTGAGTAAGATCCAATCCAATTTGAATCTCATTCGATATCCTTGGAATGCAGACGACCTTTGAATAAGATTAACCACTCTCATCAAAGGATATTCCATATTATAATAAGGTGTAAGATATACCATCAGGTATCTTTGGGAAAAACCAAGTGGCTCCCAAACATTTTCAGGAGAAATATTATTATCACCGTCGAATCTTAACTCTTCGAGCATGGAATGAAGAGCAGGAGCATTTTTCTTTTCAGTATAAAATTCCTGGATGGCGATCTCTCCGAATTCTCCATAGTAAAGCCATTTGTAAAGATCTTGGATCTCTGCCAAAGGGTGAGCCTGCAAGAATCGATTCAGACTCTCGATCTTCTCTTCCCTGGTACGGTTTTCGTCTATCTCCTTGTGAATCATAAACCTTAAGGAAGATTTTTAGATCGGATCATCTCCGAATTCAAGCTTAAAACGGATCTCTGGAAATTTTAGAAAAAGATTATTCTTGGTCTTTATACTTTTCTTTATCGGAAGCGAATTCTTGGCCTTTGAAGAGTCGGATCAGGTTAGTCTTATGTAAAACCAAGATCGTAGAACTGATACATATAATGGCCCAAAAGATAGGTGTATTAAAACTTTTTCCTTGTATTAAAGAAAGTAGATAATACGAAATAGGTAGAGTGATGGCTCCTCCAATGGAACCGATAGACACGAACCCAAAGATCTTTTTCAAACTTAAGAATACGATTAACGTAATAAGAATCGGTCCAGGAGCAAGTACTGCAAATACTCCGAAGCTAGTGGCTACCCCCTTCCCCCCTTTAAACTTTAAGAAGGGAGAAAACATATGACCGAGAACTGCTGCCACTCCGCAAAAAAGAGAAAGTAACTCTTGGGATTCTCCATAGATCATTCCGATCGTGAATGGGAAAACTGCACCTTTAGCAATGTCTAAAAGTAAAACTGGAAGGCCTATCTTCCAGCCAAGCATACGAGTTACATTCGTTGCACCGATATTCCCGCTTCCTTTTTGCCTGATATCTATTCCTTTAAATTTAGCGGCCAAAAACCCAAAGGGAATAGCGCCTAAAAGAAAAGATGCAGGTAAGAAGAATGTATATAATTCGTTCATTTTCGATCAGATCTCAATTCTAAACGGATCGGGATCCCTTTCAAATTATACTTCTCTGTCAGTTTCTTCTTAATGAATGTTAATAAGTTGGATTTGAAATAATCTATATGGTTAACGAATAAGATGAGATGAAACGGAGAAACAGAAACTTGTGTACAATACAACATCTTAGGGGGTTTGTTTGCGGAGAAGGACCTACCCGCTTCCGCCATCCAAGCCCTGAGAGATTGATTCAATTCCGAAGTAGAGATCTTTTTCTTAGAACGGGCTGCTAAATCGATGGTCATCTCCATCATCTTATGAATACGCTGTTTTTCTTTTGCGCTTAAAGTAATGATCTGTATTTCTTTTAAGAGAGGAAATCTGGAATACAAACGTTCCTGGTAGTTTTTAAAGGATTCGTTATCCTTATCTTCTATTGCGTCCCATTTATTTACGGCGAGTAAGAATGGTTTCCCTTCTTCTTGGAGCATCCCTACGATCTTTTTGTCGAATTCCCCGAAACCTTTAAGCGCATCCAAAAGATGAATGACCACATCGGAATTTTGTATGGTCCTTTTGGTTCTTTGGTAAGAATAAAATTCCAAAGCTTCTGCTTTATCCGATTTTCTTCGGATACCAGCAGTGTCAGTGATACGTATTTTTTTGCCGTCAAAGGTGACGGTAGTATCTACCGAATCTCGAGTTGTTCCAGCTACCTCGCTCACAACAGCTCTATCATATCCGCAAAGTGCATTTAATAAACTGGATTTTCCTGCGTTTGGTTTTCCTACGATAGCAAGACTGAAATCTTCAGTCGAAGTAGTAGATATTTCCTCTTCTTCTGCGGTTTGGACTCTTCTTTTTGCGGTTGGAAGTAAGAATGCGATTTTTTCCAAAAGAAGAGGAAGGTTCCTTCTTCCTATGGCGGATATCGGTAGGATCTCCGACAGACCCATCTTATAAAAAGAATCCAGGTCTTCTTCGTCTTCTGGATGATCCACTTTGTTCACACAGTATAAAACAGGGATCTGAGTTAGTTCAGGATCTTTTCTGAATTTATCGATGAGTCTGGAATCATAAGAAGTGACCTCATGCAGATCTAAAAGAAAAACTACCAGATCCGATTCTGCGACTTGTCTAAAAGCATTTTCGAGAACGGCTTCTTCCAGACTTTCGGGTCTTTCTATATCCAGACCTGGAGTATCTGCCAGGATAAAGTCCAATCCCTTCTCCGGATTTAAAACACGCGCACGAAGAACGTCACGTGTCACACCAGGATAATCCTCTGTGATCGCTAATTTCTTTTTGAGAAGTGCGTTGAATAATGTGGACTTACCAACGTTCTGGCGTCCTACGATACTTATAATCGGAACTCTTTTTTTAGAGGACATTTAGGAGTAATTCTTGGTCTTCATCGCTCTCGCGATTTCCAGTTTTGCGTCGCTTTTTTTCATATCTTCCCGTTTATCGTAGAGTTTTTTAGGTTTTCCTAATGCTAACTCCACCTTAGCCCAACGGTTATCCTTAAAATATACTTTAGTAGCGACGAGCACCAATCCCTTTTCTTTGATCTGTTTATCTAATTTATCTATCTCTTTTCTATTCAGCAGAAGTTTACGTGGGCGAATATCAGGATGATTTGTATATCCCCCGTTCTTGTACGGAGTAATGGAAAAACTATCCAGGTAAACTTCTCCGTTTTTTATCTTAGCAAATGCATCAGTGAGGTTTGCTTTTTTTTCCCGAAGACTTTTGACTTCTGATCCGGACAAAACTATGCCTGCTTCGATGAATGAGATCAACTCGAAGTTAAACTTGGCTTTTTTATTTACCAGAGGTTGAGGGCTATTGTCTTTTTCCTTCTTCGTTGCCATAGTTCCCAGGCGCGAGGTTACCCGCGCTTGCCGTTATCGGGAAGAATGGTGAGTGAGGATCAATCTTCCCAGTTCTGCTCCGATTAAATTCGGCATATTATAAAAGTTTTCGGAAGTGATTTGGATAGAATCCGGAAATAAATGCTCCGCAATATATCTGCGGCCCAGTCCCACACCCAAAAACACGTAATTTTTATTCGAATGTTTTAGGATCTCCGCCTTTAGACGTTTATTGTCCCGGGATTGGATCTCCTGTTCGATCTCCGTTTTACCCCTTTGTCCCCTAAAGTCCGAAATCATAACCAGTATTTTCGTCTGGGCCTCCGGGGAAAAGTAGGATTCTATCTGTTCTAAGAGCTGGTATTCCTCGATCGAATCCCCTTGCCAGTCGGAGCGGAGAGAGTCGAACATCTCCTCTTCCTTCTTGGAGTCGAAGTATTCGTCCATTCGTTTCACTTGGACTAGATCGATCCTATCTTTTCGGTTCATTCTATCCGAATAAGCTGTTACGGAGAAGTTTACGTCATGTTCATCCAGGATATGAGCGCTGGAGAGCATTGCGGATAATGTAGCGACAGAATATTCGAAGTTGAAGATCCTACGGGACTTGGAAACCAGGAAGGCAACTTCCACACCTTTTAGTTTTTCTTCGTCCTTATCGATTGTGGTCTTATCGAATACCTTAGAGTCCCCTTTTCCGGAGAGAAATGAGATATATTTTCGAGTATCAATCCTAGAACCTTCACTTCTATACATCCGGTTGATGTCTATCTCCGGATCAAAAAGTCTTTCCAGATTCAGTTCCACTTCTTCCAAACTGCGTCCAAAAACTTCCTTAAATTCTTTGATGCTAGTTTGGATCGTGTATTCCCAAAGTATTCTACGTTTTGCTAAGAATGCTTTGTATAATTCTTCAGTGCGATAACCCCAGGCTCCACCTCCACCTGCAGGTTCTCCTTGGCCCATGTTTCCTCTGGTTTCTTGTCCGTACCACGCATCGGGACCTTCTTTTCTTTGGCCGCCTGTTTCCGGAGTATTGATCTCCAGGCCTTCTCTTAATTCTCTTCCTGAGTTTTTAAGTTCTGCTTTTCCGGTAAGAGGTTCTCTCTTATGTAGTTCCGGATCCCACCAACGTTTCTTTTCGATTTCGGTGGAAGGAGTCAGAGTTTTTTTTTTCTTATCCTCCAAAGTTTGGAAGAAGTCCGATACAATTTCGATCCCTGATAAGGAGAATTCTAAAATTCTCTCCAACTCTTTTCTTTCTCCAGGATCTGAAACCTGGTTAGAGTAAGCGATCTTTCCGCCTCTAAAAGCAATCTCACGCAAGCCATCTTTTCCAAGAGACTCATCTGCATAACGAAGAATATGATCCTTCCATTGTAGAAGATTAGAAAGTCCGAATATATAAGGCATCAAATTCGCAGAACCGATCGTTCTCTTTTTAGAAAGATCTTTGATCTTGATATGGAACTCCGCCATTTTGGAAACAAGGTCTCCTTCAGGCAGATAGAAGTTTAAGATCTCTTTTAGTGTTGCATTATCTTCTAGTTCCGGAAATAGAACTGAGGTAAATCTGTTACGGAACGCTCTAGAAATCGTAGGAGTAGACTTAGTCTTTCTGAATAATTTGAGTGCGAAGATACGAGAATCTTCTTTTAAAGAAAGTGGTTTATCTTCAGAACTTTCAGGAGGAAGAACAAGCGCTCTTGCGTCGTCCGTAAGCATATTCAGCTTTTCTACTAGTTCCGCGCCTGCTGCTTCCAGGTTTGTGATCAGGATATTTCCACCTTCTCTGATACCTTTAGTAAGAGGGCCATCTACCCAACCTACTTGGGAACCTGCGATCGGCTTTAAAGCACCAATAATATCAGCAGTATGAATCCCTTTACAAAGATGAACTGCTTCCAAAGGGACTCCGCTAATTTCAGTAAATAAAGGTAGAATGAGCTGAGGATCCTGTTCTTCAGAATATTCTATCAGTACGTTTTCTTTGAATTGAACAGCAGAGTAAACCTTCTCCGCAAACTCTCTTAATTTCAAAGGCATCGGAACGGAAGACAAGATTTCTTTTGCGGTATTTTCGTTGGTTACATGGATTTCCTTATCGTTACAAAACAAGGAACCCTTATGCACTTCGAATTTAGGCTCAGGAAGGTTCGGCTTGCTCTTAAGCCCAGTTTCTTTGAGTAGAAGTTCTATTTGGGAATTACGATCTTCTTCTTTACGGAATGGTTCTACGTAAAAATTCCAAAGTTCTCTGAATCTAAGCTCTGGCTGATCCGCTTTTAAAGCAAGGATACGATTGCAAAGTTTTTTAAGATTTCGGATATTGAAGTGATATTTTTCTAAATCACCTTTTCCTAAATTACCAGAAACCACTTTGGTCTCGGTCTCTAAGGAAATGCGGATACAGGATTTGAGAATATCCGTATTCATATTCGGATATAATTTTCCTAAGATGAACAGGATCTCATCAGGAGTATGAGGATCTATAAATACTGTAGAATAGTATCTGGTAATATCAAAAGGAAGTGGTTTACGTCCTTCAAATCCTTCCGAAGGGTTTTGTGTTCCTATAAAATTGAAACCTTCCGCACCATGGATACGTGTTCCATCACCTTCGATCAACTCCAGATAATTGGATTCGTAAACTGTGGAAAAACGTTTGATGATATGAGGCGGGCAAAGGTTCATCTCATCCGCCACAAAACTTGCGCCACTTCTGACCGCAGAAGTTAACGGGCCATCTCCCCAAGCGAAACCTTTTCCATCCAAAAGTAAACGATAAGAGCCGATCAGATCTTCGGGAAGAGTATCTTCGTTAAAACTAAATCTTGCAGTTGGATGATTTCTCTTGAAGTTGATATAATAGATAAGTGCGTTTTTACCGACCCCGGCATCTCCAACAAGAAGCACAGGGCGAGATTCCAGAAGCGGATACAGAATGTTTTGCAAATTCCGGATTGTGGAATCGGTCTCCACCAGATCGGAACCTAAAGAGCCGGAGTTATTTCCTAATTTAGACTTAGGTACTTTGATGCCGGCGATTGAAATTGTATCCATGTCCCCAAGATCCGGAAAGTGGAATTCCGAGGCAATCTCATTTCGTTATTTCTGAGAACGATTGGTTGGACACTCCAACTGATTCCACGAATCCAGTTTGACGAACAAACAGGTCCTGCATTAGCGTATTTATATGAGCCAGAGTACCCTTGATTATGTACTAGCGCAAAGAATCCAAGGTTTGGATTCCTCAGCCATCCGAAAAGCATTCGAACTTGCCGGGACATTAAAAGACCCGATCAATCTTTCCATTGGACAACCTCATTTTCCTTGTCCTCCTAATATTGTAGAAGCTGGAGTCAAAGCTCTTCGCGACGGAAAAACTGCTTATACCTTAACAGCAGGAATTCCGGAACTGAAAGAAGCTCTCTCCCAAAAATACAAACAAGAAAACGGGATCGATTATGCAAGTCCGGAGCGTCTTTTAGTTACTTCAGGTATCAGCTCCGCGTTTTTATTACTTTTCAATTCTCTTTTGAATGAAGGAGATGAGTGCCTTGTAGTAACTCCTCATTTCTTGATGTATCCAGCTTATATAAAAATTTACGGCGGGAAAATGCATACGGTTTCCGAAGATTTCCAGCCCGAAGATCTGAATACATTCAAAGATAAGAAGTTGAAGATCATTATCTTCTCTACTCCTTCCAATCCTACAGGAACTGTTTTAACTAAAAAACAACTCACTGCTCTTGCAGAGCTCGCGGAAAAAACGGGAGCTTATTTGATCTCCGACGAGATCTACGAGAAATTCGATTACGATAAATCTTTTCTCTCCGTGGGATCTTTTTATGAAAGAGCAATTACTCTTTCCGGGTTTTCAAAAACCTATAGTATGACCGGGCTTAGATTAGCATCCATAGTTGCACCCGCTCCTATTATAAAAACATTAACAACCTTGCAACAATACACTTTGGTTTGTGCGCCTTCTGTGACCCAATGGATGGGAATAGAAGCTCTTAAAACGGATATGCAACCTTATATTGATGACTATAAGGAAAAAAGGGATTTTGTTTACGAAAATCTAAAGGATCATTATCAGCTAAAAAAGAGCGGTGGCGCATTCTACTTCTTCTTAAAAATTAAGGAGAAGGACGATGACTTCATCGTAAAAGCTGTAAAAGAAAAAGGTCTGATCTTAGTGCCTGGTTATATATTCGTAGATTCCAAAGAATATATCCGTATCAGTTTCGCTTCCGAATGGGAGAATCTGAAACGAGGCATAACAGCACTAAAAGAACTGGCGTCTTAAGAGAAAATTTTGGCGGAGCTATATTCCGAATTTCCGAGTTTACTCTTCTTTATATGGATTGGAGGCGTTTTAGTCTCCTTTTCTATGGGAAGTTTTTATTCTACCCTAGCTTATAGGATCCTCAGATTCTATTATGGAAAAGAAAGAAAGATCGGTTCCAAACTTTTTAGACTTAAAAAAATCTTAATAGAACCTTCTGCCTGCGAATCTTGCGGAACACAAATTAAAGGTGCAGCGATCATTCCTGTATTCGGATATTGGATCTCTAAAAAGGAATGTAGTAACTGCAAGGCTCCAATCAATCCTCTATACTCTTTATGTGAGGCAGTATTCGGATTATTGTTTGTAGTCTCCTTTCTTCTTACCGGAAAATTATTAGGTAGTTTTGCATTCGTTGCCTTGTGCGGACATTTATTAGTAGCAGCAAGCACTGACTTCAAAAAGTTTTCCTTAGATTACGAAAATTTGCCATTCATTCTTCTGTTTGGAGCCTTGGCAAATTATCTATTATTCGATTCTGTTCCTGGCAAAGCGGAATTGATCGTGTACGTCTCCTTCTCCGCAGTATTTTTCTTAGTTTATTTTATATTTCCAACAAGTATGGGATTTGCAGATGCAATATTCGCTCCCGCATTTGCATTCTTGAGCTTACATCCTTGGTGGATCTTTTTCCTAAATTCTTCTTATGGGATCGCGATCATCATCACTATCCTGAAAAGAAAAAAGGGAGAAAGTCTCAGACAAGTCCCTATCCCGATGGGAGTGTATTTTTCGATCGGGCTGGCATTGACATTTATAGCTAGAATGCTCTCAAATTCAGGTTTACTTCCGAACTGGGCGGATCTCATTCTATAAGAAATATGGAAAATAAGATCTCCGATATCCGTAACGAATACAGCAAAACTTCTCTGGACGAAAAAGATATCGGAGATTCTCCCATTGATTTTTTCAAAATTTGGTTCGATCAAGCGGTTCATTCAGAAGTTAGAGAACCAACTGCGATGACTTTGGCAACTGTTCGGAAAGATGGAATGCCGGACGCAAGGATCGTCTTACTAAAAGGAATCGAAAAAGAAGGATTCCAATTTTATACAAATTATACGAGCGCTAAGGGAAAAGAATTAGAATCGAACCCGAATGCTTGCTTAGTATTTTTCTGGGCAGAATTAGAAAGACAGGTCCGTATCAGAGGAAAGATCTCCAAAGTCTCCAGAGAAAATTCGGAAGAATATTTTCATTCCAGACCGTTCGCAAGTCAAATAGGTGCGCTTGCTTCTTCTCAAAGTGATCCTGTCGCTGATCGATCTATTTTAGACAAACATTATGAAGAACTGAAATTAAAGTACGAAGGCAAAACTGTTCCTCTACCGGAAAACTGGGGAGGATACATACTAGAAGCTTTTGAAATAGAATTTTGGCAGGGACGAAGAAGCCGCTTACATGATCGGATCTTATTCCGAAAAGAAAGCGGCTCTTGGGCAAAAACCAGACTACAACCTTAGTTCAGTCCGAGTAAATGCCCCATTCTCATTTTTTTAGTGAATAGATAGTGGTGGTTATTCCCTGTAGGTTTGATCTCTATAGGAATTCGATCCGTAACTTCCAGACCGTAACCTTCCAAACCTACGATCTTACGAGGGTTATTCGTAAGTAGTTTCATCTTACCTACACCTATATCTTTTAGGATCTGAGCACCCACTCCGTATTCGCGAAGGTCAGGAGCAAATCCCAACTTCTCATTAGCTTCTACAGTATCCATACCTTGGTCCTGCATATTATAAGCCTTGAGTTTATTGATGAGGCCTATCCCTCTACCTTCTTGTCTCATATAGAGAAGAATTCCCTTCCCTTCTTGAGCGATCATAGAAAGTGCAGAATGGAGCTGAGGTCCACAATCGCAACGGCCGCTTCCGAAAATATCCCCGGTAAAACACTCGGAATGTACGCGGACCATTATAGGTTCATTCTTATCAATTTTACCTTTTACTAATGCGACATGGACTTTATCATCTATAATAGTAGAATAAGCTCTGACGGAAAAATCTCCATATTCAGTAGGAAGAGTTGTCTCTACTTCCAAATGGATAAGATTTTCTTTTTTCCTTCTATAACGGATCAGATCTTCGATGGTGTAAATATTAAGCCCGTGTTTCTCTGCAAATTTTTCCAGATCAGGAAGACGGGACATTGTTCCATCATCATTCATGATCTCACAGATTACGGAAGCTGGATAAAGCCCTGCTAGTTTAGAAAGATCTACAGATGCTTCCGTATGACCCGCTCTTCTGAGAACTCCGCCTGAAACCGCTTGTAGTGGAAATAAATGACCAGGTTTCATCAGATCGCCTGGAGTGGTTTTAGGATCTATCAGTACTTGGATTGTAGTCGCTCTGTCTTGAGCAGAAATCCCGGTAGTCGTTCCGTTTTTTGCGTCTACGGAAACCGTAAAAGCCGTCCCATGTTTGTCGCCCAAACTCAGGTCGTCCACCATTCTGTTCAGACCGAGTTGTCTGAGTCTGTCTCCCTCCATAGGAAAACAAATTAGGCCCCTTCCGTAGGTGGCCATAAAATTCACCTTTTCTTTATCGGTGAATTGGGCGGCACAAACAAGATCCCCCTCGTTTTCCCGGTCTTCGGAATCCACGAGAATGATCATCTTCCCCGCTTTTATATCTTCGATTGCCTGTTCAATGGAGCCGATCATGATTCCACCTCATTTCTTGGACTGTTTTTTTTCCATGATAAATCCTAGCCAACTCGGAAAAGTGAGACTGATAGTTGGTAATTCGAACCAAGGATACCGCTTGGGGAATAAAAAGAAATTTCGCACAGAGGTCACAGAGAACACTGAGGGGGATAAGTTCCGATATATTGGAGTTCCTATATACAATCTCTCCGTGAACTCCGTGTTCTCCGTGCGAAAACCCTTAGCTATTATATTTACCCAGTTGCTCTAAATATCTCGCGATTAGGTCCACTTCCAAGTTCACCTTGGCCCCGACCTTCCATGCTTCGGAGGCATTGGTGACAATAAGAGTTTCCGGGATCAAAACTAATTCAAATTCGCCAGGTTTGGAATCCACTATCGTTAGCGAAATTCCGTCCACAGTTACACTACCCCGGACCGCAAAATATTTGGTAAAAGAAGGATCATGTGAAATTACGAACCTTCTCACTTTCCCTGAATCTTTTTCTTCGGAAACTAGAATGGTACCTGTTAGATCCACATGGCCTGTCACAAAATGGCCGCCCATTCTAGTATGAGGTTGGACCGATCTTTCTAAATTGATCTTTGTTCCGACTTGGAAACTTCCGAAATTGGTAAGCTCTAAAGTTTTGTAAGAAGAATAAAATTCGAATTTGTTTCCGTTCTCTTGGAAAGAAGTCACTGTATGGCAAGCACCGTTGACCGAAATAGAATCCCCGTTTTTTAGATCGGGATCTTTCCAAACGGTGGTTACTTTGAAAATTTTACCGTCTCCCGTGTCTTGGACGGATTCAATTTTTCCTGTAGTCTCTATCAGTCCTGTAAACATCTTCCCAGCTCCCAAAGATCAGAACCAAGTTCTGCCTTCCATTCCATGGAAAATTTTCCCTTCCATTCAGGCAAGATCCCTTTTGAAAAAGAAACGGTATTCGATCTGACCTGTAAGATCGAATCATCTTCGGAAAGTATTGGAGAAAATAGTTTGTATAGTAGATTTCCACCTTCTACGAGTGCGGTGTTGATCTCCCAAGAATGTAAAACTCCTAAAATTCTGGAGATATCGGAGAAAGAAACCTTCTCCAGTGAGAATTTAGAAAGGTTTTCTAATATACTTAGGAAACTTGGATCGTAAGATTTTTTCTCATCTAAGAAGAAGGCAGCATTCTTCATTCCAATCCTATCATTGATCTGATTTTGTTTTTCCAGAAAGTTTTTGCTGATAGAATTTTGATCAGGTAAGAAAAAAACTCTAAGTGGCTGGTAATCCTTCTCTTTCTCTTTATGGATCCGAAACAATTCCTGATCGGAAGAATATTCCAAAACCGCAGATACAAGTCCAGAAAATCCTTTGTAGGAACTCCTACTAGGATTAACGTTTGTACCCTCAGATCCGAGTAAAATTCGCGGATTGATTTTTGGCAAAGAAGAAGGTACTCTAAAATCTAAGCCTGGATCATCAACTCGCACTGTATTCGGCCCAACTAAGATCGCATCCACTTTGGCTCGTAACATAGAAAGAAATACGTCAGACTCGGAAGAAGATATTTTCTCTCTGAGACCTTCTCCCGAGCTGAAATAACCTTCTTTACTGAGGGAAGTTTTGAGTAAAAAAGCAGGTCTTCTTTTTTCTATCCTGGACTTAAATCCAAACAGAAACCGAGAAGAGATTTCGGCTAACTCAGGATTTTCAAAAACTTGGACTCCTGTCTCAGCGAGCTTACTTAAACCGGAATGAGCAGAAACTAAAGGATTCGGGTCCTTCCACCCATATTCCAAACGAACCGGTCTTTCTTTTAAAAATAGATCAATACAAGGAGGAGTTTTGCCATAATGAGAACAAGGCTCTAAGGTTACATACGCGTTATGGTCGGGAAGTTTTCCGGTTGGGAACTTTTCTCGAAGCAAACGATATGCTTCTCTTTCTGCGTGATTTTTTCCGGACTTTTGTGTGGAAGCGGAGGTTAAAATTTCACCGGTGTTTGCGTCTTCTAAAACGCAGGCCACCGGAGGATTCGGACTAGAATATCCGGTGGAGACAAAGGAATAGCGAGTCAATTCCTCCCGAATAGTATCCGGGAGGGAGGAACTCAAGAGCGTTTCCACCTCTTACTCAGAGTATCGTAGATGTCTACGAGAGGTGCAGCAATGAATACTGAGGAGAATGTTCCAAGGATAATCCCGAAGGTAAGAACATAAGCGAAGTCGTACAACTCCACTGCTCCACCGATGATGATCGCAACCACGGAAATCAAAGTTGCTACTGAAGTATTGAACGTTCTGGCAAGAGTTTGATTGATGGAAATATTGATAATTTGGGAAAAAGCGTCTCTCAAATTACCCGCATTTTCACGGATCCTGTCGAATACCACGATCGTATCGTTGATGGAATATCCGAGTAATGTCAAAAGAGCCGCAATGATAGGAACACTCGGTTTAATTTGGAAAAATCCGATAAACGCGATTGTGATAACTAAGTCATGAATGAGCGCTAAGATCGCACCTAATGCGAACTTGAATTGGAATCGGAAGCTCAAATATATCATGATAAAGAAAAGAGTTAAACTTAAAAGAGAGATCCCTGTAGAAGTTAACTCAGCTCCCACTACTGAACCTACTTGGTTCGCAGAGAGAATTTTCTTTTTTTCTAATTTAAAGTCTTCTTGTAAAAGTCCGATCAGAGCATCAATCGCAGAAGCTTGTTTAGCTTCGATACTATCTTTTCCTTTTTTTTGCAGATATAATTCTTTGATCTGATCTACAGAACCGAGGCCTATATCGATTTGGTAATCGTTTTTATCCTTATCCATTAGGACCAAAACAGCTTCCAAATTTTTAGAGGAGAAATACTCCTCCAAATTTTTACGTTCTACATTCTTAGGGAATTCGACTACGGCTCTTAAACCTCCGTCAAAATCCAAAGAAGTAGCAAACCCACCGTATTTCCCGAATGTAACTCCAAAACCGATCGCGATCAGTATAAGAGAGAAAGAAATGGATACGTATTTATATTTTATAAAATCAAACATTTTTGGACTCCAGTTTTTTGAATCCGATACGAAGTTTACGAACTCCGAATTTGTTTACCAATAGATCCATGATCATTCTGCTCAAGAACAAGGAGGTAAACAGGGAAGTGATGATACCCCAACAAAGAGTAATCGCAAATCCTTTGATTGGTCCGTTTCCAAGTTTGATCATCAAGATACCCGAGATCAACGTGGTAACGTTACTATCCATAATCGTCCAGAAAGCATTCTCAAAACCTTGGGCAACAGCAGCAGAAACATGTTTTCCTGCTGCGAGTTCTTCCTTGATCCTTTCGTAAATAATTACGTTAGCATCCACCGCCATACCGACTGTTAGGATGATCCCGGCAAAACCGGGTAAGGTCAAAGTAAATCCCATCAAGGAAAGAAGTGCCATAAGCACGATCACATTCACAAGAAGTGCGATATCCGCAACCAAGCCAGACAATCTATAGATGACCAACATGAATACGATCACGAGTGCAAATCCTAAAAGGACCGCTTTTAATCCCACTTCGATGGATTCGATCCCTAAAGTAGGACCGATAAATCTCATTTCTAAAACGTTCAATGGAATAGGAAGTGCACCCTCACTGATCACATTTGCGAGATCTGTAGCTTCTTTTTGCCCGAACTCTCCGTCTATCTGAGCGTTACCGCCAGCAATAGGGCTACGAATGACCGGATCGGAAATAACTTTGTCTCCCCAAACGATTGCAAGTTGTCTTCCCACGTTTTTGGAAGTGATATCAAAAAATTTCTCCGCACCTTGAGAAGTTAAGGAGAAGGAAACGTAATAGGTAAGTCTATTTTGGTCGTAACTCTCACGAGCGTTTCTCATGTCCTTTCCGTCTAGAGAAATAGCTCTTTCCAGAACCACGAATTCTCTAGGAAGTAGAGATGCCTTAGGGTTATTTGCTCTGGACCATTTTACGTACAATTTATATTTTTCAGGGATATTGTACTTCTTCTCCATCGCTTCCAGGAATTTATCCTGTTCGTCTTTTCCCAGTTTCTGTTTTACGATATTCTGGAATCGTACGATCTCCGTTTCTTCCCTCTTACCTTGGTTCATGAGTTTCATTTCTTCCAACTCAATTGCGTCGTGGTAAATTCCTCTGGAGTTCGCATTGGAATCAGAAGGTTCTCTTAATCTGTATTCCACAGTTTCAGTGTTACGGATAATATCTAAGATCTGAGAAGAGTTGCTAACACCCGGTAAAGAAACCTCAATAGAATCTTGGTCCTTCTGGATACGCACCTGAGGCTCCGTCAGGTTTTGATTGGTCAAACGGTTATCAATAATGAGCTTCGCTTTTTCCAACTCTGCCAGTTTTCTGCCAGGAGTTAATTCGAAATAACTTTCGATCTCTTTGAGTTTGTCCTGAGCTTCCTTTCTTTCTTTTTCGGAAAGAGCGACATCTGCTTTTTTCTTAGTAAGTTCTTCGATCTCTTTCGTATAAGAATCTTTTAATTTAGAAGTATAATCGTCGAAATCACCTTTCAGAACGACTCTCATTCCACCTTGTAAGTCCAACCCTAAACGGATCGCAAGAGGTCTTCCTCCGAAGATATATTCTTCTACCAAAGTAGGTCTAAGTTTGTTCTTAGGTTCTAAGATCAGTTCCTGGTTTTCTTGAGAAAGTTGGTTGATCTTTGCGGAAGTGATAAATCTTCCTTTGACTAGATAATAATCCTGCTCAGGAAAAACACTAGGATCAGGTTCAATCTGCCAGTCGCCTTTCGGATTATAATCGGTTTTCCATCTTTCCGCAAAATTGGAAAGTAAGTCTTTGCGGGTCTCTTCCGGTAATTGGTTAAATTCTTTTCTTACTGCAAGTTCCAATTCCCTTTCGGCGAAGTTTGGGTAAAGAAGCGTCAGTGAAGACGCTACAACCAATATTGGAACAAAAATCCATTGGACAGATTTCAAATTCGGACTCCTAGTCTCTTCTCACTTTGTTGATGGTCACAGGGGAACGCCGAGTGACGCGTGCGCCTTTGGCTCTGAATTGGTATAAAGCAAAAGCAAGTATGATTGCGATGATGATGATCGCCTTTTTATGTTCAGAGAAAAATCCGGCAATGGCTCCCTGCTCTTTTTGTTCCGCAGCCTTTCTTTTCTCTTCTTCTTTTTTCTTATCGTCCCCGAGTTTTAGGATCTCTCCTAACTTCTCACGAATAGAAATATCTTCTTTAGGTAAAGAAGAAGCGCTAGCATCATAACCCGGTAGATTTCTCGGACTTAAATTCGTTTCTTCGTTTAACCAGTAAGGCTTTTGGATCTCTGCCGATACTTCCGGATTAGAAACTTCTTTGTTTAGATTTCTCTCAGTAGTTTCATTCGGCCCGTTAGGATCGCCTGAATTTTTCCCTTGAGTAGGATCCTCCGGTGCGATTTCAGGATCTACTTTTTTCTTAGGCTCGGATTCTTTTTGCTCGGTCTCTTTGGACTCGACTAACTTCTTCTTTTTGCCTGCATTTTTCTTTACTTTTTTCTTTCTAGAAGCTTTTGCAAGAGGTGTCTTTTTGGAAGAAGTGGTTGTCTTCTTTGGTTCTGAAACCTTATCCAAAAAATCGATTTCTTCTCCGTCCTGTCCGAAAATCGGAAGGGCCAAAGAGATGGAAAGAAGGAGGCATAGGATCTTATTCATGAGTCGCACCGGTTATACTGATACTATCGGAAAGACGGAATTACGCCTCTTTCTCTTTTTCCTTCTTTCTTAAAATCGTGCTAGAATTGAAGGTAACGTTGGTGTCCTTAGCGATGGCCAAAACCACAGATTCGTTATTGTCCTTAAATTCTACTACCTTGCCATGGATCCCGGAAGAAGTGATGACCACGTCGCCTTTTTGAAGGCTTTCTATCATTGTCTTTCTTTTCTTTTCCTCATTTCTCTGAGGACGGATCACGATAAAATACAGAATGATAAATAGGATCGGGATGAATAATAGAGTATTAAATCCACCTTGCTGCCCTGCCGGTTCCGCTTGGGCTAATATTAATAAATTCTGAAAATTGCTAAACATGATGAAACCTGTGTTTCCCTTTTTGGTCCTTTTTGAGACCAGTATTTTCCTTTATTATCCCTTGGTAATTAAATTTTGAAAGAAGGCGCCTGTTTTTCCGGAAGCCAACTGTTCTAATGCGGTTTTGTACCCATCTAGGATAGAAGGAGCTTTTCCCAAGGTAAAAAGCCCGGCTCCCGCATTTAAGGCAACTGCGTGAGTGCCCGCGATCTTCTCCCCTGCAAGGATCTTTCTAGCCAAGGACTCTGCTTGGTCCGGCCCACTGGTGAATACTTCTGCAGGATTCAGATCTTTTACACCCAGATCTTTAGGATCGAAGTCTCTTCTGGAGATGACACCATCTTCCAATAGAGTATAATCCGTTTTTTCAAAAATGGAGAATTCGTCCAAGCCGTCTCTAGAATGACATACTAGGGCCCTTCTCAAACCCAAACCTTGTAAAACCCGTATAAAAGTTTCAGTCAATTCAGGTTCGTACACTCCGATGATCTGATACTGAGGAGAGAATGGATTACTCAAAGGTCCGATCATATTGAATAAGGTCCTAAATCCTAATTCTTTACGAACCGGTCCCGCAAACTTCATAGATGGATGCCACATAGGAGCGAATAAGAAAGCAAACCCATTATCAAGCAGATGGGATTCCACTTCTTCTTGGGTCTTTTCCGTATTATATCCTAATCTTCCGAGGATATCGCTGGAACCGGTATGGGAAGAAACGGAACGGTTTCCATGTTTCGCAACCTTGATACCAAGAGAAGAAAGTACGATCGCAGAAAGTGTGGAGATGTTTACTGTACCTTTTCCGTCTCCGCCGGTCCCGCAGGTATCCAACATATCGAAAGGAAAAGCTGTTTTAGGTTTGAGCGCGTTACGTCGAAGAGCCAAGCAGAAACCCAATAGTTCGTCTACTGTTTCTCCCTTTGCTCTCATTGCGGTCAAAAAAGAAGAAAGTAGGATCTCAGATACTTCTCCTCTCATTACGGAGTTGATAGAGGCTTCCGCTTCCGAAACTGTAAGATTCTTTTTTTCTAAAACTTTAATGATAGCTTGTCTAATTTCCATTTTTACCGAATGCCCTCCGTATAGAGCTGTAACGGATCACTTCCCTGTTCGAGATCAAATAGCGTATTCCGGAAAGTACAGTGATCAGAGTGGTCAATAACATTCCGAAGTAAGGAACAAATCCACCTAATCCAAATACCAATTCGTTCCAGCCGGGGGCACCGTTTTCCTGCCAAACCTTAACGAATGCAACTGCGTTTTCAGAAGCGATCCCAAAAACGGTCATACCTGCAAGTTTTCCACTTTGGTAGACCTCGTTAATCAGAATTCTTTTATTCGAAGAAACTAATATAAAGAAGATCAAGATTAGAATAATAGCTCCCATCTGGAAGGCTGTCTTTACCTTTCCAAGCATGGTGGTTCGGATAGATTTTCCCAAACGGATTGCGAGATAACGCAAAGTTGTGATGAGCATATCTCTTCCGATGATAAGTATTACCATCCAAAGTTCGATTTGCTCATGCAAGAAAATGAATGTAGTAAAACAGCCTACTACAATGATCTTATCTGCGAGTGGATCTAAAAATTTTCCGAACTCGGTCTCTTGTTTCCATTTTCTTGCCAGATAACCATCTATAAAATCAGTGATAGATGCAAGAGAGAATAAGACCAAAGCGGCAATATGATACGCTTGTTCCTTCTGGTATAAAAACCAGATAAAAAAAGGAAGTGAGGCAACTCTTAGTACGGTAAGAGCGTTGGGTAAGTTAATATTCGGATTCAAGATTCCAACCAAGTTCCCATCATGTCGTATTCGTAAAAAGATTCAATTTTCACTTTTCCGATTGTTCCTGGTTTCAAAGAAGGATCTTCTACATAAACCACTTCGTCTATTTCCGGAGCATCTTGCAAACGTCTGACGATTGCAGTATTACCTTCTAATCCGTCTACGATCGCAGTATAAGTTTTACCTATTCTGGATTCGTGGATCTCTTGCAGGATTTTCAAATGAGTATCTCTAATCAGGTTAATCCTTTTCGCCTTCTCCTTATCTGAAACTGTTTGGGACAAATCTGCACCTTTAGTTCCTTCTTGAGGAGAGTAAGAGAATAAATTCAGTTTTTCAGGACGAGTCTCTTCTACAAAACGTAAGATCTCATCCACATCTTCTCCTGTTTCGCCAGGGAAACCCAGAATGAATGAAGTTCTGATTTCAAGATCCGGCCTTACTTCTCTTGCGAGTGAATATAGATCCTTGAATTGGGAATATCCCCCGCTTCTATTCATGTTCTTCAATACTCTTTCTGAAACATGTTGAAGAGGAGATTCTAGATAAGGAGCGATCTTAGGAATTTCTCCCATGAGTCTGAGGATCTTTTCAGTCTTCTTATCCGGATATAAATATAAAAGTCTTAATATTTCAAGATTCTCAATATCCGAGACAGCCTTGATCATATCCAAAAGTTTGTCAGAGTCTTTTCCATAATACACTGTATCTTGGGAAACCAAACAGATCTCTTTTGCACCTGCAGAAATTGCTCTTTTAGTATCTCGAATGATCTCTTCCAAAGGAGAATCCACGAACTTTCCGCGTAGGGAAGGAATGATACAGAATGCACAACCTCTATTACAACCATCTGAAACTTTTACGTAAGCATAAGGTTTGGAATAGTTTTCGATCTCAGGAGAAAGTTTCATTCTTTCTACTATGTCTGAGTTGAATTCGGTTTTTGCGGGAGAAGAGATGTCTCTACGGAAAGCTTCTTTAATGATCTTTCCTGCTTGGGAATATTTTCCCGTTCCGAAAACAAGATCCACTTCAGGGATCTCTGCAGAGATATCTTTTGGATATCTTTCTGCGAAACAACCGACAACAACCAACTTCTGGCCTTCTTGCTTTTTAGCGTGAGCCGCACCGAGTATAGTTTGGATGGTTTCTTCTGTAGCTGAACGAATAAAAGTACAGGTATTGATCAGATGGAAATCGGACTCTTCCGGTTTTGTAGCCGGAAGAAAACCTTCTTCCAAAAGAGAATGGTGCATGCTCATGGAGTCCACGGTATTTTTGGGACATCCAAGAGTGGTAATGTAGAACTTTTTATCCAAACGAAGCCTTACTCGCCCAACTCCTTAATGATAAACTGTGTGCTATCGTAAGGGTTTGGTGTTTTTATATAAACTTTCTTCACTAATTTTCCGGGGCGTCCTAAGACCACTTTAGGTTTTCCGTTTTGGATCATCTCCACCGCGGAACCGTCACCTACTTTGATCTCTAAACGATCTTTCGCTTCCAGAGCTTTATTCTCTCCACCTTGTACAAGACCTCTAAATCCCATTTGACCATCTATGATAAACTCGGCATAGCTTGGTTTAGAGAAAAATAATGTTACTTGGATCGGAACATCACCCAAAGTTTTGGTGGAATCCTCTCCTTGAGGATTAGGCTGTACAGTAGTGCCTTGTTTTTCCTCTTCACTTAAAGAAACTAAAACTTTTGCGGAACTTCCGGTAACACTTTGAGCCGCAATCCTGATACTTCTGCGTAAGGAGGAAATTTCAGGAATAGAATAGCTAAGGACCTTTTCTTGTCCTTCGGATAATCTGAATTTGTAAACAGTCAGTTCAGGATACACATTGAATGCAAGAACAGCAGTATTCGTATCGGATCCTTGCTCAACTGTAGAAATGAAAAGTTTACATTGTTGGTTGGAAGCGCTAAAACTAACACCTTGGTTTGCAGTTAAGATGAAACTTTCAGGTCTTGTTTCCGGGACGGAACGATTAATGAAGTCTATATTTTCAGGGATCTCCAACCTTCTTCCACTTTCTTCCGAAACATCACCATCAGAAGAAGTTCCGTCAATGAAGGTATAGAGCAGAACAGCAGCGATCGCTACCATCAGAACGGAGATAGCAGTAATCAGTTTGTTCTTATCGAAGTTTAGATCATAATAAAAATTAGAAGTAGGCTTGGTGAGTTCTTCCAAAGGAGCCTGGGACTCTTCTATCTTCTCACCTCTGTATAAATTGATCAGCATTCCCGTGTCTAACTTTAAGTAACTACCGTAGTTTTTTAAAAATCCTATGGTAAATGTTTCTCCAGGAAACTGAGCATAGTCCTCAGTCTCCAATGCGAGAATGTATTTAACGGAAATATTCGTATCCTTAGATACGTCCTTTACAGTGAGCTTTTTTTCTTCCCTAGCCTCTCTAAGGATTTGCCCTACTCGTTTCTGATTCAATTTCGCTCTCCTTTTTCTAGGAAGATTTATTCTTCCGACACCAAGGGGTTATTTACGATTTTAGAATTACCGTCCGGACGGAAATTAAATACTCCATCCTCGATATCCGCATTTGGATCTAATCCGAAAAATTCCACAGTTGTAGTTTTACCTCTTCCATCACTTGCAACTGCCTTTTTGATGAAGGAGGTTTGTGCATCGACATAGAGGGTCATAGTTTCGTAACCGCCGATCTTCTCTCTTTGTTCCAAAGCCAATACGAAATATTGACGATTGTCCTTAGGAGAGATCTGAGGTTGTTCTATGGATTCGAATTTATAATGATACTTTCTGAAAATCCTTGAAAGACCTTCCTCCGTCAGTGGAGAAAAAATAGGACCGGATTTATTAGATTTATTTAATGTAAGATCCTGCTTTCCTGCGGCATTCAATCTTTTGATGAAGATCCAAAGAGTTTTGCCGTCGGAAACGATCTCGTCTCCGGAAGGATCTGAAAATTCATATTTGATCTTTCCACCCTTCTTATAATAGCAGACACCTTTTTTAGTGACCACTTTTTTGTTGGCTTCCGTTTGGATCACAAAATCAGCCTTATAAGCTTTTAGGTCCGAAAAAGTTTTTCTGACTTTTTTAACCACCTCAGAAGGTGAATTCCAATGGTGTTTTGCGGATGACTGAGCGCCTAGGGAGAAGCTGCCGAATAGAACGGCCAGACATAAGGCGATAAATATAGAACGATTGCTTCTGGTATCTTTCATTCTCAGGTAATGCAGGGATTTTTTTCCAGGATGGCGAGTATCCGCCCCCCTGTCACTTGGTTTCTTTTCCCGGCCTGGAAATTCCTAGACCGGGTCGAATTTTTATGCGGACCTTAAAATTTCCCGTCCCTTAGATCCCAGGATAGGAGAAACGTATCCCCTTTCTTCCATTAATTCCATGATCCGAGCCGCCCTGTTATAGCCGATTTTCAAACGTCTTTGCAAGTAGCTCGCACTTGCCTTTCGATCCGTTCTTACGATTTCCCAGGCCTTATCGAATAGCTCCTCATCCATCTCTTCCGCAGATTCGGATTCGGTTTCTTCTTCCAGATCGAATTCTACGTAGGTAGGAGCTCCGTATTTTTTGGCCTCATCCACGATCTTCTCAATTTCTTCCTCAGAGATAAATGGAGCCTGGATCCTTGCCAGGTCCGCAGAAGTAGGAGACTTGTACAACATATCTCCTTTTCCGAGAAGAGATTCAGCGCCATTCATATCCAGGATGATCTTGGAGTCAGTTTTTTGTGCCACATGGAATGCAATCCTTGCAGGACAGTTCGCTTTGATAAGACCAGTGATCACATCCACAGAAGGTCTTTGGGTCGCCATCACCAAGTGGATCCCAACCGCTCTGGACTTCTGGCTGATACGAGTGATCGCATCTTCCAAATCTTTTCCAGAAACCATCATAAGGTCGGCAAGCTCGTCGATGAACACCACAAGATAAGGCATTTTATTATAACCTTCTTTGTGATAATGTTCTTCAACCTTCTCATTATAAGAACGGAAGTCCCTACATTTCAATTGGGATACGGCTTCATAACGTGCTTCCATCTCTTGGATCACCCAAGAAAGGGATTTGGTTGCCTTACGAGCATCCTTGATCACAGGCATAAGAAGATGAGGAATATCTTCGAACAGAGTAAGTTCCACCATCTTAGGGTCTATCATGATAAAACGAACTTCTTCCGGAGAAAGATTCAGAACAAGAGAAGCGATCATCGCATTCAAACAAACAGATTTACCGGAACCTGTAGTTCCTGCCACAAGCAAGTGAGGAAGTTTATTCAGATCGATAGATACAAGCTTACCGGAAATATCCTTACCGATCACAATATTCAGATCTTTCTTAGGTTTAGGCGCTAAAGAAGAACGTAATATATCTCCTAAGAAAACATCCTCTCTATGTTTATTAGGCACCTCGATGCCGATCGTGGATTTACCCGGAATAGGAGCGACAATACGAATATTCTTAACTGCAAGATACATCCTAAGCTCGTCGGTCAAAGAAGTGATCCTTCCCAGTTTCACTCCAGGAGGAGGAGTGAGTTCATAACGAGTGATGATAGGACCTCTTTCCCAGCCTACTACCTTAGCTTCGTAACCGTAAACTTTCAGAGCGTTCTCGATCTCGAACGCAACCTTTTCAGATTCTACTTTAAAAAGTGCATCTTGAACTTTCGTAGGATTACTTTTCAAACGATTCAGAGGAATATGATACACGGAACGTTTTGAACGGAATACCGGCACCATGGAAACCGGCGCAAAAGGAAGTTCGGATTGTTTCGGTTTTTTCTCAACAACCGGAGTAGGATTTACAACAGGAGAAGGTAACGTACTTGGAATCGCCACCTCAGGCGTAATAACCGCCTTAGGTTCCTCGACTTCTTCCATTTCTTCCAACTCATCTGAATCTTCCGCTTCTTCCTCGTATTCTTCTTCCGAATCTTCCAGCTCTTCTAAAGAATCTTCCTCTTCGGTCCATTCTTCCAGCTCATCGCCTTCTTCTTGTAAGTTTTCCTCTTCCGAAGAAACTTCTTCTATAATTTCTTTATTAGAAAGAATCGGTTGGATCTCTTCTTTTAACTCTTCCACTTCAGGAGTTGTATCCAAAACTTCTTCTTTTGCAAAAGAAGTAAACGTAGAAGTTTCGCTTCTAAGATCCAAGATCTCCCATGCTTTTTTGGAAGAAACAGCAGGGACTTCTTCTTTTCTTTCCTGAATTCCGTATACCTTCTCCACAAGACGAGAAGAAGCAGTCTGGAATTGGAAAATCTTCCTATCGTCTTCAAAAAATCCCTGAAGAAGACCGGAGTTTCTATATTGTACGTTAGATTCTTTTAGGTCAGAAACCTTGGAGTTTCCTTTTGCTTTTTGGATATAAGATTCTAAATTCGTAGGAGTTTTCACTGGATTTTGTCTTTCTGAAGAAGGCACCGAAACTTCTCTGCGAAACCAAGGAGGCACATTCTCTTCCGAAACTTCAGTGTTTGTTTCTTTCCAAGAAGGAATTGAATTCATCATACCTGTAAGACCCTTGGACCAGTCAGATGATTTGGTTTTAGGAAATGCAGGTTCGTAATTTGGGATCTCTTCTTCTTTTTTGGTTCTTCCATTCATATATCCGGAAAGCCATTGCTCCTTCCAGTCCCGACCGCTTTGTGCAAGAAGCCTTCCTAAAAAATGGACCGGAGATTCATTCAAATAAACAAGTATGCCGTAAAAATAGACCACAAAATGGATGAGAAGTCTTCCGGTAGAACCAAGAAGATATTCCAAAGCCACAGCTAACGCTTGGCCGAGGACTCCACCGTTAGATGCAAATGGAACTGTAGAAACATTTCCGAAAACATTCAGACTCACTGCGACCGCAAGTAGGAATAATGGAATGGTAAGAAGTTTGTTAGTAACATCCTGAGCGGGTTTCGCAAGAAGTATCCCGCCGGTAAGAATGAGCATGATGCCGGGAACAAAAGAAGCGTTCCCAAATAAGTACAAAAATCCCCAGGAAAGATAATGGCCTAACCTACCAAAAAGGTTCGCCTCCACTCCATTTTCCGCAATTGTAAAGGAACCCAGAGAAAGGGTCAGAAAAATCCCGGTGAAAAGAAGAAGATACGGCAATGCCGCACGCCCCTTTTCCCAAATCGCTATATTTTGTCCGACTATTTGGTCCCTTCTATCCATACTCCGTAAGCATCGGCAGAAATCTGGAATCCGAAAAGAGACAAAATACTGAAAAAAAGCCCTATCCGTCGTGGAATCAGTTTTCCGGCCTTCTTTCGGTTTTTTGATTGAAAACTTAAATCAACCAGTTAATAGACTAGTATTTACTATGAACGTAAACATGGAATCGGTTTCCGCCTTCCAGGCGAAGACCCATTTATCGGAATTACTCAAAAAAGTCCAAGCAGGAGAGGTTTTTGTGATCACTCATAGAGGCAAACCAGTCGCAAAATTAATCCCCTTTTCGGAAGAGATCGAATTCGATCCCAAAGAAGGACTTAACATTTTAAAAAAGATCAGAACCAGCATTTCTTCGAAGGTAAATATTAAGGAATTTATCAACGAAGGCCGCAAATGGTAAAACTCTGGGTCTTAGATTGTTCCTTAGCAGCTGCAAGTTTTCTACCGGACGAAAAGTCTCCCAAAGCCGATCAATTCTTACAATCGATCGGCAAGACTGTTCGTGCAGTGGTTCCCAGTCTTTGGTGGTATGAGTTCAATAACGTATTATTAGTTTCCAAAAGAAGAAAAAGAATCAACGATTCTCAAGGTAAACAGATTGTTTCTATTTTTGAGTCGCTTGCGATTGAATTCGATATCAATCTATCATTCGAAGTATTTCGACATATCCAAGAATTAGCATTAAACTACGAACTTTCTTCTTATGATGCTTCTTATCTGGAGCTTTGTATCCGAAAAGGAGCAGGTATAGCGACTCTAGACGAAAAGGTTTCTGCAATAGCTAAAAAACTAAAGATAGAAGTTTTTAAATGAGAGACACAGAAGTTTTTCGCGCAGAGCCTCTAAGGCCCGGAGTTTTTGAAAAATAAATTCGGGATCTTCTTTTCTTTGCGGCTTCGCGTGAAATAAAATTAAAATAGATTCGGACTCACGCTAAGGCGCTAAGAGATGAAGGGCCTTAATTAACAGATCCAAAAACCCTTCCCCTGCCAACTCCGTGATCTCTGTGCGAAAAATTAGCTCGAAATCAGAAACCGGTGCTACCAAAGCCCCCTGCGCCCCTTTCGGATTCAGGAAGTTCAGTCACAAGTTCCCAGTCGGTATGCCAGGTACGGCGGATCAATAATTGTGCGATCCTAGTTTTGTCTTCAAGAAGATATGGCTCTTTTCCCAGATTGAGCAGAGGAACCATCAATTCCCCTCTATAATCGGAGTCGATTGTGCCTGGAGTATTTGGAATTAAGATCTTAAACTTAGTAGAAAATCCGGAACGAGGTCTGATCTCGAAATGAAATCCTTCCGGAATTGCAAATGAAAGTCCTGTAGGAACTAAAACCACTTCTCCAACAGGCAATGTGAGAGTGGAATCCAAACAAGCAGCAATATCATAACCTGCAGAACCGGAAGTTTTGATCTCCGGAAGAATAGCTTTTTCTTTTAACTTTTTAACTGGGATTTTCATATTAGTACGAATAGGATCCGAAAATAGATTTTATTTTTTGTTCTTCTTTCGGTTTTAATTTTGCCAAAACGGAAAGATGTAACTCTGGAAGTGCGAATATTTTTCGGACTGTCTCGTTGATCTCTTCTTCAGTTACTGAATGGATCTCTTTGATCCTGTTTTCTAAAGAATTGTATCTTCCATAATATAATTCTTGGAAAGCGATATTATTCATTCTACTTTCAGTATGCTCGTAACCTATGGAAAGACTTCCTTCATGGTTTGTCTTAGCGTCTTTCAATTCTTGGGAAGTTACTCCCTTATCTACAAAAAGTTTAACTTCTTCTAAAATTAGTTCCAGACTTTCGGCAAACCTTTCTTTAGAAGTGGAACATACAATCGAATTGATCCCTACATCACGATAAGAAGAAGGATAACTTGTAATATGATAACAAAGCCCTTTTTCTTCCCGCACTTTCTGGAATAACCGAGAAGACATTCCCCCGCCTAAAACATGTGTGAGAAGTGAAAGCCTTGTAGCATCGTGGAAATTTCGAGGAAAACCTTCTCCACCTAAAATAAAATAGGCCTGTTCCGTTTCCTTATTCCCTTTGCGGAAATATCCGAATTCTTTTTTAGGAGTTTCGAATGTTCCTTCTTTTCCTTTTTTAACTGAATGAGAGAAGTATTTGGAGACCAGATCGAATACGAACTCCGGTTCGTAATTTCCGGAAAGAGAAAGTATCATATTCTCCGGATGATAATAGGTCTCGTAAAAATTTCGAAGGCTGGATGGAGTCACCCCACGGATAGAGGTTTCCGTTCCGATGATATCTCTTCCTAATGAATTTTCGCGAAATAGATTATTATAATAAAAATCGTGGATAGCATCTTCTGGAGAATCTTCGTAACCCTTCATCTCTTCCAAGACTACTTCCGCTTCCGTACGGATATCTTGGTCCCTAAACAAAGGCTGGAACATCATCTCTGAAAGTAATTCCAATCCGAGCTCTAGATCTCTGGAAGCTAGAGTTGCATGAAAGTAAGTGTATTCTCTGGAAGTGGCTGCGTTGGAATAAGCTCCTACTCTTTCCCAGTCTTCCGCTTGTTGTTTTGCAGTACGCTTTTCTGTGTCTTTGAAAAGCATATGCTCTAGAAAATGACAGTAACCTGCGGTTTCCAAAGTTTCGGATCTGGATCCCACTTTTACATACACTCCCATAGACACGCTTACTGAATAAGGAGCTCTTTGGAACAAGACTACAAGTCCGTTCCCTAATGTGATTTTATGATTTTTTTCTTCTAGAAAAACCAATGTACTACCCGGCGAAAGAATTTCGCCGGTCTGTCAATTTGTTAAACTTCGAGAGCGTCTCTTCTGGAAAGATCGATCTTTCCTGTTTTATCCACGTTCAATACGCGGACACGGATGATCTCACCTTCTTTCACTACGTCTTTCACTGAATTCACACGTTTGGAATCCAATTTGGAAATATGGCAAAGCCCTTCTTTACCTGGCAGGATCTCCACAAAGGCACCGAAATCGGTAATACGTTTCACTTTGCCTTCGTAAATTTTTCCTACTTCAACTTCCGCGAAGAAACCTTCTACCATGCCTGCAGCTTTTTCTGCCTGCTCTTGGTTGGCTCCAGCGATAGTCACTTTTCCATCGTCGTCTATATTGATATCCGCTCCGGAAGCTTCAATGATCCCGCGGATGTTTTTACCACCTGGACCGATCAGTTCCCCGATACGATCTTTAGGTATATATTTTACGATAATTTTAGGCGCTGTGCGAGAAACTGAATCCGCAGCTTTGGAGATGGATTTTTCCATCACATCCAAGATATGGAAACGAGCTTTTTCAGCCTGGGCAAATACCGCTTCTAGAACGTTAAACGCAACACCTGTTACTTTTAAGTCCATTTGGAATGCAGTGATCCCTTTTCTGGTTCCTGCTATCTTGCAGTCCATATCACCAAAATGATCTTCTAATCCTGCGATATCGGATAATACTGCAAATCTTCCACTCTCATCGGAGAATAATCCCATTGCAATTCCGGAAACTGCGGACTTGATCGGAACTCCCGCTGCCATTAGAGCCAATGATCCGGAGCATACGGAAGCCATGGAAGAAGATCCATTAGATTCTAAAATTTCGGATACAACTCTGATCACATAAGGAAAATCATCAGGTTTAGGAAGAACTAATTTAAGAGCTCTTTCTGCCAAGTTTCCGTGACCGATCTCTCTACGACCCGGTCCGGAAGATCTTCTTACTTCCCCTACTGAGAATGCAGGGAAGTTATAATGAAGCATGAAGTTCTTTTCTTTCTGACCTTCCAATGTTTCATAACGTTGGTTGTCGGATGCAGTTCCAAGAGTCACTGTTCCCAAAGATTGGGTTTGTCCTCTAGTAAATACTGCAGAACCGTGAACTCCAGGAAGAGGACTCATCTCTACGCTGATATTACGGATCTCGTCCAACTTTCTTCCGTCGAAACGAACTCCTTCTTTTAATACCTGCTCTCTTACGATCTCATACTCGAGTTCATGTAAGAAGTTTTTAATGTCCTTGATCTTTTCGGATTCAGTTACGGTTTCTTTGAAGTGTTCTACCACTTCTTTATTTGCATTAGAGATTTCTTTATTACGAGAAGCCTTATCAGCAGTTTTATTTGCAGAAGAGATCTTATCGAATGCATATTTGCGAACTTCGCCTAAAAGAGTTTCGTCTTTTACTTTGAGTTTAACTTCTTTTTTAACTACAGCGAGTTCTTTCGCCCAGCTCTCTTGAAGTTCTACAAATTTAGCGATATGAGCGTGAGCAAACTTTAATGCTTCCAACATTTCTGCGTTGGATAATTCTTTTGCCTCTCCCTCAATCATTACGATATGGGTTTTAGTTCCTGCAACTACCAGATCCAGATCAGAATTCTGGAGTTCCTTGTTGCCAGGATTGATTACAAGTTCCCCGTTAATTCTTCCTACTCTTGCTCCGGCAATCGGACCATTGAAAGGAATATTAGAGATTGTTAATGCAGCAGAAGCAGCATTCAACGCGTGACCAGCTGTAGAAATTTCGTTATCCGCAGAAAGAACAGTTACCTGCAATTGAACTTCGCAGAAATATCCTTCCGGGAAAAGTGGACGGATCGGTCTGTCGATGATCCTGGAGTTTAGAACCTCATGCTCATAAGGTTTTGCTTCTCTTTTGAAATATCCACCTGGGAATCTACCTACTGAATAAACTTTTTCAGAATATTCGCAAGTAAGCGGGAAGAAGTCTTGGCCTTCTTTAGGTTCGTCTGCGGCACAAACAGTTGCTAATAAAACTAGATTTCCGGTTTTATATACTACGGACCCGTGGGCTTGCTTCGCCCAATCTCCCGTTTCGAGAGTGATTGAATCACGGCCAAATTGGCCATTAATAGTTTTAGCCATGAGAGAACTCCTTACTTGCGGAGTCCGAGAGCTTCGATTAGTTTTTTATAACGTTCTAGATCAGTACGTTTTAGGTATTCTTGTAATCTTTTACGCTTGCTGATAAGTTTAAGAAGACCTGTTTTAGAATGAAAATCTTTCTTATGAGTTTTAAAATGTTCGTTAAGATCTTTAATTTGAGCGTCTAGAAGAGCGATTTGAACTTCTGTTGAACCAGTGTCCCCTTGCCCTTTTGCAAATGTGGATATAATTTGCTTCTTTTGTTCCGTAGTTACCATAGTTTGATTGTACCTGTTGCCAATTTTCGGGGGCCTAGCCCCCTGTCCAAGCTAAATTTTAGAAAAGACCTTCAAATATTTATAAGAAAGGCTGCCAGGAAGTCCCTCCCTCCTGCAATATGCCAAAATCTCTCCTTCCGGAGAGGTAAGTAGGAACTCCTGAGCCGGGATCCAGTCCAGCTTGATCTTTTTCCCATGAAAAACGTCTTTTACCTCAGTACTTGGGATCTCCACCGAAGGAATATCCAGAATCTCTTCCGGAGGATGGATGATCGCTTTCCCAAGTAGCAATGCCTCGTAGGTATCGGCTTGTTCCAGTTTGAGTTTACCCACCTTGGTCCTATTCAAAGACTTAAGGCACATCGGGATCCCAGCTTCTTCCGCTATATCCATGACTAGCTTACGAATATAAGTTCCGCCAGAAACCCTGGTCTTCAATTTGAAACCTCCTGGGCAGAATTCTCCAGCCGCGAATTCGAATATTTTGATCTTACGAATGCTTGGTGGAACGGAGATCCCTTCTCTAAATAATTTCGCTCTTCTCTGCCCTTGCACCTTGAGCGCGGAAACTTCCGGCGCAATCTGTTCTTCCCAACCGGAAACCTTGGAAAGAATTTCTTCCAATTTGGGCATGGATTCTTGGTACCATTTTTGGATCTTAGAAGTTTCCCAATCTTCTACCACTAAACCTTCTCTGTCTCCAGAGTCAGTAGAGAAGCCGAACTGAACCTCAGCCTCGTATTCTTTGTCTTTTCCTAAAAATACTTGGGAGAAACTTGTCGAAGTGCCTACAGGAAGCACCATCAAACCCGAGGCAGCCTTATCTAAGGTACCTGTGTGACCTACTTTTTTAAGTCCGAGAGTCTTTTTGGCTTTTAAAACCAGATCAGAAGAAGTCATTCCAATCGGTTTATCCAAGAGCAAAAATCCGAATTCAGTCCGGATTTGTTGGTTTTCTCGTAAGTCGGAGGGATTCATCTAAACCTTGGATATATTCTTCGTCCCAAACAAAACTCATTCTAGGTGTGATCCTTAGATTGAGTTTTGTGGAAAGAGTCGCGGCAAATTTACCCGAGGCGCTATTTAATCCAGCGAGTAATTTTTCCTTTTTTTTGTCCGTTACGATCGCCGTTACGTACACCTTTAGATTTTTGGAATCGTCCGAGAGCTCCGATCTGTGAACGGAAACCATATGAACCCTTGGGTCCTTGACTTTTCCGGCCAGGATCATCATGGCGACGGTCCGAACCGTCTCCGCTTCGATTTTCCTTTTACGGATCGGATTCACTCTAACACTACTCCAGCTTCCGTTTTACTACTGTGACAGTATAAGCTTCGATCGTATCGCCAGCCTTGAAGTCGTTGTAATTATCCAACTGGATACCGCATTCGAAATTGTTCACCACTTCGTTGACTTCGTCTTTGAATCTTCGAAGAGATTTGAGTTTTCCGTCGAATACTTGGACTCCATCGCTGATCACGCGGATACCGGAAGCTTTTGTGATCTTTCCGGAAGTAACCATACAACCCGCGATATTTCCGATCTTGGAAACTTTGAAAACTTCTCTGATCTCTGCAGTTCCGATAACTTCTTCGATCCTTTCCGGCTCGAGAAGTCCTTCCATCGCCATCTTGATCTCATCCACAACCTGATAAATGATGTTGTAGTATTTGATCTGAACGCCTTCTTTCTCGGCGAGTGCAATGGTTTTAGGATTCGCACGAACATGGAAACCGATCACGATCGCGTTAGAAGCGGATGCAAGCATCACGTCCATATCCACGATAGCTCCCGCTCCGGATTGAATAACGTTCAGTTTTACATCCGAAGTGGAAAGTTTTTCCAGGGCTTCCTTGATCGCTTCCGCAGAACCACGAACGTCTGCTTTGATAATTACTTTCAGTTCTTTTAATGCACCCTGTTTGATGAACTCGTTCATGTTTTCCAGAGTGACTTTGGAACCTGCAGCTCCTGCGTTTCCAATTCTTTCGAATTCGATACGGTGTTGAGAGATGTTTCTTGCTTCCTTCTCGTCTTCTACAGAGTCGAAAGGTGCTCCCGCATCAGGAACTCCGTCTAGTCCAGTTACCTGAACAGGGAAAGCAGGTCCTGCTTCTTTGATCAGATGACCGTAGTCATCATACATCGCACGAACTCTACCGGAGAATACACCGGCTACGAACGGATCTCCCACTCTTAGGGTTCCGTTTTGGATAAGAACTGTCGCAACTGCTCCGCGACCCGGATCCAGTTTCGCCTCTACGATTGTACCTTTTGCTCTACGTTTAGGGTTCGCTTTCAGATCCAGAACTTCCGCTTGTAGAAGTACTGATTCTAAAAGTTTATCGATCCCTATATTTTCTTTCGCAGAGATCTTGCAATACATTGTGTCCCCGCCCCATTCTTCCGATTGGAGTCCATGGTTAGCGAGTTCCTGCATGATCTTATCAGGATTTGCAGCAGGTAGATCCACTTTGTTGATTGCAACTATGATAGGGACTTTTGCGTCTTTCGCGTGAGACAATGCTTCTAAAGTCTGAGGCATTACTCCGTCGTCAGCAGCAACCACTAAGATCACGATATCCGTAACCTTAGCTCCCCTTGCTCTCATAGAGGTAAACGCTTCGTGACCAGGAGTATCCAAGAAGGTGATTTCCCCTCTGGAAGTCGCTACCTGGTAAGCACCGATATGTTGTGTAATTCCACCGGACTCGGTATCGATGACAGAAGACTTACGGATAGTATCCAATAGTTTTGTCTTACCATGGTCAACGTGACCCATGATTGTAACGACAGGAGGTCTATGGATATAATCTTCCGGACTGTCTTTTTCTTCGTCGATTAGAGTTTCTTCATATAGAGAAACTACTTTTACCTTACAACCGTATTCATCAGCGAGAATGGATGCTGTTTCTGCATCGATGATATTATTGATGGTCACCATCATTCCCATTTTCATGAGTTTTCCGATAACATCACCCGGCTTAAGATTCATTTTCTTAGCCAGTTCTCCTACTTGTACATTCTCCAAAAGAGTGATCTCTTTCGGAACGGAAACTCCAGTAGGCCCGCTTACTTTCTGTTTTTTGTAAGATTGACGGAAGAATTTAGAATTCTCAGAACCTTCCTGACCTTCTGGTCTTCCGCCTCTATCTTTATCATTACGTTTTTTGCCGGAAGGAACTCCTCTTCCGCCTTCTACAGGTCCTAAACCTGGAGGTGGAGCTCCTGCTCCAGGGCCGCCTCTAAATCCGCCACCCTGACCACCTGGGCCTCCTCGGAAACCACCACCTTGGCCGCCACCTGGACCACCACGGAATCCTCCGCCCTGGCCACCTTGACCGCCGCGATATCCGCCACCGCCTTGACCACCCTGGCCTCCACGATAACCACCACCGCCTTGGCCTCCTTGACCGCCACGATAACCGCCACCGCCTTGACCACCCTGGCCTCCGCGATATCCACCGCCGCCACCTTGACCGCCCTGGTAACCACCGCCCTGACCACCTTGACCTCCGCGATATCCACCGCCGCCACCTTGACCGCCTTGGTAACCACCGCCCTGACCACCTTGGCCTCCGCGATATCCACCGCCGCCGCCTTCACGGTTTTGGTATCCGCCGCCTTGACCACCCTGGCCTCCGCGATATCCACCGCCGCCGCCTTCACGGTTTTGGTAACCACCGCCTTGACCACCTTGGTAACCACCACCTTCACGATTTTGGTAACCTTGGTTTCCGTCAGGACGATTTCCTCGGTAATTGCCACCGCCTTCGCGGTTTTGATTTGGGAACGTCGGTCTCTGATTTGGACGAGATACTATAATATTATTGTCTTCTCTCTGGAATGGAGGTCTACCTTCCCCCAAAATATGTTCAGGAGGAGCAGATCTTGGAACTGGAGGCTCTTGGCGAGTGCTTGGTTCCGGAAAGAGAGGTTCTTTTTTAGGAGGAGTAGAACTTTTAGGAGTGCTTGGAGAGGAGGAAGCTGCAGCCGCCGGTTTACTTGGAGCTGGATCTGTAGGGGCCTCTTTCTTTGCAGAAGTAGAAGGCGTTTTTTCGTCCGGCTTCTTTTTGATAACCAGCTTCTTCTTCTTACTTGCATCAGCAGAAGCAGAGCCCTGGAGCTTTTCCTTGATTGATTTATTCTTTTCTTCCATATAATGTCCTGGTCAAGTACGCGATGTACTGAAAACGGGTCCTAAGCCCAAACTCTCAAATTGAGAGATTAGCTCTCCTCCACCCACTCTACAGATTCCGCCAATATCCTTAGGATTTGTGCGGCTGTAGTCTGTCCTATGCCGGGGAGTTTTGCCAAGTCATCCTGGCTAATCTCGATCAACGTCTCGACGTTATTGATCCCTGCGCTCCTTAATAGGCCAATCAATCGGGTAGAAAGTCCAGGTAAATCTTCTAGAGCAGTTGCTCCATCGTCGTCTTCTTCTTCCGTAACAGCAGCGGGAGGACTGAATAATTTATCCAATCTCTCTCTCGCTTCCGGAGAAGAGAACTCTTCGTTATACTGGGCTATTGTTTTGATATCGATCCTAAATCCGGTTAACTGTGAAGCCAACTTTACATTGGAACCGTTAATCCCGATTGCAAGAGATAATTGTTCTTCAGGAACGATTACCATTGCTTCTCTACCCACGGAATCCGCCTTTACATCGTAAGGTTTTGCCGGAGAGATCGCGTTTGCGATAAACTCTGTCGGGTCCGAAGAGTATTGAACGATATCTATTCTTTCGTTTCCTAATTCCCTAACGATGGACTGAATACGAACCCCTTTCATACCAACGCAGGCTCCCACAGGATCAATATCTCCTCTGGTAGCATAAACCACTACTTTGGTACGAATGGAAGGTTGACGAGCCACGTTTACGATCTCTACGAGTCCATCGTAGATCTCTGGGATTTCCATTTCGAAAAGTTTACGAACAAAGTCCGCAGATGCTCTGGAAAGAGTGATCACTGGGATCGGTTCTCTTGGACGAAGTTCAACTTTTTGTATGATTGCTTTTAGACGATCCCCGCTATGATATTTTTCTCCGGGGTTTTGCTCACGCTTAGGCATAACTCCCTCGACCTTACCAAGATCGATGGACATAGCGTCTTTTTTCCAACGTTGGAAATATCCGTGAGTCAGTTCGCCTTCTTTTGCTTTGTATTCCTGATATAGAAGTTCTTTTTCCATATCTCTCAAGCGCTGGAATACCATTTGTTTTGCTTGAGATGAAATGATCCTGGAAAGCTCCATCGGCTTTTCTCTAAAATCCAGGACTTCTCCCTCAGTTGCGTTAGGATAAACAGCCTTAGCGTCTTCTAAGGAGATTTCCAAACCGTTTGCAGGAGAAGACTCCACAACTTTGCGGGACACTATTATAACGACATTTTCTCCGTCTCCGGAGGAAGCAAATTCTACCTTGATCGGACTTTCCTCTTCTTCAAGAGTTTCGATGCCCGACTTCTTTTTGTACGCGGTAATCAAAGAATCACGAATGACTCCCATCACGGCTTCCCTGTCTAAGGATTTGTCGGCACAAAATTGTTGGATCGCTTCCAACAGATTGACTTCGACTTCTTTCTTCTTAACTGCCATAATCAAATACTTACGTACAAATTTCCTTTCAGTATATCCTTCAATTCCAGAATGACTTCCTTTTTTTTAGAACCTTTTGTCTTCCTCTTGGAAAACGGTTCTAAAAAGATCCTGTCTTCTTTCCTATCCAGAATCTTAAAGATTCCTTCTTTATCGCCCGACCCTTCTGATTTATAGACGAGTCGGACCGGTATTCCACGGAATCTATCCAGATCCTCGGGAATCACCAGCTTTCTTTCCGCACCAGCGGAAGAAACCTTGAGAGTATAGTTCAGATCTGGTGAGATCTGCTCCAACTCTTCATTCAGTTTTCTGGAAACTTGCTCACATTCCAGAAGGCTGACGGAACCGTACGGGTGTTCGAGGTGATCCAACTCTACCTCGATCAGCGTATGGTTTGGCCTTTGGCTAACCATGAGTGCATACAGCTTGACGGGAGTGAGAAGGATTCGATCTAAGATCGTTTCGATAACTTCTTTACTGACTGTCAATGCCGGCCTTACAGAGAGTCTCTGAACCGCTTCGTTTTGCCTCAAAAAAGAGGAAAAAACAACCTACAAAAACGGATTATCTCCGAATTTTTTAGGTTTTTCCCATACATTCAATGGGTGGTTCCCGATATTCATTCAAAATATTTTTGGCTAACCCTAGTGTAAAGTAAAAAATAAGCCCAGTTCCAAGCCTTCCTATTGATACGAGCGAAATTGCTTGTTTTCATATACTAAAAAGAAGGATGGTAACGAAATGTCCCGGGCAAACCAAAAATAGGCTCGGGTTTTTATCAGAACCATGCAAAATTCTTTTACTTTCAAAATTTGGACCTCATCTGTCCGCAAATACCTTCCTTTTTTCTTAACTTCTATCTTAGTGATAGGAGCTTGTTCCAAATTCCGAGTGGATGATTATAATCCTTATCTATACGGAAGAGTTAAATTAGGAAAAGATTTAAAAGAATTACAAGTAAGCATAGTCAATCGGGTTCCGACAAATGTTCCGAACCAAGTTGCAGTTGCTTCCGGAGTGATTTACGTTCCAGACTTCGAACAATCTCTGATCAAAGCGTTTAACTCGGACGGAGATCTGAAGTTTGTGATCGGAAACTCCAAAGAAAAACAAGACAAAGTCAAAACTTATAATATTAAATTAGGTAGAATTGGATTAGTTACCGTTTCCGATGGAGACGATATCTATGTTCAATCTAGAATTTCTAGAGAAGATGCAAAGTCAGATAAAGTAGCTGAAAACATTTATACAAAAAAATCCGGAGAATTTCGCACGGAAGCGGAAGAAGCAGTTCCTTCTGTAATCTTAAAAATAAATGATTCCGGAAAACTTTCCCAAACAATCTACGCTGACGGTGTAGGAGGTTCTATTCCATTCGGTTATGTGGAAAGAATGGAAGCAGGAAACAACGACCTATTATTTGTTTTCCATAGGCAGAATGGAGTTATGAGACTCAGCATTTTTGACGAGTCCGGAAAATTAAAACAAAAGGTAGAAGGTTCCGATTTCAAAGATTCTCTGAATCAAGGTGAAGCTTACACTTGGTATGTGGATTCTTTCATCTCTCATCCGGATGGAGAATATGTGCTTGGATCTTTTAGTTTTTACGAAACCAAATCCGGAAGATTTAAGAATAGAAAGATCTTAAAATACGAACTCAAAGACAAAAGGATCACTCCGATCAAAGAGATACAAGATCCTTCCGAAACATTATATTGGGTCCTGAACAATGATAACTTCTTCATCTGGGAAACAGAAGTAGAAGAAGGAAATTCGATCCGACTACAAGTCCACGACGAAGATGGAAATCATGTAAATAATATCCGACTCAACTACCCTCCTCCTCGCGGACTCTGGAGAGAAACTTGGATGGATACAAACGATGAAATCTATTCCATGAAGATCAGATCCGGTTATTTAGAGATCCATAAATGGAAATAAAATGAACGGGTCTCCTCCTAATTTCCAGGTTTTATTTAGCGAAGAAGAAGCAAAACTCCTAGACGAGCAAACCATCCGAGACAGAAAAATTTCGGGAACCTTGCTCATGGGATTTGCAGCAGTTTCCATCTTTCAAACCTGGGAAGAAGTTTTTAGAGCCGCAAAAAAGGTCATCATACTATGCGGTTCCGGGAATAACGGAGGAGACGGATATGCTTTAGCCCAATTTTTAAGGGCAGAAGGTATACTCGTGGAGATTTACTCCAAAGAAGGAAACCTCTCCGAAGAAACAAAATATTATAAAAATCTAACGGAAGAACTTAAGCTCCCAAATTTTCCTTTGGAAAAATTTAAGTCTGATCTTGTAAATCCGCGAGAAGTAATAGTAGATTCCCTTTTAGGGACAGGGTTCAAGAGCCCATTATCAGGAGAAATTTCAAAAGCCATTGCAGAAATACGTTCTGCGAAAGAAAGATTAAAGGATTCTTTGCTCATTTTAAGCGTAGATGCGGTTTCCGGATATTCTCCTGACGAAAAAATCCCATTTACAGCAGATATTCTAGCGGATATCGGATCTCCTAAGATCAAAAATGTATTCTATCCTTTATCTAAGGACAGAAAATCATTTCATCCAATCGGATTCCTCCGACAAGAATTCAAAACTTCCAAATATCTATTACCCAGAGCAAACAAAGAAGAACTAGTTTCTAAACTTGCCAGAGAAAAAGATTCCCATAAATACAAGAACGGCTCTGCAGTATTCATAGGTGGATCAGAAGGAATGTCGGGGGCAATCCTATCTTCTGCACTTGCATTCCAAGAATTAGGTGGAGGAATTTCCCAAATACTCACTCCTTCCGCAAATACTCTCATAAAGGTTTTGAAAAAAGATCCTTCTTTCATGATTTCCGAATTGGAAACTTCTAAAAAATCCACTGATTTTCCTTTTCTGAAGAAGGCAAGAGTTGTCTGTGTCGGGCCTGGGCTTACTCCTTCCGATCTTCCTCACTTTTCCTTTTCTAAAGAAACAACTCTGATTTTTGATGCGGGCGCATTAAAATATTTGGATGATAAACATCTAGGTCCGCGTACGATACTCACTCCCCATTTAGGGGAATGGTCTTCCATCACTGGTAAAAAGGTCCAAAGTCAATATTCTGCATTAGAAGATGCAAATATTTGGGCAAAAGAAAAGGGAACATACTTACTCTTAAAAGGGCCCGTTTCAATTCTATTTACACCCGAAGGAAATTCATACTTCTGGGAATTCCAAGAACCTAAACTTGCCGTCATGGGTACAGGTGATCTACTTGTTGGAATTCTAACATTTTTCTTATCCAAAGGAGAAGATATGATAGAATCAGTCAGACTTTCCCAAAGTGTTCTTTTATACTGCGCGGAAGAATGTAAAGGGTATCCTACAGCGGGCAGAATACGCAAGAAGATCCGGACTCTGACCGAGTGGCAAAACTTTTAAGTTTCGCACGGAGTTCACGGAGAACACAAAGTTTTAAATTGGTAAAAAGAAAAACGATAGATTCGCAGAGTAAATTACTCGGACTTAAATTTGATCTTACGATGAGTCCCATCACAATAAGGTTTATTGGAAGAACCACCGCAACGACATAGGTAAGTTTCGGTGGTCCTATTTGTTACTTTTCCAGTCCCGGAACAAATTTCCAGATTTCCACTCACCTTCAAAGGACCGTTTTTAGTAGGATCAATTTTTAGAATTCCATTTCGAACAGGCAAGGTTTCAGATTCTTGGATCGGAGGTTCTCCAGTTGCGGTAAATCCAATACTTACATGAGTCGCATCACAAAAAGGTTTTTGAGTAGAAGCTCCACATCTACAAAGCGTAAGCCTATATTGTTTTTCTACTCCTTCCAACTCAAGATCTGCATGGATGGCAAGAGGCCCATTCTCTCTTACTCGCAAAACATTGATTGGAGGAGCAGTTTCTTTAAAAGAAGGATCATTCGATTCAAAACGGATCGCACCCGATGGACAATTCAAAGCTAAAGATCTGATCTCTTCTACACTTGCTTTATCAGGATAGATCCATTCTCCTTCTACATTCGGGACAAATACATCAGGTCTACTTAACACACAATTGCGAGAATGAATACATTTCTTGCCATCAAAAAGAATGGTGGCTTGTTTTCCTTTTACGATTTCCATGATCTGGCTACTGGCCCAAAGTATGGGCCGGTCTTAAAACAATATCAAGCAATTAGTGACTTGGGTATTTCTTAATTTGTTGCGGTTCATGTTTAAACTTAGTTTTAGGGTCAGTAGCCATCTTGTTCCTAAAATAATCCGAATGAATTGCATAGCCGGTAACGTTTCCACTGTCATCGCGCATTGGTTGATAAAAGGCTCTATCGATATTAGGTCGACCAGAACCTTGAAAAATCACGGTTGTATGCAAATGGTTTCCCTTTGAAAAGCCTGTACTACCTGCTACCCCAATCTTATCTCCCGCTTTGACAGGATCATCTTTTTTTAAGGGTGTTCCGTCTGCCTTCATTGGAGCTTTATCTAAATGCAAATATCTGACTTCATATGACCCTATAAAGTCTCCTTCTGTTATTTGACTTAGAATAGAAACACTATTACCACCCTGCTTAGTAAACTTCTCAGGATTAGAGCGTACACTATCTGGGAGTTCCAGCAATTGATCAGAGGTCAAAAAGCCACCACCCGCTAGTTTAAATCGATATACATTATCCTTTCCTTTAACAGCAAGAACGCCTACCGCCTTTGGTGCTGGGGAAAATTTCTCAGGCTCTTTTGATTTAGGGTCTTTACTTCTTTCATCTTGATACATTTTTTCCAATTTGTCCGAGGAATAAGATTCTCCAGTGTCCTTATTATAGTACCCTGGGTTTTGAATCCTGTTTCCAGTCTTATCATACTCCACATCTTTATAAACTACCCCTTGATCAGCGAGCAGCTTAGGAACCTGTTTATTAAGTGTGATGGAATGACCGGTATCGACTATACCAAGAACTTGTCCAGGATAGGACGAATTGGTTTGTTGTCCTTTTGACGCAAGGTAGTCATTTCCAACATGTGATGCCGCACTAAAAATTAAGTAATCGAAGAAGTTCTTAGCCTCCGGAACTAGCTCAAATGAACGACCTTCATCACCGAAACGTGAACTATTCGAGGTTGAGTTACTATTAATATTGTCCCCCAGATGATTTTTCGAATTTTCTGTAATTTTAAATTCTTTCTTACCAAAAGGTGTAAAATACTCTTTGTAAAGCTTAAGGGCATCCTGATATTTTTGCCCTCCTTTTTCTTCTCCTGGTCGGAGATCTTCGATCAATTGACTTTTAATAGTATACTCCTCTGAAGTTTGCGATCGATTTTTACATTGCCTAAGTAGTTCATCAACTTCTGCTTCTTTTGCCTTATTCCCCGATTTGTTATATTTACGTTTGTCTTTCTCCAGGTCCTCTTTCATCTGTTTTAACAAAGGTGGTTCAGATTCATAACTGTCATTGACCTTTACCGCACGCTCCGCCAATGATTTTAAATCTTCTTCCGTGGGTGGTTTTTCGCTTTCTAAACTTGGCTTATGAGTGAAAAAATCCTGATAATCTGCATATATTTCTTCACGTAATTGATCCGCCTGATCCTGAAGCTGAGAGTATTTTTCTCCTTCATTAACCGGATTTACCTTGGACAATTCTTCCTCGAGTGAGTCCAACTTTTTCCGTTTATCTTTTATCTGTTTTGCTACTTCTTTCCGAGGTGTATTCCTGTAATTATTGTCAGCTCTCTTCATCGTCCGAACGTCTTTATATCCGGGTGCAATTTCATTTGCAGTATTTGCAATAGAAGCCACTATTTCTCTAAGCTCTTTGACTTCTGCCGGATTCCGGTCTGCCTTTAAAAGCAAGTAAAAGTATCTTTTAATAACTCCCTCAGGAATTCCTTTTCTTCTCAAATTTACATAATCATGCAGGAGTTTACTTTTAGAATATATCTCTTTTATTTTCTTCTTGAACCATTCAGGAAGTGCGTGACTCGCTTGAGGATTTTCTTGTAAATGTTTCTTTCTCTCTTCATCTAATTTGCGAATTTCACTTTCCTTTTCTGCATTCAAAGATTCATTAGATTTAAGAATTTGTTTCCTTTCTTCTGGAGCAAGGTTATTTCCCTCATATTCGACTTTCTCAGCCAGTTGTTTGCCAATTGGATAATTTCCGTAAAGGCCGAATATTTGGTCATCTTGTTGTTTAAACTCCCCAATACGCTTTTGATAATGCTCTTTATTCGAAGTTTCTTGTTTTCCAAGTTGTTTTAGATAATCAAATACCTGAGAAAAACCTGTAGGCTCTGCATCGCCCGAGCTTGGTTTAGCCTGTCCAACTTCCTCCCCTTTAAGGAAGTTTTCAATCTTCTCTCTAATTCCTTCATCTTGCTTTGCCGACTGAGCTCCTCTTTCATCTTTTTTTATGAGCTGCTCATGCTTTGCAATCTCTTGCGCCCGTTGCGCATAACCGACAGGATCCTTTCCAGTTTTAAAAGCGAAATCCAAAGCAGATGTAGTGGGATCAAATCCATCCGGATTAGGTTTTCCCTGATCCGGATTGCTCTTTCTTTGGTTATCGTCATTTGACTTCTTCATATTCCCAAGGGCAGAAATCTTTTTATTTGTATTTTCTTCTAAAAGTTTATTTATTTTCTCAATTTCATCACCGAAAGTTTTTTCAATCCTAGAGGTAACATCCCGCTGCTCTGGGGTCATATTCTTTGGTTTATCTTTCCCAAAATTATCCTTAGCTGCCTGCAATGCATCCCTTCGTCGACGAAGCTGGTCTCCCTCTTTTACTGCATCATCCATGTCTTTCTTCGCCCTCGCATAATTCGGAGGTGTGAATGTCGGAGTAGGAAGAGAAGTATCCCCAATCACTTTATCAATGCTAAATTCCTTCAGAGAATTGGTGTTTGGGTTTCCGGAATTTTTCGAGATACTATCTAGAAGAAAATGACTTTTTGTTATAGGGCCGTAGATACCCATGCCTGGTTTATTCGGAAAACATCCTTCGTGGTTATGCACCCAAATCCCGGAATCGCCCACGAAGTATGAATGAAAATCTTCTACTTCGAAATTGTAAACGGTAGTGATTTGTTTTTCTATTTGTAAATCAGAGACCTCTAGGGTGTTACCATCAGCGGTGAATACAATATCGCCTATATTTAGGTCTTTCGCATCCACCCATTCAGAATTCGTAATATTAAAATTTTGTCCTTTGTATTCAGTTTTTTGCCTTCTAAAAGGATGTTCTTTAGTCGTTCCCAGATTTGAATCATCCGAAAAAGAGATCCAATGGACCGAATCGGTTTCTTTTATAATACTTTGTAAAACCCGCTTATAGCCAAGCTCACCTGTCTCATCATTTTTTGCTAATACAACATCGCCAGCATGAATTTGCTCTATAGGAACTGTCTCTTCCCATTCAGGATGTCTTTCGAGAGAGTTTACGAATCCCTTATATTCTTTTCGCAACTTGGTAATTTCGGTTCCGGCAACAAAACAAGTCGAAAATCTAAAATTGCCTTTGGAATCTATCGACGCAATTCCATCGTCTGAGATCCCGAAAGATTGTTTAATTCCACCTGCAAGCCTTTTCAGGAATCCTTCAACTCCTTCTGGAGAATCTTTAGTAGTTTCAAAACTTGCGAGCTTCTTTTCCTTAATCATCTCATCTGCGACCTGCTTCATAGCAGCCGTAAGTTCTTTCTGTTGTGCCTCGTTTGAACTATGAAAATACTCATCAAATTTTGCTCTCAATGCATTTGGATCTTTCTCCAACAAATTCTGAAGCTCTGCTTCGGACAATTTACCTTTAGCGACCAATGCCCTTCCTTCAAGTTCGGCTATTTTTCGACCGGTCTCATTCGCATTATCTTGTGCGTTTTGCGAAGCTATACTTTGGTTAAACTGATTTTGGAAATTATGATTTCCTGCAAATTTACCAAAGGAGCCAGTATTCGAATCATAATTGACCGAACCGATCGTCCCTCCTAAAACACTGGCACTCAAACTAAAAATGCCATCATTAGAAAAAGATAAATTAGCCCCGGGTCCCTTAAGGATGGAGGGCAGTTTGTCTCCACCATAACTATAGCCGACACCTAGGCTTGCTTGGCCAGTTTTACTAGCGGAAATACTGTAACTTAGATTATTTCCACCCGGTAATTTATGGCTATAACTTCCGCTGGCAGTATAATTGCCGGTTGATAGATTATAATCCAATCCCAGTCCGAGATCACCTTCAAAACCGAGATTAAAATTGACCCCAAGACCGCTTCCGGGGGCAAAAGAAAGACCACCGGATGCACTAGATAAATTTTTCAGTACCGAAATATCAAGGTCCGCGGCATTGTATGAGATTCCTCCTCCCCAACCACCTTTTACTTCTCTCTGTCCGGTAAGAATATTAGCATTTTTATGTTCTGTCCAGCTTACATAACCCGTCACTGGTGTATTAAATCCTACGGTGGCTAAAGATATAAGCCCGTTCACAAAACCAGATATCGCTCCGTTTGTTCCATCTAATTTTCCGCCTATATAAGCTTGTGCAACCGCAGAAGTTATCCCCGCTATTAATTGTCCCCCAGTAATCCCTTGAGCAACACCTGCTGCAGTTGTCCCTGTTTGAATAAGAACACTGGAGAGCCAGCTACTTGCTTGCGCACCTGCAGCTCCAGCGCTAAAATATGTCATTGCTGCGGCAGCAGCGACTTGAACGACTAACTGTGCATCCTTTAGTTTCTGCTCTTTAGCCGCCTTCTTTGCCTCACGCTCATCTACATAATGTTTTAATAATAAACCAATTGTTTCCCCATCTAAACCTGGGAAATTAGGGGCAAGAAAATCTCCAATATTTGCGAATATTTGTTTCCGGACATCCTCCATCACCATGGCTTCATTAACTTCGCCGTAATGCATGGATGCTTTTAAATCCGCTCCAGTGAACTTATTCATAGCGAATTTGGACTGCTTATAAATATCGTCCCTCAAATCTTCGCCAATGATTCCCAAAGAGCTATATATATCAGTAAATGTGGTGACCATTCCGCGGAGGAATTTGGCTGATAAAGTAGTTAATCCGCCTCCGAAAGCCTGATCATCTACCCAGGCAGCGGGTCCTAACGTTGCATATCTTAAAAGATTTCTCTTTTCTAGATCGTTCTCTGCTTGTTTTCTGATAATATAATTTGCAGCTTGTTCGGACCAGGTATTGATGGTTGCTTCGTCCCAACCCTGTTGTCTTCCGATCTCTCGCACCATTTCACTGGCGATAAGTGGCTGATCAGTTTTCCATTGCCGAAGAGCTTCTTTTTCGTCTTTATACTTGAATTGATTAATTGTGTATCTTAGATCTTTATTGAATTCTTTTTCTTCTCTCTCACTTATCAATCCTAAGTCACCTGCAGCATGCGCGTATCCTTTATAGATAGCGCCCATCACTTCTGCCATAGGGCTTGTTATAGCGACCGTTAATGCTTTCAATTGTCCTGCAATCGATTTTAAAGAAAACGCGGAGCCATTCATTCCGAATGCATCTTTTGCGTCTTTCATTTTCATGTAATCGGTCACAAGTTGAGTTGCTAAACCAATATGCTCATCCGACCAACCATGTTCTTGCCCGTACTTCATTATGGCAAAACTGGCTATATTATACTTGAAATTCTCCCAAGCATCGATCGCTCTCAGATTATCCGCATTTTTTATCTGATCGTACATAATTGGAGGATAGAACGAAGTCAATCCACCGAAGCCCATATCATCAAGAATCCCTTCTGCCTGATGGATTCCCCATCCGAGACCTCCGTATTGGCGATTCATTTCCTTTTCCGCTTGATGAGCCGAGTATTGGGTATATTGCATTCCGGAAATAAAGGCCGCTGTCTGGGGATCCAAGTCCAAAGTTTTTACTAGTATAGACGCATAAATATCCTGCACACCTTGTTGGAGCTGAGAATGGAACCACTCAACGTTAGTTGCGCCGCCTAGGAAAACAACCTTGATATAGTCCAAGACGAAGTTCAGAGTTTTGATCTGGTGAGAAATTTCTCGTGACGCGATATTCGAATAATAGCTGTTATTAGCACCCAGAGCGGTTACTTCCGAAAATAGAAAGGCGCTTGATTTAGAGTCGGAGAAGTAATTGTTTAGATTTGCGAAACTTTGGCTTACGTATTCTCCGATCCCGTTATTGCCTGCATCGAATATATTTCCAAGACTGGACAAACCTCGGCCAAGTAATGTTTTCTTAGGAGCATGGATGGTAATAGATTTGTTTACAGAATCATAAACATAATCGTCATAATTAGTACCATCTCCACCTTCTCTGAGATAGGCTCCCCCGGTATAAGCCTTCATCTTTGCGGAAATAGTGCCGTCCGAATTCAGAACAACATCACTATATTTCTTCTCTACATAACTTGAGCAAGCAGCATTACTTAAATCATCTCCGCAGGTATCTTTCAACCAATCGGAAAGGGTTTTGTAGATTGTTTTTCCGTCTTCGTCTTTCTTTTGAGTACCATCCTCGTTTAATACTGCAATCTTTTGCCCGTTCTGAAGGACGTAGCTTTCGTTTCCTTCTTCTACGATATCTATATTCTTATCTTGTAATAATTTACCGAATGCGTTTTGCCTGAAGGTAAGCTCCTTCTTCATCGAATCCGCTATTCCCTGCATGAAACTCATGCTACTGTTTACTACACTATTATTCGTAGCGGATAAAAGAGTTAGGTTAGAAGATCCTGTAATGAGATTATTGAAATTTTCAGCAAAATTGCTAAGTAAACTAGTATCAGGGATACGAGTATTCGCTTGAGAGATATTACCTTTTAAGCCAGATAAAATATCGGTATAGGAGCTTAAATCTGCCGAGGCAGTCGCATTAGCATTCGGGATACCTTTATTAAAATCCAGTTTTCCTAATATTTCTTGGTATAAAGAATCGTAATTACTCTGGCCTTTGGCATCTCTTAAAGAATTTGCTGCGGCATCAAAGGCCTTCTCCGCTTGCTCTTGGAGAGAGAGCATAGCTGCCATCCAATCACTTTCCTGGTCCTGTAAATCGGTTACCCCTTGGTTATATGTTTCTTGAGCCTCCGCAATCGCTTCTGCTCTTTCGATTTGCCAAGCATCATACTGACCTTCGTACGTAGCCACTTGTGCAGTCCAGTTGATGATAGAAGGTAGCACATTTTGAGCCCAATTATACTGAAACCCTTGTAGTTGGGTAACAAGATCTTCGTAAGTTGTTACGTTTGCGACGGAATTATTGTCCTGGGTTGTTACACTCAAATTCACCCAAATGGAGTCATGCAGCTGGGAAGCAGGAAGGATTCCCGCAGGGAATAGTCCCCACCAAAGTACCGTATCCATTTGGAAGTCTACGAAAGCACCTCCAGTTTGTGAGTAACTTTCATTTGTCCCCCATAAAGCAGCACATCCACCCCAGTATTTGCAATATGGATGTGAGTAATCCGCTTCCCATAAATCAAAAGTATAATTCTCGTCATTATAGGCCATTAGATCCGCATTAACGATACCGGTAATCGTTGTTCCAGGACTAAGGCCTAATAACGAAAAGAATCCTCCATCATCAGTTCCGTTCAGCAGATTATCCGAGTAAGCAGCCATGATCCAGTTGATCAAATCGGTTTGGGTAATTTGATGATCAATATAATCTGCAATCATTTTAGCGAGACCAGCGAGGCCGGACACATCAGTAGGGTTTAAATACTCCCCCATACTTAAGCTGAGAGAAGAGGAACTTGTAGGAACAGGTAAATAGCCGCAAAACCCACTGGATAAACACTTAAAGGAATATTCACTTTCCCCTACATGAATAGTTTCAGGCCCTGTTACTCCGTTGATCATATTAGAGAGGGCAGCTTGAGTGCTCGAAAGTTCGTTATTTAAAAAATTCATCATCTGTCCGGATGCATAAAGTAAAGTAGCATCCATAGACTGAACCTTGCAAGAATGGCCGCTGGTACAAACCACACAGGAGGTATCTCCCGCGGGACAGGTCGTTGCTAAATAAGTTCCCGTCAGAGAATTCCCGCTGGTATTCACCACTGCACTATGACAAGTAGAAGTAGTACAGGTCCCGGTGGTAAAACTACCTGTACTGCTATCAAAATATCCTTTGACGCACGTATCTCCGTTCAAACAAGCAAGGTTGTAATGAAGCATAGTCCCGCTCGTGGAATCGAAGATCGCAGGCATATCGTAACCTGCCTGCAATGCATTCATAACGTTATTGATAGCGGATTGAAAAGCTTTTCCATCGGCATTTAAACCGGTGCGAATAGAGATATTTTCCTTCTCCTCTCCGTCACAGGTATGTCCACTCGGGCAACTCACTTCCAAATATTTTTTGTCCGTAGTATCGTACAGAATGCTTACGCAAGATTGCCCTAAAGGGCAGCTACCTTGATTAAAAAACTGACCACTAGACTTATCGTATTCGTAAGTATTACAAACATGTCCCGAAGCACAGCTTGCTATTAAATAAGAATTCGTATTATTATCGTATAAAACATTGATAGAATTCCAAAAAAGATCATTTCCATTAAGATATGCCTGATAACCGTCCAAGCCCGCTTGGATCTGATCCTTTACATTTGCCTCAGTCTGCTCTAACATAGCCAAATATGCTTGGTACTGCCTTTCGGTTTCGTTGATTTGGTTTAGAACATTCTGATAGCTTTGAGTTAGATTCTGAAGGGCTTGCTGATAAGTCCAAAGACCATTTTGGATATTATAATTGAATTGGTTCCACCATTGCGCTTCCATGTTTTCCAAATTCTGCTGAGCGCCGTTTAATATTGCCTGTTGATTCGGATCGTTCAAATTTAAGTTTAAATTTTGTCCGTTAATAAATTGATCCCATTGGTTAGAAAACGAATCCATAGCAGCTTGAGTAGATGCGCTGTTTGCACCGAATACATCGCTAAGATATTGACTTCTCTCTTGAGTAATCTCTAATTCAGCATCTTGTTGCCATTGCAAAAGAAGTTCGTTCGCTTGGCTTTGTAAAGTGTCATACACATAACTTTGGTAATCCGCAACACTTGCATAATGATCGCTCGTATCAATAGAATTTACAATTTGAGAGATCTGCATTTGTAACTGGATCTCCCATTGAGATTGTAAAACTCCTAAACTTTGAAAAACAAAAGCATCCCAATTACCAACGGATTGCATCCTGTCGGCCAAAACGAAGGTTTGGTCCATAGAACTCGAACTAAAATTTGGAGCATTTAAAGTCGGAACGGAAACGGGATCAGGAAATGTACGATCAAACCCTAACGGTAAGAACAGTATAATGAGGATATATTTATAGCTTTGTATTGATTTACGCATAGCACCACTCAGAACAGGAAAAGATCAAGGTGCATAGCAATAAGAGCAATAGAATTTTAAAGTAAGAACAAAAAAAATCTGAATGTAAGATTGAATAGTAAATGGAAATATCTTATACCCTAAATTGGATATATAAAGTCTCGTAAGAAAACAATTATTGATAAAGTTGTTTCTTGTTCTTCATCAGTTGCATTTTCCACAGTCAAGCTTGTGTGGATTCATACTATAAGTCGTGGATTTAGAATCGCTTTCCGCTGTTAAATTAAAGTGTTAAACGAAATTGATATTGCAAGTCCTCAAAGAATCCACTCATTCATCCCGGTGAGTCGTTTAATGTTAGTTTAGGCGACTCCTGACTTTGTCAGGACCGCGCTCTACGCTTCAATCAGCGAAGCACCATTACGGTTTTCTTATTTACAACCTTCATTCTTTACGACGGTGCATCGCCGGATTTCCGCTGCGATCCCTGTCGCGTTGTTAATCAATGTCCTCAGATTTTTCTTAGCTTCTCACTGTTCTTTTCTCACACAGAGCCGCTAAGACACGGAGGGTTTTGTTTCTTCTCTAAGCCCAATCCCTCTCACTTAGAAAATTGTTTTCGAAGAACTCTTTTTACTCCTCTTCGCACCGCCGGTGCACAGAACCCTTTTACGAGAAAACCCAGCCGAGGCTGGGTTTCTACTTTCGTCATAACTTGCCTTCTGCTTCTAACTCTTTCGTTCGCTGTTTGATCTGTTCGATCTCATGCTCTGTTTCCGGGTCTACCTCACGAATCGGGCATTTGTGAACCCCATGGTCCTCAAAAGAACTTATGGAAAAACGACTCCAATCCCCATCCTTATATAATTCGCCTGTAAATACTAATGTATAAGCGGTCTCTGAAGTAAGTTTTCCCATTTCTCCTTGTTTTCTGAGATATACATTATATTTCAGAACCTTATCGAATGAACCATCTGGGAAAACATTATCTTTATACGCCTGAATAGGCTCGATCTCAAACGATACGATTTTATCTTTAAAAAGTAAGTGATAATCACACCACGTCTTGGCTGTTTTGAAACTCGCTACCCAAGCATGCAAAGCATCATATTTATCTGAAAATTTATACTGCGCTTGCATGGCTTTACCAAGATCTATACTACTGAGATAAACAAGGATGCTCCCATCTTTCTCATTTATTCCTTCGTTTTTCAATTCCAGAATACTCTTGAGAAGTTGCTCGCTCGCTACTTTCTTAGGGTCTACACCAATTGCTTTAAATTGCTTTTCTACTTTTTCATTACCTGGCAGATACACGATTCCTTCTGAAAACGTAATTTCTTTTTTGCAAGAAATTGCGCCGAGTAAAAGCAGAGGAAAAATTAAAAAAAAATGTTTCAAAGCGAATTTCATAAAAACAAATCTCTCACCTTGCTCCGGAAGGAGCCATCACTTTTTGGAAATACAATGGATTTATCAAGTAATGAATGATTATATTATTCTTATCTTTAACAGGAGTATAAAAGACTTTATTAACACCCTTGGGCGGTTCAGAGCCATACGAAATTACGGTTATGTGATCGTGGATTCCTGTTGCTCTTCCGGTACTCCCCATCACTCCAATTTTACCTCCCGGCTTAATCGGATCCCCATTTTTTATAGGGTTTCCATTTGCGTCCATAGGGGCTCTATCCATATGCTTGTAGTCAATCCGATACGTTCCAGCAAACTCTCCAACTAACGTCGATTCTGTTACCAAGCTATTTCCGGAACCTGCCTTAGTAATATCCACAAGCTCTGGCTTTTCTTGGATCTCTTTAGGAACTATAGCCATCTCTTCTGTTGATAACGGCACATAACTCGTCGCACTAGCAAGTTTCAATAGCTTTCCGTTTTTAGAAACTACTCCGATTGTCTTAGCGTGTGCAAACGGTTTAATATTCTTTAATTCAGTTTTACTTAGCCCAGTTCTGTACTCCGAGTCCATTTTATACAGATCTTCTTTTGAATATGAATTCCCATTCCTGTCATGGTAACCCGCTTTTTGTGTTCGTGCACCTTTAGAATCGTATTGAGCTTCTTGGTAACTGATCCCTTTTTCTACCATGTATTTGGGAAGTTCTTTGTTTACAGTGATAGAGAGACCTTTACCTGGTTCTTGAATGACCGTTCCCTCAATCACAGCATTCAACCGATCTCCTTGTTCTCCTGCATAGTCAGCTCCAATATGATCATGGCTTTCCTTTGCAGCATGAGCTACTTCAGTATATCCATAGCCTCCGCGTCCAAAGTTGGAAGTCATAAACACACTTTCCGCATCCGGGTTATCCCCTACTGGATTTTTCACAGTTTCAGTAATAGTTAACTTTCTCGTTGCTCCCTCATGAGTCAGAAATTCTTTCATCTGAGCAATTGCTTCTTCTCTCTCTTTACCGCCTTTGCGAAGCATTGCAGTCAGGACATCATCTTTAGCGAACTTTTTGGCTTCTTCAGAGCGATCTTTAAAATCTTGGATTTTTTGTTTTAATGCTTCCGCTTTCGCCGTATTACCTTCGGCCTTATATCTTACCTTCTGTTTCTCCAAAGAGTCGACGATCTTCTCTATCGCTTGTGGTAGCTTTCGATAATCATCCTTTTCTCGGACAAGGTAGACTTCCAATGTATCGGTTGGCTTCTGAACAGGTGCACCTGTAAGTATATCTTTATCTATTTTATCCAGTTCTTTACTCAACTTCGCGATCTCTTTCTTTAAGTCCTGGGATTGCTTGAGATCCTTATCATCATCCATCTGAGCAAGCTTTCTCTCCAAATCTTCTAGCTTTTGAGCCTTGCTATTTCTCGAATCCGCTAACTCTCCTCTATCCCTATTCAACATATTGTTGAGCGTTGTTTGGATATTTTCTTCGTCTTTCAAGCGAGAGGCGGCTTGGCTTTGATGAGTTTCATATTCTTTTTTAAGCCCGTCTAATTCGTTCTTTTCCGCTGTAGTCAGCTTACCCTTTTGTGATAGCTCGAACGCTTTATCGTATTTCTCTTTCGGGAATGGTAAGACTTTTTCATTAACCAAACCATTAATAGCTTCTTCCAAGTAAGCTACTTTAGCCTGCGCCGTTTTTAAACTCTTCTTTCTCTCATCAGATGGTTCGTAGATCTTTTCTGGATCTTTCTTTAAATGGTTATTTCTTTCTTCATTTAGTTTTGAGATCTCTTCTTTCTTGATATCTTCGATAGACTTCTTCCATTCATCGATAAGATTTTTGTTCTTTTGAGATAGTTTCTCCTGAGTTAATTCCAATTTGCGATTTAATTCTTCTCCACCTGGCCTTCCTTCCTTCGTCGGAAATGCTTCTTTTACAATCTTCTGATATGATTCGTTCTGTTTTTCAGAAATATCTCTCTTGGTAGCCTTTCTTACTTCTTCATTTACCTCAGCTTGCTTCCTTTCTAACGTTTTAGATGGACTACCAAATAAATCTGGGGAGCTTACACGTCTGAGATCCGCACCTGCCAACTTTTCTACAGGATCCACAATTGGTGTCTTTTTCTGTTCCCGATCAATTAGTTCCTTGGTCTTTTCGGCAAGTTTACGATTCGCATCATCAGCTTGTTTTCTCGCTGATAAAATTTTCCTATCTACGTCCTGAAGCTCTTTCTCTGCAAACTTCTTGAGAACTATTAACCCGTTGGCCTCATCCAGAGACAATGGTCTTCTCGAACCTACTTCCACAAGTTTCAAGATTCCTTTCATCTCTTCTTTCCAGCGAAGTAGATTTCCATGACCTACGATCGCATTGTTTCTATTGGTCTCCGCTTGCCTATATTCAAGAGAAGACAAGATCTTCATGGATTGAGTATTTTTTGGATCACTAAGCACTTTGTCAGCCCACCCGTCTAACTCAGGTTTGGCTTGCTCACGACTTGCTCTAACTGTAATGCCTTCTCCTGTAAAAGATGCACCCGCTCCCTTATTAGAGCCTTCTAAGAACACTCCGCCATTTCTCAGGAACTCGGCCTGACTTTTAGTTAAAGTAATAAAGCTTTGTCCTCCGATTGACTCAAAGCACTGATTATGTACTAAAACAGCATCCTTACTTACAAAATAAGTATGATTCTCTTCCACCTCAAGGTTATATACTTTCTCTTTCTTCTCGATAACCTCTACTTTCTGGATTCCTAATGTTCCTTTCTCTTCGCCATCCCAAGCTACTTGAGCACGATTCATCACCGCTGCAAGTGAGATGCTTGCCTTAGCAAACTGTCTATCTATGATCTTACGGATCTCTGCATTCTGGATACTTGCGAGTGTTATACTTCTGTCTTTTGTAGTTAAGCTTCCCGCTTTCACCCAAGAGCTGTTCCTTCCTGTATCTGCGTTGTTATTCTCGAAAGAAACTCTTCTATCTTTTCCGTTTGTTACTCTAAACGGATGTTCTCCTGTAGCTGTTACACTTGTCCCGTTCTCATATGTGACTTTGTAGACTTGTGATACTTCTCTCTGGTAAGTGCGTAATACTTTCTTATAAGTAACTTCCCCAGTCTCTTCATTTAGAGACTTTACATAATCTCCGATTTTAATCTCTGAGATGCGTTTCATCCCATCTTTTGTGGAGATTAATGTATCTCCCTCAAAGCAGACCGAGTATTTGAAATTCCCATCCTTGTCTATTGCTGCAATTCCATCGTCTGCTATCCCAAACGACTGTTTAACTGATCCTGCGAGCTTTTTAAAGAATCCTTCTGCTCCTTCCGAGGAGTCGTTTAATGTTAGTTTGGGCGACTCCTGACTTTGTCAGGACCGCGCTCTACGCTTCAATCAGCGAAGCACCATTACGGTTTTCTTATTTACAACCTTCATTCTTTACGACGGTGCATCGCAGGATTTACGCTGCGATCACTGTCGCGTTGTAAATCTGAACCTTGCCTAAAACGAAAAAACCCAGCCAAAGCTGGGTTTCTGATCAAATTTCCTGTTGCAAGCTCTTTACTTACCCTGTCCCCAGTTGTTCTCTGGGCCTGGGTCCGAAGGACGCTGGAGTTCTTCTCTCATAGAATCGGCACAGGAGTCTAATGTTGGATGATTAAAAAGTTTTGTCATTGTTGTATAGTTTTCAGTATCTTTTCTGTCTGGCTTATTTACTTTATAACTTAACATCAATGTAAGCTCAGGTGCATGTTTTCTTATGATGTAATCATAGAAATAAGCATTTTGCCCCTTAGTGTTAATTTTATATTTACCCTCCTCGACCTTACTCCATTGCAAAGATACATCGGTTATCTTTGTTAAATCGAGAAACCGAACGATCAATGTATCTGGCTTTTGAATTTCGATACAGACTGCATCATAAGAAGCGGGAGATTCTGCCGTGAACACTTGCCCAGCCATATTCGCATTGTAAACTCCATATACTCCTTCAATATCAAAGGATACTTCGGGCTCCTTTTCCTTTCCACATTCTTTACATGATGCTAAAAGTGTTAATAGTAGAACACAATAAATGATCTTTCTCATTTTTTCCCTTTACTTTGATTTGGTTTTATATACGTGATTCGACGAATTAATTTAAATTTGTCTGGATCTAAGATCTTATTGTGATAAGTATCGTTGCTATTGTGATCCATCATGATAAAATCATTATCTTTATCACTCCAGGCAACCACAAAATAATGTTGGCCAGTTCTGTCTGTATTTAGGTCAGTACCGTAGCCCTGATAATCAGTCTTATCAATCCAAACCTTAAACGATTTAACTCCTTCGGCTTTCAAACGATCTATCACCTTATCATAATCCATAGATCGTTTCAGCTCTCCGGTAAGATCAGCATCTTTACCTTCGTCCGGAATCCGCACTGATTCATATCCACCAAACAATCCATCATCACCATCTTCCTGGGCTCCCACGAATACCCCATAACCCCCAGCCTGAGTTCCACCTTTTTTCAGGTTTCCTTTTCTTACCTGATCTCTATACCATTCACCGAATGATTCTTTTACCAACCCGTTTGACTGTAAAAGCTTGTAATCCGCGAGACCATAGCAAATTCCGCTGGTGACTCCTGCTGTCACTTGCTGGACATTCTTATCGTCAGACATCAACCAATCTTTCGATTCTTCAAATATCGCCTTTTTGCCTTCGAAGTAATTCACTAACTTCTTAGTCTTGTCTAGTTCTTTTTGTGCATTAGAGACGGAATCTTGATTCTGTTTCAAGATACCCTCTTTAATTTTTAAAGTAGATTGCTTTTGTGAAAGCTCATTCGGATCTGATTTCTTATCTCTCTTCAGTGACGATATCTGTTCCTTAAGCTTGGATATATCCGTTTTCAAACCCTTATTAGCAGTTTCTACTGCATTAATCGACTTTGTAAGAGTATCTTTATTCTGAGTGGCAGCATCTAACTCTTCTTGATAATAATACTTCGTTTCCTTATTGAATCTGAATAGATCTACATCATCATGGAGTTGCTCCGCTACTCCTCCCTTACCACTACTCATATCCGTATATTTTGTATGGCTCTGGTTCGACTTGTTATAATCCAGTATCTCAGATACGGAATCAAATCCGATGTATTCTGGCTCTTGCTTCGGTGTTACTATCCGGAAATTGCCTTTCTCATCAAATTCGAATTTGGTATTCTCCTTCTGTTCGCGAACTCTTCTTTCATCCAAAGCAGTTCTGATCTGATTCTTTGTCTTTTTCCAAGTTCGGCTTATCTCTTTGCTGAGATTTCCTCTGTTCGGGAAGCTATCATCGGTCGGACCACCTGCTGCTGCCTGCAATAGGTTTGAGGCCTTCTCACCAGCTTCATTAGAATCTTTTGCACCACTTGCAATTTTACGTAAATTATCTGTCAGATCCTTTTGGTTTACCTCGGAAAGATCTTCTGCAAGCTTGTTGTCTCTTACATAAGCCCGAATACGCTTCTCACGAATCTCTTCCGTTATCTTCTGTCTATCTTTACCTGCAACAACTTGGAGCTTTCTTTTTAGATCAGCTACTTCATTATTTTCGTTTTCATTCAGGTGTTTATCTGAATTCAATTCCTCATTAAGTCTTGCAAGTTCCTCTTTAGTAGGTCGTTTCTCTTCTGCTTTCTTGACAGCCGCTACTTTCTCGGTTTTATCCTTTCCTGAAGTATCTACTACTTTTCCACTTGGCTCAAATACAGTTATCTTACTCTCTTCAGGACCATACCCAAGTAAAGAGTTCCAACTTAACTTCTGCTCTACTTGGTTCTTATTATTTATTCGAATCTCTTCTTTAACACCCTTATCGTATTCTCTCTCGTATACTGCTTCGCCGGTCTTATCGTCTATTCTTCGCTTATAACGATTATTATTTAAAACGATTTCCCGTGTAGATTCATCCTCACCCTTGCGAATCTTATCTGCTTCCTTAGAAGCGACTTGTTTGCCTTTCGCAGTAACTTGTAATGCCTTATCTTCAACGGCTCCGTCTGGCTTAAGTTTTACATTCGTATTCGGGACTTGTTTATTTGGATCATCGAATATATTGGCAACTCCGATATCCTTAAACTTAATATCTTTCCCTGCAAGTTTATCAATCGGATTAGCAGAAGCTATTCTTCTATCTTCTCTATCTGATAGTTCTTTCGCTTTTTCTGCTACTTTACGATTCGCCTCATCAAATTGTTTGCGAGCATCTATTAACTTCTTATCTGTTTCTCGGATCTCTTTCTCTGCGAATTTCTTTAGAGTGATATAATCATTGGCTTCATCTAACGATTGAGGGCGTCTGGAACCCAATTCTACGAGCTTCAAGATCCCTTTCATTTCTTCTTTCCAACGAAGTAGGTTTCCGTGTCTGGTTACTGTATTATTTCTTTGGTTTTCTGCCTCTTTATATTCTGGCGACGAAACGATCTTCATATATTTAGAGTTGTTCGCATTCTTTAAGGTATCATTTGCCCAACCATCCAGTTCAGGTGTTGGTTTATTACGGTTTGCAGCTACACGTATCTCAGGCAGTGTTGAACCGGAAGATAAACCTTTTCCGTTCGTCCCATTTTCCCAAATTCCGGTATTTACAAAGAGTCTTTCCTTATCCCCTAAGTTCCATTGGCCGGTAAGAGCATCCTTAAAGCACTGGTTATGTACTAAAACAGCATCCTTACTTACAAAATAAGTATGATTCTCTTCTACTTCCAGGTTATATACTTTCTCTTTTTTCTCGATAACTTCTACTTTCCGGATTCCTAATGTTCCTTTCTCTACGTCATCCCATGCAGCTTGAGAGCGATTTACAACCGCTGCCAGTGAAATCCCAGCTTGCATAAATTGTCTATTAGATGAGTTTTTACGTTCCGCATTCTGGATGCTTGCAAGCGTTACACTTCTATCTTTTGTAGTTAAGCTTCCCGCTTTCACCCAAGAGCTGTTCCTTCCTGTATCTATGTCGCTATTCTCGAAAGAAACTCTTCTATCTTCACCGTTTATTACTCTAAACGGATGTTCTCCTGTAGCTGTTACACTCGTTCCGTTTTCGTATGTAACTTTGTAAACCTGAGATACTTCTCTCTGGTAAGTGCGTAATACTTTCTTATAAGTAACTTCCCCAGTCTCTTCGTTTAAAGATTTTACGTAGTCTCCGATCTTGATCTCGGAGATGCGTTTCATCCCATCTCTTGTGGAGATTAATGTATCTCCTTCAAAGCAGACTGAGTATTTGAAATTCCCATCCTTGTCTATTGCTGCAATTCCATCGTCTGCTATTCCAAACGATTGTTTCACCGAGCCTGCGAGCTTTTTAAAGAATCCTTCTGCTCCGTCGGAGGAATCGTTCGTTGCTTTGAATTTATAGCCCATCTCCGTCGCAACTCCATCCATCGTCTGGACAAGTTTTGCAAGGTCATCTTTACCGATTGTATGGCTATAATCTGCGAACTTCTCTCTGAGTGCTCCCGGATCTTTGGCTATTAAATCATCATATTGTTGTTGGGAAAGTTTTCCATCTTTGACAAGTGTCCTACCTTCTACTTCTGCTATCTTGCGGCTTGACTCTTGTTCATTGTTCGCCGCGTTATCCGCTGCCCAACCCTGGTTGAATTCATATTGGAAGTTTTGGTTGAGTGCTAATTTGCCCCATTGGCGAGTTTCTGTGTTATATGCAATTGAGCCTATAGTTGCTCCTATAATTTGTCCTGAAACTCCGACGCTTCCGTCGTTAGAGAAGGTGATACTTCCGCCTGTTCCCTTTAAGAGTGGCGATACGTTTTCATGCCCACCGTAGTTATATCCTACTCCGGCACTTGCTTGACCTGTCTTACTCGCTGACATGCTGAGGGTCAGACTTTGTTTATCCGCAACTTTTATATTATATTGTCCGCTAGCAGTGTAATTTCCATCTGAAGTATTATAACTTAAGCCTACGCCCAAATTATTGCTAAATCCGACATTTGCATCGATTGATAAGCCACTTCCTGGATTAAAAGATAAGCCGATCCCTCCACTGTTCGCTCCGATCACTCCTGCTAAATCTTTTACAACGCCTCCATTATACGTTACGCCGCCTCCCCAGCCTCCTTTTACTTCTTGTTGGCCGGTTAATAGATTTGCATTCTGATGTTTGGTCCAACTCACATAGCCTGTAAGTGGAGTTTTAGTTCCTACAGTAAGGGCAGAAATCGCTGCATTTAATATACCCGCTACAGCTCCATTATCTCCACCGGTTTGGAAACCTAATATACCTTGAGCAACTGCACTCGTTGCTGCTACCATTATCTGAGCTCCCGTTATAGAGACATTCATTCCGGCTACTGCTGTAGTATACGTCCCAGCAGCGTATGTTGCGACTGCTGTACCCTCAAGTCCTATAGCGGCAAATAACTCTCCTGCTGCTTTTGCTCCTGCTGGCCCGGCAAAATAAGCAAGAGCCGCTGCTGCTGCAACTTGTCCGATTAGCTGTGCATCCTGTAATCTTTGTTCTCTTGCTGCCTTATGTGCTTCTCTTGTATCTATTTGATGTTTTAGTAATAGTCCAATAGAGTGTCCGTCTAGTCCAGCGAACTGAGGAGACAATTGATCACCGATCCAATCGAATAATTTATCTCTCAGATCCGTTTGGACAGAAGCCTTATTGATTGCTCCCGTTTGCATCCGAGCCTTGATGTCCGCACCGGATATATCATTCGACCAGTCTTTCGATTGTTTGTATACGCTGTCCGTAAACTCTTCGCTACTCAGTCCCCAATCTCTACCTACGTCTGCTACTGCTGTTGTGAGTCCTCTGATTCCTTTGCCGATTAGAGAGGTTATCCCTCCGCTGAACAATCTATCGTCCACCCAAGTGACAACAAATCCATTCCTTGCATGTAGATCGTTCTCTGCTTGCTCTCTGGCTACATAGTTACCATACAGATCTGCCCACATGTTCTTCTCTGCATCGCTCCAACCTTGGGAGTCTCCGTAGAGTTTGATCATCTCTCTCGCGATTTGTGGTTGGTCGTTTTTCCATTGATGGATCGCATCTTTAATATCTTTTAGTTTGATATCGTTAATCGCATAGCGCAGATCTTTGTTAAAATTTCTTTCTGCACTTTCCCCCACGATGCCTAGATCACCACCTAGATGAGCTAGTCCAGAAAGGATCCCTCCTGCGCCCTCTGTAACCCAGCCGTCCACATAACTGCCAAGCAACTTATTCAAACCGTTTAATGAATTTAGAGAGAATGCAGCACCATCAATTCCCAATGCATGCTTCGCATCCTTCATCTTCATGTAATCTGCAACGAACTGGCCTGCCATCGCAGTTTGGTTTGCATCCCATCCGTGTTCTTGTCCGTATTTTTGGATCCCGAAACTAGCTACATTGTATTTGAAATTATGCCAAGCATCGAGTGCTTTCAAATTATCCGCGTTATGAGTTTTATCCGCTAGGGTTACGGCTTCAAATCCCCAACCAATCGGATTACTATACTTAATATAATCTCCGATCACGCCCATATTATCGACCAAGTCTTCATACTTATGCAGAAGCCAACCATGCCCGCCATACTGAGTGTTCATCTCATGTCTTGCTTGGTGGGCCGCTTGGTTTGTCATATACATACCGGCAACGAATGATGCCGTTTGTGGATCCAGATCGAATACTTTTACTAAAGCAGAAGCATACACGTCTTGAACCGCTTGGTTTACTTGGCCTGCCACCCATTCCCCTGTGCCCACTCCTCCAAGTAGTACACTTTTTACATAGTCTACGACCATATTGGCGACCTTGACCTGGCTCATAGCAGAATTAGAAGCCATATTAGAAAGTGAACTATTACGTAAATTGAATGCACTAACTTCTGAGAATAGATTAACGGAAGTTTTAGAATTGGATAAATAGCTATTTATATTTCCAAAGCTAGAACTGATATAATCTCCTACACCGTTATTTTCTGCATCGAATACATTTCCTAAACTGGAAATCCCTCTTCCCATCAGAGCACGTTTAGGTGCATTGACTGTAACGACTTTATTCTCTGTATCGAATACATAGTCGTTATAATTGGTGGCATCTCCTCCTGCTCTTAAATGGTTTTTGCCTGTATATGCCTTTGTAGTAGCAGAGATTGATCCGTCTGCGTTTACCGTTACCTCGCTATACTTATTCTCTACAAACTTGGAACAAGCATCATTGCTTAGATCATCCCCACATTTTTCCTGGAGCCAATCACTAACAGTTTTATAAACTAAATTTCCTTCTCCATCCTTCTTTTGGTTCCCGTGATCATCTAACATCGCAATCCTTTGCCCATGATCTAATACGTAAGATTCCCCTTTGACCTCTTTTGTCTGGATATGATACGCTTCTAATAAATTTCCAACTCCGTTCTGTTTGAACGTCTTTTCATTTCTCATAGAATCAGCAATGCCTATCATATAATTCGCAGTGCTATCCATTACGCTATTATTCGTAGCGGAAAGAAGAGAAAGATTAGAAGCTCCAGCGACTAAATTCGAAAAGCTATTTGCAAAATTGCTGAGTAAGGTTGAGTCCGGAACACCACTCGAAGATTTATCATTTAATCCTTTGGATAAGTTCGCAAGGCTCTCCGTATACGATGCCAAATCCGCGGAAGCCTCCGAGTTGGCATTCAAACCGCCTTTACCCTGGTTCAAACCTGCCATGATCTGAGCATACAACGTATCGTAATTGCTTTGGCCTTTCGCATCCCTGAGAGCGTTCTCTGCAGCGTTAAACGCTTTTTCTGCAGAGTTCTGGACAGCGTTCATAGAAGCCATCCAAGCAGATTCTTGTGATTGTAGATCGCTCACACCTTGGCTGTAAGTGGATTGAGCTTCTGCGATTGCTGCTGCTTTTTCAATCTGCCAATTATCATACTGAGCCTGGTAGTTCGCGACCTGAGCCACCCAATTCGTGATAGAAGGCATAACGTTCTGGGTCCAATCGTATTGGAAAGATTGCAATTGCAAAACCAGATCTTGGTAAGTGGTTACGTTTGCACTTGAGTTATTATTCTGAGTATTGAGAGTCAAATCGATCCATAGATGATCCTGGATTTGTTCTACACCTAATACTCCTCCTACAGGAACACCTCCCCACCAAAGGAACACGTCTGCATGGTATTTGGCAAAATCCGCTCTTGCTTCCGAATAGCTCTGATTCGTATCATAAATCCAAGAGCAACCTCCCCAATAATGACAATAATCGTTCGACCAGTCCCCAGCCCAACCATCGAAAGTATAATTCTCATCGTTAAATGCGACCAAGTCTGCATCCGCAATGCTCGAGATGGTAGTGCCTGGATTTAGCCCAAGCATCGCAAAAAAACCACTGTCCTTTCCGGTAAGCAAACTGTCTGAATAAGCAGACATGATCCAATTGACTAGGTCGATTTGAGAAACGCTTCCGTCGATATAGTTTGCGATCATTTTCGAAAGACCGGCCATACCAGTCGTATTAGCTGAGTCATTATAATCGGCCATACTGACTGCAATTGAGGAGCCGGCCGTAGGAGTTGCAAAATTGCCACAATCCGCACTATAAAAAGCGGTAACACCCAAACAACGATCCTGGTATTCACTTGATCCGGCATGGATCTGCCCACTTCCATTCCCTCCATTGATCAAATTTTGTAGACCGGTCTGAACCACGCCTAACTCGTTATTTAAGAAATTCATCATCTGATTGGATGCATATAACAAAGTAGCATCCATTGTCTGTACCTTGCAAGAATGACCGCTTGCACAAACCACACAAGATGTATCTCCTACATTACAGGTGGTAGCAAAATAAGTTCCAGTAAGAGAACTGCCACTTGTATTCACAACAGCACTATAACAAGTCGAAGTATTACTGCAAGTCCCTGTGGTAAAACTACTCGTGCTGGAATCATACCAGCCCTTAACGCAAGTATCTCCGTTCAGACAGCCAATATTATAATTGAGCATTGTCCCGCTTGTGGAATCAAAGATCGCAGGCATAGTATAACCTGTCTGTAATGCACCTATTACATTATTGATCGCAGTTTGGAAAGCCTTACCATCCGCATTCAAACCAGTACGGATAGAAATGTTTTCTTTTTCTTCTCCGTCGCAAGTGTGACCTGTTGGGCAACTTGCTTCTAAATACTTTTTGTCTGTCGTATCATATAGAACGCTAACGCAAGATTGGCCTAGAGGGCAAGCACCCTGGCTGAAAAACTGTCCCGTTGCCTTATCGTATTCATATGTATTACAAACATGGCCCGAGGCGCAGGCTGCGATCACATAGGAATTCACATCATTATCATAGACTACATTGATCGAATTCCAAAATAGATCGTTATCGTTCAGATAAGTCTGGTAACCATCCAAACTAGATTGGATCTGATCTTTTACATTCGCTTCTGTTTGTTGCACCATAGCCAAGTAAGCTTGGTATTGACTCTCGGTTTGGTTGATCTGGTTTAAAATATTCTGATAACTTTGCGTAAGGTTTTGAAGTGCTTGTTGGTACGTCCAAAGACCGTTTTGGATATTATAATTGAATTGGTTCCACCATTGTGTTTCCATATTCTCCAAATTTTGTTGAGCACCGTTTAGAGAAGCCTGGTTATTCGAACCTCCTTGATTCAAATCCATACCTTGTCCGTTTACAAACTGTTCCCATTGGGTGGAAAAAGAATCCATCGCTGCTTGGGTAGAAGCACTATTTTCCCCGAATACATCTCCTAAATACTTACTTCTTTCTTGAGTGATCTCTAACTCTGCAGCCTGCTGCCATTCTAAAAGAAGTTCATTCGCTTGCCCTTGGAGAGAATCATACACATAACTTTGGTAATCTGCGACAGTTGCGTAATGATCGCTTGTATCGATCGAATTCACCATCTGAGTGATCTGCATCTGTAGTTGGATTTCCCATTGGGACTGCAAAACACCCAAACTCTGGAAAACAAAAGCATCCCAATTGCTTATGGACTGCATCTTATCCGCCAAAACAAAAGTTTGGTCCAGAGAAGTTCCGTTAAAGACTGGAGCGTTTAAAGTAGGAACAGTAACGCTTTGAGGAAAGGAGCGATCCAGACCTATAAAAAGAAGAAAAAGTAGAAGAATATATTTAGTTTTTTGAATATATCTACTCATAACGATTGAACTCCGGCAAAAAGGGTGAGAAAGAAAAATGAGAACTGGGATCCGGAAGACGCAGTAGGAAAACCGTTTCGGCTTAGCGACTTCGCATGAGAAGAAGTGAGTAAGTAAGAATACGACATTAAGCGATTTCCTCCGGATCTGAATGATGTAAACGTGCAAGATAGCGGGATAATTTTTTATTTTTGGTTAACGCGATCTGAGAATATTTCGGATAGCAAAATCCGATCTGATCCTCAAAGCCTAAGAAAGTATGAGAAAAGCAGGATAGTCCGAATCGATTTTGCTCTCTATTTGAAAATGAAAAATTAAAGCTGATTTTTGAGAGCAGTCTCCAGGTCGGAAAATTCGCCACAGGCTCATCTTTTCTTTTTTCAGAATAATCCTGGCTCTTGGATCGATTACCATCGGCGTAAGAAGTAGATACGGCAAAATAAAATTCATGTATCTGAGATAGATTATAGAAATACTGGATACGATCCAAATAGACTTCCAACTCGAAGTCTTCCTTCTCCAAAGGTTCAAATCCTAGACTAAAAAGATCGTTAGGAACATTCGAATAGGAAACCGACTCCGAAGAACTAGCTGGACTAAATTCCGAACCGATATGGAAATTTTCTGTAGTTTCCCAAGAAGCAACAGAAGTGAAGGACGATCCCATTTCGGGTTTTTTCTTAAAACGATTCTCTAAAATAAAAACTGCAAAAACGAAAACAAATAACACGAATACATAATGGATTCTACAGACGGAATTGATTGCCCTATGTGTATTTATCGATCTTATCATCTACAATAATCTCCTACTGAGTCACGCATCTCACGTAATAAGCGGAGACCTTCTGAGCATTATAATACGAATAACCGTAGTAAAAATTAACAGTCCAGGCCGCGGAAAGCTGGTTATAAGAGGTGGTAGAAGACCAGAAAAAATCCGGGCTCCCCGTTCCAATGACGAAAGAACTTGTATCTAAGGAAGGATTATAAACGGATCGATCCACAATGCTTAATAATTCTCGAATATTAGGAAGTCTCCATGTTTTACCCGCAAAACTGCCCGTCAAAGCAGGAGGTTTTACTGTACCGGTCCCATTGCAATAGGCCAACGCCTCCTTCCAAGTAAAGGTAGAAGGAGCACCGTTAGTATCGCTTCCGCTTATATTTCCAGCACCGCAAGTAGAAACAGGAGGAGTGCTTGCATCTTTCGAGCCCACTCCCGCCGTACATTTCTGCCAGATCAAATTCGTAATTTTATCGGTGAGCGTACCATCTCCGTTATCCGTAAATCTAGAAGGAGCAGCTCCTAAATCGGAGGAGAAAGAAATGAGAACGAATAAAAATAATACCAAATAACGTCTCAACATACTCTCAACCAATGTCCCCATACCGAAAAGCCTCAATTTCCGCTCACACACCTTACTTTTCTCGGAGTAGAACCTACGGCATCAAAATAGATACTACCGTTTGCAAAAGTTGCGTACCAACCGCTGGATAAATTCGGCGCAAAGAATGTGGAAGACCAAAACTCCATAGTGGAACTGTCAGAATCAGGGAATTGGGTAGAATTCAATCCGGAATAAGTGTAGGAGATCAAGTATTCCAATTCGTTGATTGTAGGTAATCTCCAATTCGTCAAACCTGCGTAACCTTTAAACGCTCCACTTCCATCCGGATTCATTGTATTCAGTGAAGAACAGGCAGACCATGCATTTGCAAAACTGAATTTACCTTGGATGCCAGCTTTCCAAACGAGAGAATATACAAAATCCTTGATCACTACATCGCTCGGATAAGAACTCGAAAGAGCAAACGGAGTAGAAGAAAGATTTAATGTAGTTCCATAACCAAAATATGCATCCTGCCCCTTTGTAGGAACCGAAGTCCCTCCTGAACCTACAGTCGTATTTACCCCGGAACAAGAACTATATACCGCATTACCAGAAACATTATAACAAGTGGTTTGTGCCGTTTTTAAGATAGGATAGTTCAAACTTGTTCCTGCGGCAATTGCAGCAGAGATCGCCGCCGCCTTCGAAGTAGTAGTTAAGAATACTCCTCTTAAATCCCCGCTAGGATCATTTCCTTGAACAAAATTCCCATTTAGATCCTGAAGACTGGATTGGCTGATCGTCCATCTTAAATATGCATTTTCCGGGAAATTCACCCAATTGAACAGAACAGTTAAAACATTATGCGAAGCTGTATCCCAAGAATAGGACCAAGCTCCCGTAATATCTACTGCCACCCAAGTCGACCCGTTAAAATATTCCACCGTTAGAATAGGAACTACGTTATTCGACATAGGCTCGCTAAAAGAGATCTGCAACTTAGAAGGATTCGGATTCACTGCCTGCGCGTTAACTGCAGGACTGATCGTACTGGACTGTGGATCCTGAAGATCTTTCCAAACAATCAACTCAGAACTACCGTATTGAGGACCATAACCCGCTGCCGCATTATTCACACAGATTAAAAGAGTATTCTTGCCTAAGGAGAAATTTAAAGGATCAACACTACTAATAACAGGAACCGTAGCAGGATCGCTTACTGAGAAGGAACCGCTTGCATTGGTATTCGCACCGATCAAAGAAGTCCCGTTACTACAGAAACAATCTCCTGCAGTCGAATAAAAAACGCCTGAAGTATCTTTATAATAGTTTTCTGGGCAATTATTTGTATCATTCGCCAAACAAACTGTGCAGGCATTACTTTTCTTTAGGAACAGTGAATATCCTGCCTTATTACCCGTAGCCGACCACGAAACCTGAGGACTGGAACTATTATCTATAATTAAATTATTATAAACTAAAGCAGGAGTAGTCGAGGTAACGGAAACTGTCGCTGTACTTGTATTTACCGAGTATGCCGCAGAAGTAATAGAACTTAAGTTGCCTGCCTTATCCCTACCTACATATTTAACCGTAAAATTATCCCCATTATTCAAAGGGATTCCGCTAGAATAAGAGATACCGTTTGTAATCGTCCCAGTAATGCCAGATACTACCGGACTGGAGTTATCTAAGGTATAAACAACGCCGGCACAATCCGTACTAGCTAGATCAGCGCAACCTAAAGTAATACTTTGGGTCTTACCATAATTACCTGCCCCAGGAGAAGGAGTGACTATTGGAGGAGTATCATCTCGGACCACCGAAAAACTCGTCTGACCGGTAAAGCCTGCAGTTACGCAAACATAGATAGTATTCGAACCAATCGAAAGAGAACTCGCATTAATAGTTAAAGAATTCGTAATATTTGCACTTACTGTGCCTGACGAAAGAATAGAGCCGTCGCCACAACCTGTTCCACCTCTGCGAATGGAAAAATTACCGGCTTGATTGGAAGTCCACTCGTAGGTTAATGATGAGATGGCTCCTGTTTGTCCGCTCAAATAATTATTCGCGGGACTAGTGGTCATACTAACGTTCGGAAGATTAAAATTAACCGTATAAGTAGCGGATTGTTCTCCCTCAAGATTTCCCGCCAAATCCCTACAACGGAATTTTACCGTGTATGTACCTTCTCCGAATCCACCTACAGTAAAAGAAGTTTTAGGCGGATTGACTACCGTTCCATTTGGAGAAAAATCCGGCGAAGAATTATCCAAAGTATAAACAATATTACCTGGGGCTAGGTTATCACTACATGTAATAACAACTTTTTGGGCTCCACCATAAATTCCTGGACTAGGAGTAATTGAGGAAATAGGAGCCATTGCATCGCCCGCAATTTGTGCCAGAATCGGATTATCTATTACTCCATCTCCATTCTCGTCGTATCCCAACCCAGGATAGATCGTGACCTGATTCCCGGAACAATTAAGCCCGGTACTTAAAGTGATACTTCCGTCAGCATGAGCACAAAGATAATAATCGATTGTCCCGTTTCCGTTTGTATCTACCGCATACGGATTCCCATCAGCATCATTAATAATGATTAGTTGAGGAACTCCGTTGCCAGTAATAGAAATTCCTTGAGTCGAACCGTTACCACTTGGGTCCACTACAACCCCATTCGTACTACCTCCATTACCGTTCAGATCTACTCCTTGCCCCGGAGAAAGAACGATACCTGGATTACTAGGAGGATTTGAAGAATTATTAGGGCCAGGCATTCCCAAAAACATTCTTAATGCATTGAATAAAGCCATCCTGGAAATTCCTGGATCTATTCCACAATTTGTATAAAAAACGAATAGAAGTAACAGAGGTGCAAATCCGAATCCACGTAACGCCCCTTTTCCGGAAAACAAACCGGCGAACAAATTCTTGAAATTTCTATATAATAAAAACATAAATATCATGGCCCCGTAGCGACACATCTAACATAGCCTAAAACGCTTGTCTTAGCAGAGAATGGAGTCGTATTTCCATTTTGGAAAAAGACCGTCCAAGCATTCCCAGGAGAAGGGGCGTAAGACGTGGAAGTCCAATAATAAGAATTTTTAGTATTTGGAAATAAGCTCTGATCGATGGCATAGGCTCCGCTAAAAGATCGATCCACCAAACTGTTCAATTCAGTTATATTCGGCAATCTCCAGGAACGACTAGCTAAAGTTAAATTGGCGCAATAGTTCATCGCATTGTCCCAATTATATTTAACTGCGGAGCCTGTATCACAAGCGGAAGAAGAACTAGAAAGACCGGCACTACATTGCTGCCAAACTAAGCCTGAAGAAACGTCTCGAACAGTTCCGTTCCCTAATGAAGAAATGGAACGAGAAAGACTAGGAGAACCGGAAACACAACGAACCTTGTACGAATTTCCCCGAACAAAAGAATCTGAGGATCCGTAATTGAAATTCACTCCCCAATCGTAATACTGATTGGACATCCTTAAGGTAGAAGACCAGAAATAATCCGATAAACTATTCGGAAAAGCAGAAGAGACAATACTTGGGAACCCCGAAGAAGAGCCGTAAGAAACCAAGGTTTCCAATTCCTTTTGATTCGGTAATCTCCAATTCGTAATTCCTGCAAAACCTGCGTTACTATGAAGAGAGTTTAGATAGGAGCATGCGTTTACAGCAGAAATATGATTCAAACTGTTGGAATTCTGAAAATCATAAAAGGCCCAAGAGCATAATGGCTTATTGGAATTATTTGAATCGGTTCCGTAGCAACTAGACAATTCGGTAGTCACTTCCGAACTAGCGATCTCTACACAACTTGTATTATTCGAACCGTCTAGAGAAGACTTATAACCCTCCGGACAAGTTCTCCAAGTAAGTCCTGTAGTGGAATCAACAGTGATCGCATCTGCGATATAACCTGAATTATAATTAATAGAATAACTTCGAGTCGCTCCGTATTGAGTAAGACCGTCTTGGTAAGTACTAACGCAAGGATTCAAATTTCCATTACTATCCCAACAACTGGTCTGTCCCGTTTTCAAAGGAGAGAAAAATTGAGTTCCTAGCCCGGTAGAGAATGTCTTTTGAACATCAACAGCTAAAGGATTTCCAGAAATATCTTGAACACTAGATTTGGAAAGAGTCCAAGTCAGTTTTGAATTCTCCGGGAATTGGATCCAAGAAAGATCGATTTGCAAATTGTTAGAATCCGTCCAAGTAAACTTGGCTTTGAAATCCAAACAATCCCAGTTTGCACCATCATAAACATAAAGGCTCAATGTCGGTGACGTAGGAGCCGGATAACAAGGATTAGAATATGTAGAACCTGTCGCAGTAGCAGAATAACTAGTATTCATACTTTTGCTGAATTGGATCGAGATCCTTGCGGTAGACGGAGAATAATTCGTGCTCAAATTAGCAGGAGTAACTGAACTTACAGTAGGCAAAACACTATCTTTTGTAACGGAAAAGGACGTGCTTCCATACTGAGGTTCTATTACCGCATTTGCAACGCAGATCCAAATAGTATTTGCTCCATCTGATAAATAAGAATTTAAGATCGTACTAGTTACAGAATTCCCTGCAGTCACAGTTCCCGCACTATTCGTTCCACCCACAGAAGTTCCGCTCGTACAATTTAATCCTTTTTTAATGGAATAAATTCCATCTTGGTCTGAAACCCAAGTAACACTTTGGTTCGCGCTGGAATTCACGGATAAACTCGCTGGGCTAAAACTATTTGTAGTAACATTAGCCACACTAGTATTGATATAATAATTCGCGGTCTGCAAAGTTGATAAATTTCCCGCTCCGTCGGAAGCTATAAACTTCAAAGCAACCGCAGTATCCGTAGGAATAGAGATCGAACTGCTATAAGCGGTTCCACTAGTTACAGTGCCATTCGAAACATCAATCACAGGATCTGCTGCATTAATAGAATAAGCGATCAAACATTGGCTTGCCGAATTTTCCGTGCAAGATAAACTAACGTTTTGATTTGCACCATAACTTCCTCCACCGGGAGAAGCGGATGTCGAAGGAGAAGTATCATCTCGAGTAATCGAAATGGATTTGAAACCGGTATATGCGGCGACTAAACAAACATAGAATGAGTTAGAACCTAAATTCAAAGTATTTGCATTAACGGAAAAAGTTTTGTTTACTCCCGCTAAAACGGAACCGTTTTCCACAATTGTCCCACTAGAACAATTACTTGCATTTTTGCGAATCGTATAATTTCCCGATTGGTTAGAAGACCAGGTGAAAGTACTAGAAGAGATTGCGTTCGATTTTGTACTTATATAGTAAGTATTCGGAGAAGAGATCGTAACGTCTGGGACAGAATGATTGATTATATAATTTACAGTCTGTATACTTTCCTCTAAGCCTGCCAGGTCCCTACATTTAAATTTCACGGTATAAGTGCCGTCTCCTCCTGAACCCAAAAGAAAACTTCGTCTAGAAGGATTAGATACAGTGCCTTCCACAGGAAAAAGACTCGGAGTATTTCCATTCAGAGTATAAACAATATTACCAGGGGCCACGTTATCGCTGCAAGCAATCGTCACACTCAAGGCTGAACCGTAAGTAGATGGACTAGGAGAAATTGTAGAAGCAGGTGGAATAGAATCCGAACTTACACTAGCTAAAATAGAATTATCCGCAATTCCATCCCCATTCGTATCGTACCCTTGCCCCGGAATGACTTTTACGGAATTGCCACCACAGTTTATCGCTGTCATAAGTTCATAGGAACCGTTCGCACGATAACACAAATAATAATCCGGAACTCCATCCCCATTCACATCCACCGAATTCGGAACTCCATCACTACCGAATATAAAGAAAATATCCGGAAAATTCGAACCCGAGGTAGAAATACCTAGTGTGGAATTACTGCCATCGACTGAAACAACAGAGCCTGTTTGGCCCCCCAAAGACCCGTTAAGGCTTACAGAATCGCCAGGATCAAAAGGATTGGTAACAGGACGATAAATCCCTGAAGAATTTACGTTACCTACAAATAAACCTAAAATGCTCCAATCAGTACCCTTTCTTTCACATCCGATAGAAAGAAGAATACAGATCGTAAGTAAAACATGACGCATAACGAGTGCGGAGCTCATGCCTTCTCTATCCATTTTAGAAAGATTCGAGTCACTATGTCATTGACCATGGAAATTGTGGCAACACTAGTCAAGAATGTTTTCGAAAAAGGCCAAAGTAATGATATACTTCATTTGAGATAACAAGTGAAAACGGAATCCGCATTCCATTTTTCCAGATCAGTTCATCCAGAAATCTAAATTAGAAATGCAAGTAAGAGAGATCGATCTTAGGATCAGAAAATTGAAAAAAAAAAATTATTTCACATTTCGCTTATCAGTTAAGTAATAAAATAATTTTTTAGGAACCTTTTCATCTAAATTAAGCATCAAAAAAGCATCGTTAAGCGCATTTCCATCCCTCAGATGGGATATGAATCTCACAAGGCTTGGAAAGTTTACTAGCGGAATCAATATTCACATATAAAAACAATTTCTAAGGTACTTGCACTTGACTAAAAACAACATTATGAAAATTCAAACAATTAGACATTTTTGAGGTGAATTCACATAAACTATGATTTGAATATTGCCAAAAAGGCATTTCAGTCATTTTTTCGTTCTTCCGGCAAAGGAATGGCCGACTCGCGTTTGTCTTTGGATAGAGATAAAAAGAAAATGAATCGATACGTTCTCAAGACAGCCTGCCTCTTTCTTGTATTTATTCTTCCATATCATTTATTTCCTAAATCCGATTCTCTCAATCAAAGCCAAGACAAACTGATCAGCCTATCTTTAGAAAAAGCAGTCTGGATCGGAACAACTAACAATGTAATCTTAAAGGTATTAGAAGCCAGAAAGGATGTCACCAAAATGATGATCACTGAAAGATGGAGGGAATTTCTTCCTAAATTCGGTGTACAGTATTTTGGTCTTAGAAATCAAAATATAGGTTCCCAAGACAATATATACAACGATATCCGACTAACGGTCCAACAGCTGATCTTTGACGGTGGAGAGGCTAACTTAAATTTAGAAATTGCTAAGCTCGCCGACCTGATGAATGAGCAGGATTTTAAGATCAATTTATCTAAAGTAAAATTGGAGATCCAAAAGGCGTATTTTAAGGCTTTAGCGGCAGGGGCAAAGGTATTCGTAGGACAAACCACAGTAAATAAAATGCAGGAATCCTTGAAAAAGGGCCAAATCGAGCTCAAACAAGGGTTTATTACTAAAATCCAATTGATGGAGATAGAAAGTAAACTTAAACAAGCCGAGTTCAATCTTCAAAAAAATAAGACGGAAAAAAGCCAAACCCTCATGGATCTAAAGCAAGCCATGAACTTGGACTATTATGTCGAGATCGAATTGGAAGAAAGTTTACTTTTCGATTTCGTAATGAACCAGCCACAAACCGACTTAGATCTTGCAATTGCCAAAGCCAGAGAAGAAAGAGAAGATCTCAAAAAAATGCAATTGATAGTTAAGAAGGTCAAAAACGAAAAAGAGATCGCTGATAATTATTATATGCCTAAACTATATTTAGGCGGATATGCAGGGCGAAATGGCAATAATAATGCATTCCAACACGATGCATACGGATTGAACTTCAACTTGGTCTTTCCTTTCGGAAGCAGTAGCGTTTTATCAAATGGGAATCTAGGCGTTCAGAAAGATGGAACAGGTATCCAAACTTATCCTGGATTCGGAAATCAAACTGTAGGAGCCGGAACAAACAGCTATAACTCAACTACGGTAAAACTTTTCGAAAATCTTGCCCAATCCCGAAAGGTAGTTGAAGGCGAGATCCAATTTGCAGAGGCACTTTTAAATTATAAAAATATGGAAAACCAGATTGGATTCGAGATCAAGAAGACCGTTGATCGCCTGAATCAATCCTGGGAATTGATCAAGATCGCAAATTCGAGAGTGAACCTACAATGGGAATCGATCAAGGTTGCTTCTGCAAAACATGGCAGTGGCCATACAAAGAAGGAAGATCTGATCAATTCAGAATTGGAATTAGTCAAGGCGCAAGAAGAACTCACCGAGGCACTGGCTGGATTCGCCACTACTTGTTACGAATATGCGCACGTAACTAAAGACGAAGTAGGCCTTCATAAATTCCTGTCCTACGAAAAAGGAAAAGGAAATTCGATAATAGCGAATCTAACGAAGGGAAAACAATAATTCCCTGAAATAGGCTGGAGTAATCAAATGAGAAATCAAAGCGAAAACAAAACATTGAAAAAATATAATTTATCTTTCTTTCTATTTTTTGCAATATCCCTTGGAAATATTTTTACTATAGGCTGTCAAGATTTAGGCCAAAAAATGTTAGGACTACCTAGCTTCTGGGGAGATGAACCGCCTAACGTAATATTTAGTAGCCCTATTTCAGGAAGCTCCGGTTTACCATCAAGCCAAAGATTCAGCGTCGCCTTTGATCGAGAAATGAATATGCAAAGTTGTAGGATTGGGTTCAGCATGTCCCCTACTACCACTGGATTTTTCGATGATTTAAATGGAACAATTCTCACTTTTGTCCCTTCTTCCGCATTAAATGCCGGAACCTACACGTTCACCGTAACGAAGAACTGCGAAGATAAAAATGGATTAGATCTCAAGAATCCTTTTAGCGCTTCCATTTCCATCGGAGATTCATCAACAGCAGGAGTGAATCCGGAAATATCCGGAATGTTCACCTATGCTGGTACAAGTGCAGCTTGTAATGCCGGATCAGCGACTATGACTAATTTCTTTTCAACAAGTATTAGTAATGCATGTATGGGAAATCCTACTCAAAACACGATCGTAATCAATTTTTCACATGCCATGAATGAATCAGCCACCCTGGCCGCTTTATCTATTAGCCCGAGTATATCGGCAAACTATGTTTGGACAACGAATAGTATATTAACTATCCAACCGGATTTCCCCTTAACAGCAAATCAAAGATATATCATTAGTATAGGTTCTTCTGCAAAAGACCTAAACAATCTTCCTCTTACTGGGAATGTGATCGGAACCTTCTTCGTCGGCTCTGGAAATGCTGCCCCTCAAGTTACCTCGATGAATGTTCTTACCGGTTCTTTAGCCGGATGTAATGCTGGCATCGGTACAAACACAGATATACTGACTAACAATGTTTCGAATGGCTGCCTTGGGAATCCGAGCACGAATAGTATAGTCATGAATTTTAATACCCCAATGAAAACCAATGAGACCCAAGCTGCATTCGGAGTTTCTCCTTTCGTAAGCGGAAACTTCCAATGGTCTTCCGGAAACCAAGTTCTGACTTACGTCACTGACGAAAAATTGCAATACGGAACTAGATATACTGTATCTCTTTCTACCGCAGCTCAAGGAGGAAACCAAAGTTTCCTTGCTTCGAGTGTTTCCGGTAGCTTTCTTGCGGGAGGAAATAATCCTTCACCGATAGTACAAGCGATCGGACTAGCTAGCCAGGGAGGATGCGCTTCTACGTATCCCGGAGTAGGTAGTTCTTCAGGAGGGAATTGGAGCGCAGCAAGCTGCTGGTGGGATGATAGCATGGCAATCCTTGCTCCGAACAATTATACATTTAGAGGCGGAGATAATGCCGTCGGAGATAGCACTTCTTGTACAGATAGGAACACGGATAATTTTAGGATTATATTTAATAATCATATGAAATCTACTGCTACAGATTCCATATCTCTCACAAGAACATCTGCTGCTTCTACGGTGATACGATTGTCTTCTTGGACTTGGAGCGATTGCCAAGCAGTCTATCCTTTCGGATGTAGGGTCTTAGATCTTGTATTCTCTGAGATCGAGTCAAGCTGCGGAGGAAGCTCTGCATTCGGAACAGCCGGAGACTTCAATCTTACCAATGCAAATTTCGATTTTACTTGGAATGGTACACCTGCTTTTCCATATCCGACAATCGTCCCTTCTCCAAATTCTCCTGTTTATAATTTGCAGATTGGAAGCGGAGCTTTCGATGCAATGGGCAGATCTATCACACCATTCAGCTTCTCTTTCGTGAGCCAATAAGGAATAGAAAAATGAAAAACCGGATACTTAATCATAAATTCATAATCTTTCATATAGCAACTATTTGTTCGATTGTTTATCTTTTCCCAGGATGTTCCATACTATCATCGATCGGCTTCGATAAGTTTACGAATATTAGATCGGCTGATAAACCGGAAAAGGCCAAGTCCCAGATCATGATCGGATATATTGAGAATCGCGATCTAAGATTCGATCCTTATCGGATCAAAAATTTCGTAAGTATGCTCAGATTCGAGATCATTCGATCTGGAAACGCTGTCATACAATCGGACGACTCTGTTCCGTCCCAGGAAGGCTCAGCGAACAAACAAGGCAGTAGTAACCCTGCTTCTTCGAATCCAGTAGCAGAAACGGATACAAATGTGCAAAACGCGATGCAGGAAATGACCAAAAGTCTTCAACCTTCAGCCCCCGCTGCTAAACAGGAAAAAAGTAATAAACTATTGAGCGAGTCCGAGATCAAGGGCTTGAGCTCTTTCGGATTCGATTACTATCTGCAAGGATCTTTTTCCTTGGCGGATAACGGGAATATTTTGGACAAGAAAACAGCAACATTAGTATTTATTGATGTTTTCGACAGAACCGGCAAAATGGTACGAACTATCTCCTATACATCCGAAAATAAAAATTTTTCGGATGCTGATCATTTAAAGGACATCTGTTCCAACATAGCCGATAAGTTGAACAAAAGATAACTGAATAAACCAAGGCAGCTTAGCTTGAAATTCCATTCTAAATTTCTTATCAAAAATTCCGTTCGTATACTCATAATACTACTTACACTAGAAATCTACTCCTGCTCTCCTTCCGAAGAGGAAATGGACAAAAAATACAAACAGGGCTTGGATCTGTTCTTATTGAACAAAAGACAGGAAGCGTTAAAAGTTTTTCGGGAAATATATTCGGAAGATCCAAACTATAAAGAAATCAGGCTTCTCATCGGAAAATTACTTTATTACGATAGAAAGTTTAAGGAATCCGAAACAATTTTCAAGGAAGCATTCGAAGAGGATGAAACCAATTGGAACGCCTTAAATTGGATTATAAAATCCCAATTCGCTTCCCGGCCCTTAAGCAAGGAAATCGTAGATAACCTTCATCTATATCTTTCCAAAGAATCAGAAAACCCCGAGGTACTTTTTATAAGCGGACGATTATTGGAAGAGTCCCAAAAAACGGACCAAGCAATCGCTACTTACGAAAGAATAGTTTCGCACCGATTTAAACTTGCGCTTGCACACGAAAGACTGGCCGAGATTTATGAGAAGGCTAAACTGGGCAAGAAAGCGGAATTTCATAAAAACCAATATAAACTTCTTTCCGGAAGAGATATGGATGGAACCTCCGAAAAATCGGAAAAAATCTCTCGTAAACATTAACAAATTCCCGTAAAAATTATGGCATTCATAAGAAAAGTATTAAGTTCAAAAATCGGGAAAATCCTCCTAATCTCTTTTGGTGTATACATTGTTGTGTCATTCCTTATTAGCAGGATCTCTAAAAGATCCGGTAGTAGATCCTTAAAAAAGGTTTCCTCGATATTAAGTAAGCCTTTTTCCTTTGGATCTTCCGAATCGGATATCGATGGCTCTGAAATACAAACCGATGCATTATCCGTATCTGTAATAACCGTATCACAAAAACCTTTTACTCCTTCCGTAAACGCATCAGGAGTCGTGGATTACATGGAAAAGGTGGACGTATTCTCGAAAATAGCCGGCAGAATAGAGAAAATGTATGTAAAGGAAGGGGAAGAAGTTTCTCTCGGCCAAAAATTATTTAAAATGGAAACAATGCCTTTAGAGCTAGAGCTTATGAAGCAGGAAGCTACTATGGAGTCCTCCAAAGCCCAAGTAAAATTGGCAAAAGAAAAATACGAGAAGGCTAAAGGTGCCGTAATAGCAAGAATACACGAATACGAAAAAGCTAAAACGATCCTTGAAAAAAACAGACAAGACTTGGAAAAATCCAAGGTCACCTTCCAAGGTATTGAAGAAATTTATAAAGCCGGAGGATTTAGTCGGGAAGAATTTGAAAACGCCAAACTAAATTTAAACGGCAAAGAAAGTGCATATCAAATCGCAGAAAGAGATTTAGAGATAAAAAGAATAGGACTTACGGACGAAGACATTATTAGAAATGGTCTCGCCGTTCCGGACACCAAAGAAGAACGAACCAAGACTCTGCAAGAAATCAATACTCTAATGGAGAAAGCCGAATTAGAAGTCGCAGAGGGAGTATATAAGGCCCATGCGGCTCAGGCTAAATCCACAAATTTACTTCTTAAAGAATCGATAGCTTATTCGCCTATCAACGGAGTAGTAGCAAAACAATTTAAAACAGAAGGGGAACTTCTTGCAAGCAGCGGATCCGGACAGCATGTTCTTTCCGTTATCAACGTTAGATATGTTTATGCTACCTTCAATGTTCCGGAAAGTGAATCTGTACAATTAAAAAGAGGGATGAAGGTCGACTTCTCCGCAGACGTATATAAGAAAGTCTTATTTTCCGGAAAAGTCCAATTGATCAGTCCTCTAATCGATCAAAAGAGCCATACTGTAGAGATAAAAGCAATCGTAGATAATGGTGATAAAAGATTAAAACCCGGAATGTTCATTCGGGCTAACGTTTCCACCGGAACTGCAGAACCGAGTATAGTTTTACCGAATACTTCCGTTTTATTCAATGAAGACGGTATCACGGGAAGTGTGTTTGTCGTTCGAGATGGAAAAGCGTATAAAGCGGAATTAAAATTAGGGCAACAAAAGGATGGGAATGTAGTCGTTCAAGAAGGATTACAAACCGGTGATTTGGTCGTAACAGATAGACTGTCCCAACTTAGAAGCGGTATTTCCGTAAATCCTATATCCAGCGATAGATGATCGGCTTCATTCGATTCTGCACTGAAAGACCGGTAAGCGTCCTAATGGGTTGGACCGCTGTAATTCTTTTCGGAATTATTGCTTTAGGAAAAATTAAAATAACACTTCTCCCCGAGATCTCATTTCCGAGAGTCACAGTCATTACGGATTATCCGAACGCTTCTCCTCAAGAAGTGGAAAATATGATTACAAAACCTTTGACGGATTCCATCGGAACGGTTGGAGGGATCGAGAAGATAACCTCCGAATCATTGGAGGGGTTGTCCATCATCACCGTACAATTTTCATTTAACGTTTCGGTAGATTATGCAATTATCGAACTGAGAGAAAAAATAGATCTTATCAGGGATGCCCTTCCCCAAGAAGCGGGAAAACCGATCGCGACTAGATTTGATCCGTCCGCTTCTTCCTTTCAGGAAATTGCCATTTTTCCTAAAAGTGAAGAGGATTCCAAATCGATACGAACTTTTGTCAGGGATAATGTAAAGGTTTATCTGGAAAGGATCGAGGGAATGGCTTATGTGCAAATTTCCGGAGGGTTTGAGAAAGAAGTAAAAGTAGAAATTGATTCTGAAAAAATGAACGCTTATGGGATATCGATCCCAGATATAAAAAGATATGTAACCTCTTCCAATATCAATTCACCCGCTGGGAGTCTTCAGGTCGGGAACAAAGATCTATTACTACGTACTATTGGAGAATATTCTTCCTTACAAGATATTCGAGATACAATCGTAGGCAGTAATCAGCAAGGTGTCCCAATAGATCTCGCATCTTTCTCGGAAATTAAGACCCTGTATAAGGAACGCACTGGGATTTCTAGATATAACGGAAAAGATTGTGTAATTTTATATTTATATAAAGAATCCGGAAAAAATGCTGTAGAACTTTCGGAAAGGGTTTCTCAGGAATTAGTTTCCGTTAACGAACGTTTTAAGGATAAGTTAAAAGCAAAAGTTGTTTATGATGAAGCAGTATTCATTAAGGATTCTGTTTCAGGCTTGGTGTCTTCACTAATTGTTGGAGCACTTTTGGCATTCTTAATTCTTGTTTTTATCATTCGTAACCTAAAAACCCCCTTCATTCTTCTTAGCATAATTCCCACTTCCCTGTTAGCGACCTTTCTATGTTTTTACGTAACTGGTATCTCCTTAAATATGATGTCCTTAGGAGGGTTAGCTCTTGGGATAGGAATGTTATTCGATACAAGCAACGTGATCTTTTCTTCGATTGAAAGGAATCTAGAAAAAGGAAAAGGAGTTTCCGATGCTGCAGTTCAAGGCGCGAATGAGGTAATTGGCTCAGTAGTTTCAGCTACCTTGACTACAGTGATCGTATTTTTGCCGATCATATTTATAAAAAGTTTTATTGGGATCCTATTTTCGGAAATGGCAGTAGCCATTGTGATTTCTATTTTGGTAAGCTTTATAGCTTCGATTTCCATAATTCCTACACTTTACGTTACCTTACAAAATTTCTCCATCGAGTCTCCATGGTTAGAAAAGAACGTATTCCTCAAATCCGAATCTATATATGAACAAATACTTGGAAATTATGAAAAAAGGATCTCTGAATATCTAGATAATCCTAAAAAGTTAATATTCTATTTAGGATTGGGCCTCCTATTATCGCTTCAATTCATATGCGTATTGCCCAAAGAATTTATGCCGAATGTGGACAACGGGGAATTCACGATCCATATAGAAACACCTCAAGGAACATCTCTCCAAAAAACTACGGATATTACGGAATCCATGGAAAGGACCTTATCCGAGAACTCATCTATAGAACATTTGATTTCGAAGATTGGATACGAAAAAGATGATTTCATCGCTAAGAAAAAAGGCGGAGCCGGGTCCAATAAAGCAACAATAAGAGTGATCCTAAAGGATAATAGCCGCGCCTCCACCAAAGGACTGATAGAAAAATACCGAAATAAATTTAATTCTTTATCTGGAGTAAAAATTATTTATGAAAATGGGGGAGATATCGTAGCTAATATACTTTCTCCCGAAGCAGGTAGACTTAATCTAGAAATTCATGGGGAAGATCTCTTAACCTTAAGAAATATCGGAAGTTCGATCATACAAAAAATCCAATCCGCCAAAGCGGCAGTCGACATTCGCTCCAGCATGGAGGAAACCAGGAAAGAATACGCGATCGAATTCGACCCAGTAAAAGCGACTTCCTTAAACCTAACGAACGAATATCTAGCAGGTTACGTAAGGACCGCAAATTTCGGATCGAATATAACAAGAGTTAAATTAGATGGAGAAGAGTTGGATGTTCGGATTAGTTTCAGAAAAAAAGATATAGATTCTGTTGAAAAATTCTTCTATATGAATGTAAAAACACCGACAGGAGAATTGGTTCGCCTTTCCCAAATCGGAGAGATCAAGGAAATAGATTCACAAAGTTCTGTTTTAAGATCGGGAAACTCAAGGATCAATGCAATTTATGGTGAATTAAAAGAAGATTCCGACATCTCCACGATAGAAAGTATCGTATCGTCGATCAAATTACCGCCAGGTTATTCCATACGTTTCGGTGGGGAAAAGGAAAATATCGAAAAGTCCTATAAGGATCTATTATTTGCATTCCTCATGGCTGCGTTGTTGATCTACATGCTTCTTGCCAGTCAGTTCCAATCTCTAAAAGTTTCTTTAGTAATGATCTGTACGATCCCTCTAATGTTTATAGGGATCTTTCCCGGTTTATTCCTTTTCGGAAAAAGTTTCAATATAAGCGCTTTCTTAGGATTAGTGTTGTTATTAGGCGTTGTAGTCGATAATGCATCCTTATATTATGAATACTTAATTCTTATGAAAAAGGAAGGTTTAAGTAACAAAAAGGCCGCTTTGGAAAGCGGAAAGATTGTCCTTCGCCCGATTCTCATGAATAATTTGACCAGTATGTTGGGTTTACTTCCCGTCGTATTCGAACTCCAACGAGGCGCTGAATTTCAATCCCCAATGGCAATCGTAGTTATCATAGGACTACTTTCCTCTTTCGTATTTAGTCTATTCTTACTTCCTGTCTTCTTCTATCGTCTCCATTCCATAAACATCATTCCGATCGTTCTTCACCCAGAAAAAGCCAAAAAGAAATGAAGCTAAATCCAATAACCTCATGGATGATCTTATCTGGAATCCTTGTTTTAGGGTTAGCTTCTTCCTTATCTTTGAGTTACGGGCTATTCCCAACTTTCAAATACCCAGGATTTACGATTAGCGTAGAATATCCAGGAGCAGATGCTGAAACGGTAGAAAGTATAATCACTGTTCCAATAGAAGAACAGATCTCCGGGATCGGCGGGATTGTCGAGATGAGATCATATTCCGAAAAGGGATTATCCCAAATAAGGATAGAGTTTGAAAGCAATTCGGAAATGCTGATGAAAGGTTTAGAGTTAAGGGAAAAGATAGAGATTGCGAGCGCAAAATTTCCGAAAGACTCAAGAAAACCTCTCATCCTTAACTACGATCCGGATGAAATGCCGGTATTGGTCCTATCTTTGAATTCTTCCCAAATCAGTTTAAAAGAATTAAGGACATTCGCCGATAACGAATTAAAAAAGGAAATCGAAGGAGTAGAAGGGATCAGCAAGGTTTCCATTTCCGGAGGAAAGATCACTGAAATACTTATTTCTTGCGATATGCAGAAACTAAGCGGTTATGGAATTAACTTTTCGGATCTTCAAAGAAGTGTTCAAGGTTATAATATCAATTCAACGATAGGAGAAGTAGAAGCAAGTGGCATTTTGCGAAAAGTCCGTTTAACGGGCAAATTCGAAAGTTTGGATGAAATCCGTCGTTTGCCTATCTTAGGACTCAATTCTAACCGAATAGTATTAATAAAAGATGTCGCTGATGTAACACACTCTTACAGGGACGAGGATAGTTCTTCTAGGATCAATGGAAAAGAAAATATAGGGCTTTATATCTACGTAAAACACGGAGCAAATGTTTTAAGACTATCTTCCGAAATCCAAAAATTAATCGAAAAAAGAAGAAGTGAGGAATATCATATTAGATTAATATATGATCGTGCTGAGGCGGTAGGAACAACCTACCAAAACATCATATTCTTCAGCTTCATCGGTCTTTCGACCCTACTCTGCCTGCATTATTTAAAAAATAAAAAGGAAATTTCCGGAAGTTTAATTTCTGTCGTAATACAAAGTTTATTACTCTTTTTTATTTTTTCTTTCTTAAGTTTCATCCGAAAAAAGGAGTTCGATCTACTGCCTATTATATCGATATTAGTTGGTGTTTTCTATTGCCTGAATCTCAAGAAGATGACAGGCAAAAAGAAGGAAATACCCCGTATAGATTTGATCTTTTCATCAATATTATTGCCTGGAATTTTTCTAACATCCTACTTACATGATCCCTCCTTGATGAAAAATCTTTTTGAAATAGGAATCTTATCCACGATCAGTTTCCTTTTTATCTTTTATACCGGCGATTTTCTCACAAACTCGATCAATCATTTAAAGGTAAAATATGGATTTGCATTGTATTCAAATCCGGTCGGAACAATAAATTATCCAATCGTTGTGTCCCCTAATGAAGTATTGAATAAAAAAGAATTCATTAAATTTTTATTATGCCTTGTTCTTTTACTTTTTTCCCTCCATAAGATTTGGTCTTCAAAAAAGGAACTTTTTTTTAATTTAGAAAATGATCGAATTTTCGGTTATATAGACCTTCCTTCCGGTACAGGGTTCTCCTTTACGAATGAAACGTCTCAAAAGGTCGAAGATAAGATACTAACTCTAAAGGGAGTTAAAGAAGTAATTACCCAAATAAGTCCTTCTCACGCCTTCTTAATAATTAACTACAAGACTAACAGCTTGTTCGAAGGAAATAGGATCGAAAACCTTAAAAAAGTAGTTGGAGATCAAAATCCTGCCTTTTGTTATTTCACTCAAGAATCCGAAATGGGAAGGGTCCAAGAGATATCAATGGACGTAATCGGAGATTCTAGTGAAAAATTAAACGCAATCGTTCCGGAGATCGCGCGGTCTGCGGGAACGGTAAAGGGTGTAAAAGAAGTTGTAATGAATTTCAAATCCCCCAGAGATGAACTTAGATTAGAGATTAATAATAGGGATAATCTGATCAACAGCGCTGAAATAGGAGGCTTCTTAAAAACAATCGTTCAAGGAGCAATTGTTAGCCGCTACACGGAAGAAAGCAGAGAAACAGATATAAGGATCAGATCTGCGAAAGAATATAGGCAAACTGAAAGTCAGCTAAATAAGTATTTGATCAGAAGCCAATTCGGCAAATTAGCTTCCTTAGAAGGTTCCTATGAACCCAAAGAAGGAAAGGCCCCGGTAAAACTTTATAGAAAAAATAAACGACCAGTCCTCTCCTTTTCTGTAAAAACCGATTTTACTTCCCCTTCTTCCGCATTATTAGAAATCAAAAAGGCAGCCGCCTCATATTTACCGGAAGGTTATCGCATAGAACTAAACGATAAAATCGGAAGAATCTCCAAATCCGGTTCTAGATTTTTACTTTCCGTATTCTTGAACTTAGCGATCCTGTTCTTCGCGTTCGCGTCGTATTCAGAATCCTTAACACTCGCTCTCAAACATGTATTTTCCATTTCTATCATATATATTAGTACTTTCGCAATATCCGCATTTGCTGAGGGAAAAATCGATCTAGGTAACTATATCGGATCTAATATCTGCCTGGTATTCCTGTTTTCTCATATTATATTTTTAACCGATAAAGAGAACATATCTCTATATACGGAAAAAATCGATGAGCTATTAAAATGGATCTTTTTATTCTCGCTTCCTCTACTTATTTTCGCAAGACAGGGAGGTGAATTTCTACGAAATATAGAACTTCAGCTTCTTTTAGGACTGACCTTGGCAAAATTTCTCTTAGTTCCATCTTTCAACTTTTCAAACCGTCTAGTTGAATGGCTTGTGAAGGAATTTAACAGACGGAATGTAATAAAATTTCAATTTAGAACCAAATAATATACTGCTTTTGGGATTAACGGATTATGAAAATAGATTTTAAACCAACCATTTACAGATTTTTAGATACGACAAGATCCTTTTTATTTTCAACTAAACGGAGAAAACTAATATCTTTAGCGATATTCATCCTGCTACTTCTTTTCGGTTTCGTACAATATCGGGTCTCCACAAGATTTGATTGTCTTTCCGGAGATTGTACCACCGGTTTCTCCAAAATGAAATTTAGAGGAGGAGATTATTACGAGGGCTACGTATTAAATTCTCGCCCCCATGGATTAGGTTTGTTTAAAAATGAAAACGGCGATATGTATAGAGGCGAATGGCGAAACGGATTAAAACACGGAAAAGGACTTTATAGATATCCGGATGGATCTACCTACGAAGGGATCTTCTTCTATAATAGAAAGCAAGGAGAAGGTATCTTTACTTGGAATGATGGAAGCCGCTTAAAAGCCAGATGGAATGAAGATGAACCAGATGGTATAGGGACCCTAACCTTAGCTGACGGCAACAAATTTAAAGGTATTTACAAAAAAGGGGTTATCTTCGACGGCAGTGGTGCTTTCCGATATGAGAATGGAAGTGTTTATTTGGGAGAATGGAAAGCAGGTAGAAGAGAAGGTATTGGAATTCTCAAAAACGAAACCGGAAAATTATTATATCAAGGAAAATGGATAAATGATAAACCAGCTAAGTAAATTTTTACAATATTCCAGCGGAAAGCTGCGTAATAATATCCTTACAAACGGATTCAAAGAAAATCTAAATTACAATCTTAAACCCGAATCTGTCCTTAAGGAAACTCCGACCGATTTTCTAAGAAAGACCCGGCAAATACACCTATGGTTCCTTTTAGCTTACTTCCTCTTTAACTTTACCATTTCTCTCTTTAATTTGGATTATCTCCTGACCTACGGAGACATCATGAGAAAGAACATGGAAGAAGGAAGAATATCGAGACTAATGTATATGTTAAATGCCTTCCCATATAATATTTTCCTGATTTTAGGCTCCCTAGTTGTTTTCGAAATTTGTGCTGGAGCCATTAGCTATTTTGCATTATATATATTCGGAGAAAAGGAAAGGTCTTTTAAACGGATCTTAGGGATTGTATTCTCGAGTAATCTTTACGTATTACTTTCCTTTTTCCCAATACTCATACTTTTAAACATAATTCCACCTAGCTTAAAAAGAGATATGTTCACCATGGTTGCTTTTTTGGGGTTCGTTTTTATGTTCTTCGTTGTAGGACTGATACTTCAAGCCACTTTTTTTATTCGAATGTCTAAACAGATCTTTCAGCAAAACTACGGCAGAGCATTCTTAACTTGGGCCTTTCCGTTAATTTTGTTTTTTTCGATCATTTGGATCAGCGGTTGATATAGAACGAAAGTTTTATATCTTTTAGGAATGCTTGCAATCTTTTCTAGGAGAAAGTAATCTATGGAAAAAGGACCTAGGACTATCTAAAATGAGTAAAGGTTACCATTCCCGCTCTCCGGAAGAATTCAAGGATTTCCTGCGTAAAAGTAAAGATGCAGGCAAATCAAATAACCGTTCCAAGTTGATCCTGTTTTTTGACGTTATACTATTGCTGTTTATCTTTTCCGTAGTGGCCAAACTTTTAAATCCATTAGCTTTTTCAGGACAAACGGAATCCAAGGAAATTTCTTCCGGATTTGTAAGTTACCGCCTTTCCTCCAGCAAAGAGAATTCTAAGGAGTTTCCTATCTTCTTTCTTTTTTTAAAGAACAAGGGAACTGAAAGTTTGTCCTTTCCGAGCACAGGAGATAAGATACGGGTTTTTATAAAAAGCGGAGATCTGAATTGTTTAGAAGATTCTTGGTCTTTTGTTTCTAAAAATTTAGCACCAGGAAGTACGAATTTTTTTAGATACGAGATTTCTTCCGAACTTCTTTCGAATCTTCCTCCTGAATGTAAAACTCAGGAAAAATCAATTTTGAATAATATTACCAATGTTTTCCAAGGCGGAAAAAAAAGATCCTTTCATGCTGAAATTCTACGTAAAGATGAAAACATTTCTTTAGAAATTCCTAATTTTTGAGACATTAATGAACGAAGAGATCCAAACATTAAACAAGATAGTCGCGATCGTAGACGAAAAAGCTTCCTTATTTAAAAAGGATTGGAGTCATATGCCTAAGATCAGGGCAATAACTGAGAAAAAACTGATCTTAGATCTAATAGAGAATGCTCTACAATTAGCGAAAAATATTCGTCCTGCACCCAATGATCTTTTGGGTGATTTGCAGAAATTAAAGGCAGAGTTTTCCAGGCTTCCGCTCTAGGAGTTCTATGATGTAGGAACTCCTACAATGGCCTTCTTTCAGTTATAACTCTTTGTGACCTTCTTCCATTTCTTTTCCGAATCTTCCAGATAATCTTGGATCTCCGAGTAAGTTCTTTTTCCGTCTAGATAATCCAGAAGGAATTGGTCTCCTACCAAAAGTTGGATCGCAGGTAGATCGGATCTGAATTCATATGGTCCTTGTAGAAATTCAAACTTGTCCGGATAAAATTCTCTCAATGTCCGGATAAGCAATAATCCGAATAGTAAGCTATGGAATTTTTTAGGTTTATCTAATAATATTTGATAACCTCCGCATACTTTTCCTGCATGTTTATGGAAAGTCGGGATGAACTTTAAAGGCCTGAGTCTGAAAATTCCTTTTTGTTTTTCTTGGAGTTTTCCTATAAGTGATTTATCCAGATCGTCGATATACGGAGCTCCAAAAGTTTCGAATGGACGAGTGGTCCCTCTTCCTTCCGAAAGATTTGTTCCTTCTAAAAGACAAAGTCCTGCATAAACATAACAAGTTGTTTGAGCAGGTATATTGGGAGAAGGTGGAACCCATAAAAACTCCGAGTTTTGTTTGGGATAAAGATCCAATCGATAGAATTCTAGATCCAGTTTAAATTTATCTTTATAATATTCAAGAAGACCAGCTGCAGACAGACCATGTCGATGCAGTGTACCTTCTACCCCAACGAATGATGAAAATTTTTTCTCGAGAGGAGAACCTTCAATCTTAGAGCCTGCAGGATTTTTTGCATTCGAAACTAAGATACGAGGTTTTGGTTTTCCTTTTTTGGAAAGTCGATCCGCTGCCTGCATCGCATACAGTGCAGTAGTCAAAAATGTATAATAGCGAGCGCCAACATCTCTGATATCTATGATCAATGCGTCCAGATCGGATAATACTTCTTCTGCGGGTGCGAGACTTTCTTCGTTGTCTCCGTACAAATTCAAAACTTGAGTTTCTCCCAAATTATAGATGAGTCCACTTCCAGAGACCTGGTCTTGTAGCTCTGCAAAAAGTCCATGCTCGGGCAAAAATAGTTTTTTGAGTCCGTATTCTTTCTGTATGATCCGGAAATGATAGTCGCCTTTCCAACCGTATGCGCTCTGGTTAGTAAGCATCCCGATGGATTTTGCACCGGAGAGAATTTTGCTTTTTTTCATTTTCTAAAGAGGTTTTTTCCGGGAAACTATAGGAGTCAAGCAGGACTATAAGCGCCTTAGTCTTGGAAATCTTTTGCCTTATCCACAAGGTCCTTTTTAGAGAATCCTTTAAAAAAGAGTTTCCATTCTTAGGGAAGGATAGTTTTCTTCTTAATTTGCCCCAACAGCGATCGTATGGCATTAGATACAAGCGTACCAAATCAAAAAGTAACAATCAAAGCCGGGACGGTTTTATTTCCGGAAGGAAGCGCCGCGAATTCTCTCAACGTATTGCATAGCGGAGCATTACGCTATTTAGTAGAAGCTCCGGGTGGCAGAAAACTGGAGTTATTCAAAATTTCAGGAGCCAATTTAACTCCTGGTGCATCCGCACTTTTCGGCAGCGGACGTTATCCTTTTACGATTGTAGCAGAACAAGACTGTGTGCTCTCCACATATGTTATGTCCCAGTCTACTGTGGGTCGTTCCCTCGCAGCCAGAAGTTCTTTAGGGATTATGGTGGGTCGTTCCCTTTTGAGAGAGATCACTGAGTCATTCAAAAGAGTGAACCAACTCAGAAAGATCGCTTCCGATATGGGAAAAACAAATGATAATCTTTCACTTCTATATTATCAATTCAACCCAAGTGTTTTTCCGGATATCAAGCCAGGACAACCGATCGCTGATCCAAGTTCGGAAATTGTGGATCCTGTCTTAAGGCTTGCTCGCGAAAATTTAAAACATTATTTCGATAATGGTGGGATACTTCCGGAACGACCAACCGCCAATTATGTGGAAGAAGATCATTCTCAGCTTCTAGTTAAATATTATCCGGAAGAGATAGAATTCCAGGATGGAGAATTCAATTTTGTCCGTAAGGTCATATTAGCAGATCCTAATCTTCTAGCACAATTATTCGCACCGGATCCAAGCATGGTTTCTTATGTTTGCGATAAACTTGGCAGAGTGCAGAACAATATTACGGAAAACGCAAAAAGTATATTAGAAGAATTAGATGAAAACTTCTCTCTTCTTTTAGGCGGAGTAGAAAGCCTTACTGAAAAATATTTCCTGATCCTAGACATGGCAGCGAACGGATATGCAACCGCTCCTCCGGAGTTTGTGGTCCCTATTTTGCAAGTTGTTTCTCAAAAGATAGAAAGAGCACTCGCAGGCCATCAGGCAATTTTCGGTTCCGCGATCCCGAGCCCTTCTCCTAATATTAAATCGTTTTTGGAAAAGACTGCAGGTCTTGCTAAAAAATTCGAGGCTTCTAATCCTACTGCAAAAGCAGCGTCGAATGGAAGCGGAATTTCTGTGGATGGTTCTGCGGATGCGACTGCAATTCGAAAAGAATTAGCTAACTCTGCATCTAGTATCATCCAATTCTCCGGTATGGGCGGAGATGCAATTAAAGAGTTTTCCGCAATGATGGTAAAACTCAAGTCTTTGAAAAATCCATTGGATTCAGACAACGATACTCGTAAACTAAGAAGGTCCATTACAAAAACCTACTTCGATATTTACGCTGCATGTTTCCAAAAGTACGTGAACTCAGGTAAAAATGTTCCCAAACCTGTGGACCTGATGTTGAAATACGGCTTTTTCGATGAAACAATGCTCGATGATTCTCAGTTAGTTTTCATGTCCACATTCAAGGACGCGATCACTTCCGTTTCGGATATTCCGATCCATTATGGAACGGAATGGCTGGAAAAAATTTATAAAAGAGAATGCCCTACTTCACTCGATGAACTCGGTCAGAACTTTTTCGACAAAGTCAAGATGGATAATCGGAATGCTGTATTCAAAAAAGAATCCGATCTTCCTCCAGATATAGATAATCCGGAAGCAAGATTAAAATTCGAATTCGGCGCTATGTATGAGGCGAACGTTCGACTCACCACGGGCTCCTTGGCGACTTATCTTCCGATCTTAACCAAATATCATTCTCAGATCCCTCTCGGAAAAGCATATGTTACCAAAAAAATGCTTACCGATACGATCCACGATATCATGGCCGTAGACTTCTCCGTATTTAACAGAGAGGTAATCTATAATAACCCTGAGATGGGGATTAATAAGGAATTCGTTCAAAGAGCGATCGTTCCTGACTTTGTAATTGTTCCTTCTATCGGAAGTAAGATAATGATGTGGCAGGAGCTTTCCATCCATAGAGGTTCCGGCTCCAAAGAAAGTAGAGGTAGGATCGTTCTTCCTATTTTCGTACAAGGTGATCTGAAATCTCTTTTGATCGACGCATTTGCAGCATTCCGTTGGGAACTTTGTAAAACGATCTTAGGACCTGAATGGAATAACGTAGGAAATCCATCCATCACTGCCGACTATATGGACTATGTTCAGTTCTATAAAAAGAACAAAGATCTTTCCATAGAGATCAAAGAAAAGTTGGCAGCCGAATTCAAACGTTTCCGGAATGAAAGGGATATTTTTGCGAACGATTACCAACTTTGGATCAAATACGAAGCTGAAGGTGTGCAAAGATTAAACCGAGTCGTCCGAGGAATTTTCTATCGTCATATTCCTTTCGCAAGAACGATCCGGGAGAAGGTTTCTAAAATGCCTGCCTTCGGTGAGATCAATAACAGATTCGTGAATATTCGAACTCGTAAATTTACTGAGTTGGAAAACAGATATAAAAAATATATCAACGCGTTAGGAAGTCTTCCGGACCCTCTACGCGAGAATATGGAATTTTACAGAGTTTAATGAGGCAACTCCTCGCGAACGACCCATAGGGATGAGCGAGCCCGAGATAGCCAGAGGCGTTTATCGAGGGCACACCAAGCAGTCCTCCGCGAGGCCGGGCTTAAACTTTAGGAAACCAAAGCCGCCTTATTTTCTTTCAAAAGTGCACTTACATCCTGAAGTTCTTCTCCAATAAGATCTTTTACTGAAGAGTTCACATCTTTCAAATAACCTTCTCGTATAGACACATCGAAAGAAGCCAAAGCATCCGCCATTGGTTTTGGAATTCCGGCTCCTGCTAATGCCTTAGAAAGTTCCTCAGCAGGAAGGTCCACATAGGAAACAGAAATGTTTACTAGTTCTGAGGTAAATTTTGCAAGTTCTGCGTAGGTCCAAGCCTTAGGACCGCTCACTTCTATAATTTTATTTCCTGGGTCGGATGAAAGTAGAGCAGCCGCGGCCACCCTAGCACAGTCTGTTCTGGAAATATAGGCACAAGCCCCATCTCCACCAGACCCGTAAATGGAACCACTGGCAACTGCATGTTGTAGTTTAGGTATTAAATAATCCGAATACATGTTATTACGAAGAATTGTGTATGCCAGACCACTTTGTTTGATCTTTTCTTCTGTTCCTTCGTGTTCAAAAGCGAATGTGACCGGAACTTCGTCAGCTTTGGCAAGAGAAGTATAAAGAATTCTTTTTGCCCCTACTTTTATTGCAGCATCCACAGCGGCACTATGTTCAGTGATTCTATTTCCTATATTATCAGTACTGATAATTAAGATACGATCCGCACCTTGAAAAGCTGAAACAAGACTAGCCGGATCGTCGAAACTTGCTTTCCTTACAGTGACTCCCCTCTTTGCAAAGTTTTCCAAGGTTTCAGGCTTACGAGTTGTAGCGATGATCTTGTTATGGCCTCTTTTTAATAATTCTTCTAGGATAATTTTTCCTAAATGTCCGGAAGCTCCGGTCACGAGTACTGTTTCGGAAAATGTGCTCATTTGGATCCTTAAACCTAAATCGGTTTGTGTTAGATTATATTCTTAGACTACTTGAAACAACAAAAGTTACAAGTTAAAAATGAAATTAACACACGCGGCAAGGATACTGAGAGCTTTAGTCCAGGCGGAGCCTGGATGAGCGGAACGCGAACTCGTAGTAGCCTGGTCTGAGCAAAGCGAAGAGCCGCCCTGAAATTAAACTTCTTCTAATAGATAAGGTCGAGTGTATTCTCTTACGATCTCTACGACAAAACGTCCCCAAGACTTAGGATCTTCTTGAGAAATTTCAATTTGGCGGATCTTTGGAAAGTAGGCCTGAGGTTTAAATGCAGTATGAGTGAGCTCCATGGCTCTTAGATAATTATCTACTCGTTTCACTCGAACGAAGTTCAATAACTCACCTTGGATTTTATCCTGAGGCATATAGCCAATGATGATCAGACGTGGAAATAATGACTTTTTGAGAAGATTGATGAAGTCTCCGAAACTATCTACTCGATCTATAAATCCTTCGTAAGCACCGCCACCCAAGTTCATGATCTGAGTAACGATGTCCATAGTGAAAGAAACACCTTCTGCAGAAGTCATGTCGGAGATGATCACGATACCTTCGTCAGGTTGGAAAGTTTTGAATTCGCTAGTCGGCTTAAAATGACGTCGAAGTAATTTTGCGGTGGAGATATCTATCTCGGCAGCTTTCGGAACCAAAATTTTTCCAGATGAATCGGAGATAGGTTCTCTAGTAATAAGGTATCTTTTCTTAGCTGCGTTCTGGTTCATCACCCGGAAGGCTTTCACCTTCTCTTCCAGCTCGTCCAGAGTACAATACCCTATTTTTAAAACGTTTTCTCTCGCGCGTTTTTTGAGATCTATATCTTCCATACGAGTTTTTGGTGGCCCGGAGGAACCAGGTTAAACGGGGTTCCGAATTTCGCGAGAATTTACCGGGTATCCGGGGAGAGTATATAAAAAAAATCCCAGTCTGAAAAGCCCTCTTTTGGCTATGCAAAAAAACCGCTTGTCCCCGGAATGTGCGCTCCTTGAATGGGGAGGAATGGCCATTCTACCCATTTTAACTCGCTTTAGGACCGGAATAAATATTCAGTTTTGGAAGGGGCTCCTGCTATTCTCTTGCCTAACCTTAGTTTCCTGCTTTTCGGTAGAATTTATCCAAGAAGGAAGCCAGAAAGAGACTGTGCTCGTTTCTCATAAACCTCGTTGGGAGCAAATAGAGATCCTAAAACATCCTCCTAAACGCAGGAACTACAAAACTTATGGAAGGCTCATCGTTAGGAACTTCGGTGACGGTAGAATAGAAAAGTTCTATTACGAAAAAATTAAGAAAGAACTTTTTGATAGGGGTATGGATGGTATGTATCTCGCAAATGTCGGGCTCGTTCCTGTTCCTCCTACAATTTTCCAAACAGGTACAACGGAAGGTTATACTACAAATATGGCGGAGATTGCAAAGGACGCAAAAGTTTTAGAAGGAGTCGCATTCCGATACAGAGAAAGGGATGAAGAATAATGGCAAGACGTTTAAACAGCGAGATCAAGGTTTTGCCTAACGGAGATTGGATCTTCCGTGAAGCCAAGATTGAACAAAAAGATATTCTGGAATACTTTCGTAAGAATTTGAAAGAAGCAGAAGACGGAATTTATATAGATAATCAATACGGAGAATTTTCCGAAAACGGATATTTAGAATTATTCGGTTACCCTCTAAACCTAATCCGAGTCTGGGAGAAGGAAGAGGAACTTTATTTTTTAAGCGATTCAGGCGAAGAATTACCCCTCTCTTCTTTGCAGATCGCAGCAGATTCAGAAGGAGAATTATTTGCTAGAAAAAAAGGAAATACTTTTCTAAAATACAAGTTAGCCAGGAACGTATCCTCTGTTTTAAGCGAACATTTATCTGAATCTGCGCATGGTCTAAAACTGGTTTTTCCAAATAGAGAAATTTCCATCTTGGAAACTAATGAAAATCCAAAGGTTTCACTTCCTAAAGAATTCCAAAATTTATAAGCTATGGTTTTCACGCGGAGCTGCAGAGTTTTTTAAGACTATATCTTCCTTTCTTAGCGCCTTTGCGTGAAATAAAAATAGCTGCATTAAAATGTACACACTAAGCCGCTAAGCGAAGAAGGTCTTGGATCTCATTTTCCGGATAAGACCACTCTTCCTAGAATTTTCCCATTAGCTAAATCGTTTAATGCAGAATTCGCTTCTTGAAAACTTCTGATTTCCACCGGAACAAGTCGGATTTTATTTTTAGAAACCAATAGTAGTAGTTCCTTCAGTTCTCCCGGAGAACCTGTATAACTCCCACGGATTGTTAAACTTCTCAGAGAAAGAATTGGAGTTGGGATTTTCAACTCTCCACCAAAAAGTCCAACACCGATCAATGTTCCATTTTTTTTCAAAAGTGAAAATCCCAAAGAAGAAGTAGCACTATTATTCACAAAATCGATTACCGCGGAAACCCCCAAAGGGCCGGAGATATTTTTGACTTCCCCTATAGGATCAGGATGAGAAGAAAGAACAGTATAAAATCCAAGCTCCTGTAATTTTTCCAAACGAGATCCATCAATATCCAAGAAAATCACTTTTGCATCGGTGAGAAGTGGAACCAATTGAGACGCAAACATCCCAAGTCCTCCTGCACCGATAATCACTAAAGAATCCATTTTTTTAAGAGGAAGTGCTTTTTTTAAGGCACCGTAAGCAGTGAGTCCTGCACAAGCGTAAGAACATGCAGCTTCAGGAGAAAGATTGTAAATATCCAAAAGCCATTTCCTATCAGGGACCAAGATACGATCGGAATAACCACCGTCTTGGTAGATTCCTAAAGATTTAGGAGCAGAACAAAGTTGCGGATTTCCTGATTCACATTCTTCGCAGGTTCCGCAACCGATCCAAGGATATACTAATTTTGTTTCTCCGATTGAGACGGAACGGACCTTAGATCCTACTTTCAAAACTTTTCCTACAACTTCGTGGCCTGGAGTTAGTGGAAGTTTGACTCCTCTGTCCTTTACGAAAAGTTTTTCTTCCCCGCCAATTTTATAATACCCGTCCCTTAAATGGAGGTCCGAATGACATACTCCACAGGAAATTACTTCTAATAATACTTCTGAATCTTTTGGCTCCGGGTCTTGTTTTTCTTCCCATTGTAAAGAGGACCCGAATTCCACTAATCTAATACTTTTCATTTTTTAAAGATAAACCTCTTTTCGTTTAAAGATACGATCCATTTCTTCTGAGATCATTCTTAGGCCTTCTTCAGGAGCCTTAAGTAGATTTACCTTGGTAAAAAATCCGTGAGTATATCCTTTGAATTCTTTGAATAAAACCGAAACTCCGGCTTCCTTTAATTTTTCTGCATATAATTTTCCATCGTCTCGAAGCGGATCTATGTCTGCTATAAACACAATCGCAGGAGGAAGTTCCTTCCAATCGGTTTGGTATAAAGGAGAAGCTTTCGGATCAGATCTTGTGTGGTGGTTAGGTAGATACTGGTCAATAAACCATTCCATATCTTTTTTAGTAAGACCAGGGCCTAATTCAAATTCTTTATAAGAATCAGTATCACATATCGCTTCAGTGACCGGATAGATCAGAATTTGAAGATCGATTTTAGGACCGGATGTTTCTTTAGCTTTTAGAATGGTAGAAGCAGCTAAATTTCCTCCGGCACTATCACCGGCAATTACCAAGGGAAGATCTTTCCAAATATTCTCATTCTGAGAAGAGATCCATTCTAAAGAAGTATAAGCATCTTCTAATGGTAAAGGAAATGGGAACTCGGGGGCTAATCTATAATCTACTAAAGATACAATGCTTGAAGTGATCTCTGCAAGTTTGCGTGCAAATGGATCGAAATCTTTCAATCTTCCGACTACCCATCCTCCGCCATGGAAGTATAGAATTTTGGATTTAGGGTCCGTTTTTGGAATATAATTTTTTATGAATATATTTCCGCTTTTGGAAGGGATCGAGATATCCTGGATCTCCCGCATAAGCGGACCTTCTCCCAAAAGTTCCCCGATTGCCGAATAACCGTCTCTTCTCTTTTGGATACTTCCTTGGGTAAAACCTGTGAGTCCCTTAGAGGAAATCAGATTTGCATAGTCCAACATCTCCGGAGCAAATTCCATTCTTTTCTCCCTTTAGAAAGAGTAAGGAAAAAAGTATATTATGGATCCGAAGATTTGTCGTTCCAGTTTATAGATCGGGAAAGGATAATATATGGTTTAGAAGGAGGAGCGATTTGCTTCCATATAATAATGGTTAGGCACAAGCCCCTTAGGTCCGGAAAAATTCCTGGCTTCTACGATCTCGAATCCTAATTTTTTATAAAGACCTTGAGCGTTTGGATTTTCCTGGGAAACATCCAGAGAAATTTTATCGTAACCTGGGTAAGTCGACACAGCAAATCTCATCAACTTCTCCGCTATCCCTTGTCTTCTTTCTTTCCCCGGAACGGCGATATGGCCCAAGTATAATCTGCCGGATTTAGGAGGCTGGATCATTCCTTCCATGCTGAGTCCGCGAACTGCAACCTTAGGAGCTTTGAACCCATAAATCCTGAAAATATTTCCTGCAGTTGCGGCGTTTTGAAAGAAGAAGTTCTCGGACCGGAATATAACGATACTCCCAACTACCTCTCCCTTCTTTTCCGCCAGATAATGATTCTTATAGCTGAATGTGTTTTTGGTTCCTTGGAAGGACTTGATCAGAAAATCCTGAGCAGAAATTTTTCCCTCATTAAACACGTAATCCCAGGCAGCAGGCCCGGAACTATAGATCAAAGGAACAGCAGCGGCCGCATCTTCCGGCCTAGCAGGGCGAATTGTGATTGTTTCGTTAGACATTTAGATCGCTGAGTTGAGTTCTTCTCTTAGGCGTTTCGCTTCTTCAAAATCAGGCTTCATTACGATTGCCTTATGCAGATATTGCAAAGATCTTTCCGGACGATTCCAGATCTTATAAAGAGTAGCCAGGTTAAAAAGAGAAATATGAGGTGCATCGTTTAAAGTGCAACGAAGTGATTTTTTGAGCCAGAAAACGGATTCTCTTTCTCTTCCCATACGAAGTAGAAGTATCCCGATCTCGTTGCAGGGATTTCCGTATTCAGGATTCACTTCTACGGAACGGTAGAAATAGTACAGACCTTTTTTCCAATTGCTTCTTTGGTTTTCGATCAGACCTAGAAAAAAATAGGTCTCATGGCTTTCGGTATCTTCTAAAGAGGATTTTAGTAGGAATTCCGCACGATCCAAATCGCCGGTTCTATAAAAAAATTTAGATGCTTCTAGCTTGTCTTCAGGCGTCAGGTTTTCCAATTATCTACCCGTTTTTATTTTTATTTTCGGACGCCTCTTGAAATAGCTTAATTCCGTTTTCCGTGTAGGACTTCCTTCTTTACATTTTCCTGGAGAAACTTGGAGATACTCTGAGCATCCAAACCGTACTCCGCGAAAATTTCCTTCCTCTCCCCGTGGTGGATCACCTCGGATGGGAATGCGAATGTTTTGATAAAACGTCCCAAATATTCGGGAGAGATCCGATTCAACAGATATCCGGAAGCTCCCCCGTCTAGATAACTCTCATCCAGGATCGCAAAATGACGAACATGAGAAAGTTCTTCGTCCAAAGCCTCTTTACCCAGAGGGCGAAGCCAAACCAGGTCGATCAATGTGACTGAATATCCTTCTTGTTCTATTAGACTAGCCACCTTCTTGGCCTCTTCCAACATGGAACCAATGGAAAGAAGAGCGATATCCGTTCCTCTTTGTAGAACTCTAAAACTTCCCGGTTTTAGATCCTTCTCTGCACCAAAATCTAAACCGGAAAGTTCTACACTTGCTTTAGGAAATCGGATCGCTATCGGAGACTTATCATAATTCTCCATATATTTAAGTGAATCCACCAGATCCTGTCCGGAAGAAGGTACAAACACATCCATATTCGGCAAGGATAGAAGGTAACTTAGATCGAATAATCCTTGGTGAGTCTCTCCATCCGGCCCAACACAGCCAGCTCTATCGATCACGAATCTAACAGGTAGGTTCATTAGGGAAACATCTTCCACCAATTGATCCATCCCTCTGGTCAAAAAGGTAGAATAAATACACATATAAGGGATCACATCCCCGTTAGTCATGGCTCCCGCAAAAGCAACTGAGTGCTGTTCTGCGATACCCACGTCGTACACATGATCCGGGAATTTAGAAACATATTCCCCGAGTCCGGAACCTTCTATCATTGCCGGAGTGATCGCTGCAATTCTTGGATTTTTTTCAGTTAAATCCGAAAGCACCTTACCTACGATCTTAGAATAAGAAATTTTAGAAGAATCGCCTGAATCCATGGCTCCATCTTCTTTGCGGAATGGAGTTACTCCATGGTACTTGATCGGGTCCTTCTCTGCGGGAACGTAACCTTTTCCTTTTTGGGTGATCGTATGGAAAAGTACAGGCCCTTTCATTGTTTTGATCTTTCTGAGCATCTTAACTAAACGGACCACATCGTGACCGTCTTCAGGTCCTATATAAATAAAACCTAAATCCTCGAATAGACCGCCCGGAGTGAAAACATCTTTGAATCCTTTTTCTACCCTTTTGAAAAAGCTTTCCATTGCAGGTCCAACAATCGGAAGCCATTTTAGAAAAGTGTAAAATACCCTTTTCCAATTCAGATAAAAATGGGAGCTGATAATATTATTCAGATAATTGGAAATAGACCCAACGTTCTTAGAGATGGACATGTAGTTGTCGTTTAGAACAACTAACAGATCTTTTTTCAGATGCCCTGCATGGTTCATTGCTTCCAAAGCCATACCGGTAGCGATGGATGCGTCCCCGATAATTGCTGCTACTGAGTAATCTTTCCCGGTCAGATCACGAGCAACCGCTTCTCCCAAGGCTTGGGAAATAGAAGTGCCCGCATGACCCGTATTATATAAATCGTAAACCGATTCTTCTCTTTTTGGAAATCCCGAAAGTCCCTGAAACTTACGAACTGTGGAAAGTTTTTCCTTTCTGCCGGTAAGGATCTTATGTGGATATGTTTGATGTCCTACATCCCAGATCAGTCTGTCTTTTGGAGTATCAAAAACGTAATGTAAAGCGACTGTGAGTTCTACAACTCCTAGGTTACTTGCGAAATGCCCTCCGATCCCGGAGAGAGTATCAATGATATAATTTCGGATCTCGGAACAGAGTTTAGGCAGTTCCTCGAGAGGCAATTTTCTGAGATCCGCCGGAAGGCGGATCCCGTTCAATAACGAATCTTCCTGTTGCATGTATTCCGTCTTTAACGGTCATCAGGACTGCTCTACCGAATGCAAAGGTCTCCTCAGAAGTTTTAGGTCTTCTTCGTTCACTAAGTCGATCAGTTCATAGATCCGGACAGGTTTGGTTTTACCCTTTACCTTGACTAGGTCCAGTTCTCTGGCAATTATGCGGTCCTTGACCTTTTCGTATGTATATTCCGAAATAATAATATTTGTGGCATATTCCTTGTTGGATCCTTCCAGACGAGATCCCAGGTTAATGGTATCTCCCATACAAGTATAGTCCATCCGGTGAGAACTTCCCATATTCCCCACGACAGCCGGTCCGGAATTTAATCCGATACCAATGTCCATCACAGGAAGGTCTCTTGCTTTCCATTCTTCCTTCAGGACTGCGAGTCTTCTCATCTGAGCGAGAGAAGCCGCGCAAGCGTAGTAAGCATGGTCTTCTAGAGGAACCGGAGCCCCCCAGAAAGCCATGATCGCATCCCCCATGTATTTATCAATCGTTCCCTTGAACTCGATAATGATCTCGGTCATTTCTGAAAGGTACTGATTCAGGAATTGGACCAGTTCTTCCGGTCCCATTTTTTCGGACATGGTGGTAAATCCGCGGATATCCGAGAAGAAAATCGTGATATCCTTCTTGGATCCACCCAAGTTTAGATTTTCCGGATTTTTAAGAAGTTCGTCCACAACGTCTTTAGAAACGAATTTGGAGAAAGTGGTACGGATATATTTTACATTCTCTTCTTCCGTTAAGATCTTATAGACTATGATACCCACAAATATGAAGAACTGCTCCATAACCACTGCTGGGAATACGTGAACTATATTGAATTCAGAGAAATCGTATAATGTGATAATGCTGTATAGTAAAGCGATACCGATGATGAATAAAAATCCCCAGGAGGTTTTCATTCTAGGCAAGATCAACCCTACTACAAATGCCATGGAGAAGAAGATCAGGAAATTCCCTGCCAAAGGCATGTCCCAGAGAAAGTCCTGGTTTAAGATAGTATTGATTGCATGAGCGTGGTGTTCGATCCCGGACATATCCCCGAATGGAGACAAGTGGGTATCTTTTGCTGCACCTCTTCCCGTAGCGTAGAACATTGCAACGAGGAAGATATTATTATTCACCTGGGTTGCAGTTTCGTTATCCCAACCTTCTGAAACTTCAAAGAACTCGGTAGTATTATAAGAATATAATCCTCCAGGGAAGTTGATCTCCATCTGGCCGTACTCGTCTATTGGGATTATGACCTCTCGAGTATCATTCGGCTTGGCCATGATATCTTCGGTGACCATTTTTAAGGTTTTGCGGTCGAAATAGCTGATATTCTTTTGGGGAATATTTTTGATTTTCACATATTCGCCCATCACAACTTCTACATCTTTTTTAACATCTACTCCGTAATAATTACAAGCGATGATAAGATCGATAGAAGGATAGTATTCATCTCCTCTACCGGGGCCCGATCCTAAGATCTTAGCAACGATAGGCATTTTGCGATTTAAACCGGATTCATCTTTTTTAATATTCGCAAAACCTAAACCGGAAGATTTTTCGGCAATCGGTTCGATAGGAGATTGTGGGAATTTCAACCAGGAAAGTCCGGTTTCTTCATCCTTTACATTCTCTAATTTGAACTTACGTAGGATCTCGGTTCTTTTTTCTAAATTGATGATCGTACTCTTGGATTCCAAGCTGGTTTCCATCGGATAGTCGAACATTACCCTTTGGTTTCCGGAAAGTGCTTTAGCCATTTCATCCGTTTGTCCCGGCTTATAGTCCAGGAAGAAAACGTCGAACATGAGATGATTGGTAGAAGAAGAGAATTTATCTATTATCTTTGCGTAATATTTCCAAGGAAGAGGCCAAACACCACCAAGTTGGTCCAAGGTTTTGGTGGTAATACCGATGATATTGATGTCCCTTCTTGCTTTTTCAGGGGGTTTTAATTGGATCTGTTCCAAGTCACCCTTATCCGATTCCTTCTCCACTCTTGCGTCTGTTTGGTTACGAAGAACGTTAAATCTCCAAGAGATAGAATTTTCTTCTAACTCGGAAACTGGAGTGAATGCAACATAAAGATCAAACCAAACTAAGGATACAATGATCGCTAACCAAAGACTTCCGATCACTTGCGGATTTTTGGCAGCCTTGGTAATAGTTTTATAGAAGAAGTAAGAAGGCGCAAATAAAAGAAGCGCACCTAATAGTAGAAGTTGAAGTGCGTAATCCGCTTCGGAAAAAAACGCGTAATAAAAATGTGCCAGAATTCCGAGGGTTGTAGTGACCCCGAAAATAATATCCACTAAGGTAAATTTCTGGGCTGGTTTGGACTCGCTCATTCTTTCCTCCGATCCGGAAGATTCTCTCTACCGGGACGGTTTCGTCAATTTTCTTCCCAGGTTCAGGAAAGAAAATATCGACTGGAAGAAAGAGTTTTAGCGGTTTTTTCCTCTCAAAGAACCGGAAATCGATTGTGCGTATTCTTCCAGTTTTTTTCTGCAAAGACTAGGATTAGAACCATTCTCTTCTATGATCCTTTGTACCGCGGAACCTATAATGATCCCGTCGGCATATTGGGAAATTTCTTTCGCCTGATCAGGAGCAGAGATCCCAAATCCTGCACTCACAGGAAGGGAAAAAACTTCCTTAGTAGTTTTGATCCTGTCTTCCAGATCCGCAGAAATGGATTTTCTTTCTCCAGTTACTCCATAAGAAGTTACGTAATAGATAAATCCTGATGCAAAATCACGAATTCCTTTCATACGATTCAAAGGAGTAGCAGGAGTTACCAAATGGATCAAATCCACTCCTCTTCGTTTCAAAGATTTGAATAATTCGTCAGTCTCAGGGGTATCGTAAGGAAGATCAGGGATGATCATACCTTGTATACCTGCTATCTTGGCCTTCTCTGCAAACTTCTCGAAACCATAATGAAAGATCGGATTAAAATACGTTAGATACACCAGAGGAATATGAGGATGTAAAGAATGTATCTTCTCAGTGGTTCCCAAAATTGTATCCATAGAGAATGGATTCGCAAGAGCACGTTTGAATGCCTTTTGGATCACCGGTCCATCTGCTACTGGATCAGAGAATGGGATCCCCAATTCTAAAATATCAGCGCCACCTCTTATAAGAGCATCCGCCCAATCTACGCATAGATCATAGTTCGGATCTCCTAAAGAAATATAAGGAATGAATGCGCTTTTTGAATCTGAAAAAACGCTCTTAATCGCGCTCAAATCAAATCTCCTTGAGAAAGACCAACAAGTCTTGCTACTTCAGCCACGTCCTTGTCTCCTCTTCCGGAAAGACAGATCAGAATATCTTTTTTCTTTCCAAGCTCCTTTGCAAGGTCTTTGGCAAATCGGAAAGCATGAGCAGTTTCTAATGCAGGGATGATACCTTCTACCCTACATACTTCCATGAATGCGTCCAAGGCTCCCTGGTCGGAAACAGTTTCGTATTTCACTCTTCCGGAAGAATGTAAATGAGCATGCTCCGGCCCAACACCCGGATAATCTAATCCAGCGGAAACGGAATGAGCAGGCACTACTTGTCCACCATCGTCTTGGATAACCAAAGTTTTGGTACCGTGTAAAAATCCTGTCTTACCAAAAAGCATAGTAGCGGAATGTTCTCCAGGAGAAGGTCCCCTTCCCCCGGCTTCCACTCCGTACAGTTTTACTTTTTTATCATTTAGAAATGCATAATACATTCCCATCGCGTTGGAACCGCCGCCTACACAGGCAACGACCGCATCCGGAAGTTTATCATTTTCTTTTTTGAATTGTTTTTTGGATTCGTCGCCCACCACTTTTTGAAAATCGCGAACGATAGTAGGAAATGGATGAGGCCCGATCACCGAGCCTACTATATAATGAGTATTAGAAACATTTAATGCCCAGTCTCTCATCGCTTCTGAAGTGGCGTCTTTTAAAGTTGCAGTCCCGGAAGAAACTCCGATCACTTTTGCGCCAAGCATCTGCATGCGGATCGCATTCAACTTTTGGCGGCGGAGATCTTCTTCTCCCATGAAAATAGCAGTTTCAAATTCGAATAATGCACCTACCGTTGCGGTTGCCACTCCGTGTTGGCCTGCTCCAGTTTCCGCAATGATCCTACGTTTGCCCATTGCCTTTGCAATAAGAGCTTGGCCGATCGTATTATTGATCTTATGAGCACCAGTATGATTTAGGTCCTCACGTTTTAGCCAGATTTTAGCTCCGCCCCAGGCCTTGGTCAGCTTCTCTGCGTATGTCAGAGGAGAAGGTCTTCCGATATAATTCCTTCTATAAAACTCCAGATCCTTTTGGAATTTTTTATCCTTACGGAGTTTATTGTAAGTATCTTCCAACTCGATCAATGCTTCGGTCAAGATCTCAGGGGAATATCTTCCTCCAAAATCTCCGAAGTATCCTTCTTTTTCAGTGAAGCTGCGTTCTTTAGCCATGACAGTTTTTGAAGGGATTAATCTCCCAACAACTCCTGGTATAATTCCTGACGTAGGTTTTCTACTCTTGTATTCAGATCATCGAAGTCTGTGAATTTGAAAGTTTCATCCTTATCGGCTTTACGATTATAGATGGAAATTTCTCCGGATTCGAAAAACTTTTTACCAACAGTGATCCTGATTGGAAATCCGATCAATTCAGAATCCTTGAACTTGAATCCAGGTCCGAGATCTCTTTCATCCCAAAAAACCTCGAAACCTTCGTTCTTTAAATTTTCGTAAAATTCTAACGCTTTTGCATCTTGTTCATCACCTTTTGTGAGAGTCACAAGACCGATCTCAAAAGGTGCAATACTGATCGGCCAGTAAATACCCTTATCATCATTACATTGTTCTATAACTGTTGCCATGGTGCGATTTACACCGATACCATAACACCCCATAGTAAGAGTTTTTGCCTTACCTTGTTGGTCTAATACCTGGATCTGAAAAGACTTAGTATATTTATCTCCGAGTTTGAAGATATGACCTACTTCTATTCCCTTCTCTGCTTTTAAGGTTTTTGCACAAGTAGGACAAGGATCTCCCTCTCTAGCAAGAGCCACATCTGCAGTTTCGTATGGAATTTTGATCTCGGAAGAAGGAACATATCCTTGGATATGGAAATCTTCTTTTCCTCCGCCCACAATATAGGCGCCGTCTTTTTGGATAGAAGAATCTAAAATTATCTTAAATCCGGCACCTACATCTGAAGGACCGATAAACCCAGGAACTAAATTAGAACTTTTTAATTCTGGTTCTGGAATCATGTCCAGGTCAGACCATTTTAAATAAGATTTAAGTTTATGCTCATTCAGTTCAAGGTCCCCACGTAGGAATACCAACAGTTTCTCTTTTCCGTTATGAAAAGCAACCGCCTTGATAGTATCCTGAGGGCGAACATTTAAAAAAGAAGCAACATCTTCGATGGACTTTTTGCCTGGAGTTGCTATATCCTTTTTGTCCTTAGGACCCTTAGGAGAATCTTCTGCTTTTGCGATAAAAGGAGTTTTTTCACTATTAGAATTATAACCGCAGTCACCACAAAGAAGAAGTGTCTCTTCTCCAATAGGAGAAACCACCATAAATTCTTCGGAGGCGGAGCCACCCATTGTTCCAGAATCTGCTTGGACAGGAATTGTTTTCAAACCGCAACGTTGGAAAATTTTGCGATACGCAGTTCTCATATCCTGATAAGTAGCGTCTAAAGAAGCCTCGTCCAGATGATAAGAATATGCATCTTTCATAATAAACTCTCTAGAACGGATTACTCCGAACCTAGGGCGGATCTCATCTCTAAACTTGGTGTGGATCTGATACACATTGATAGGCAGATCCTTATATGATTTCAGTAGAGGTTTTACTAAATACGAAAAAGATTCCTCGTGAGTTGGGCCAAGAGCATACCATTGGTCATGACGATCTTTGACTCTCATCATTTCCGGACCCATTACACTCCATCTTCCTGATTGTTCCCAAAACTCGGAAGGTGTCATGATCGGAAGTTCGAATTCCAATGCACCGGTTGCGTCCATTTCTTCGCGGACAATATTCTCTATTTTTTTAAGGATACGTAACCCTAATGGTAGGAAAAAATAAAACCCAGAGCCTGATTTTCTAACCAGGCCGGCGCGTATCATCAGCCTATGGGAAGCGACTACCGCGTCCGAAGGATTTTCTTTTTCCGTAGGTACTAAATATTTAGATGCTCTCATGACTCTCGATTATCTTAAGAAATCGTGATAAGTCACATAGAGGCCTAAGGATAGAAGGAAGAAGAAACCCAATCTCAAAACCTGTTCTTGAACAGCCATCGGCAAAGGTCTACCGGCGATCGCCTCGTATGTGAAAAAAACGATATGTCCACCGTCGGCCACAGGAATCGGAAGTAAATTCATTATCATTAAAGCGATCGAAATAAATGCCACGAACTGAAAGTAAGAATAAAAACCGTCTTCTAAAAATTGAACGGAAACTTTAGCAAGTCCCACTGGGCCGGAAACGCTGTCTTTTACCTTCAATCTTCCTGAAAAGATCATCCCGAGTCCTCTCAGGTTATCGCTGATCATTTTCCCTACGTCTTTGCCGGATTGTAAAAATGCCTCTCCGAAGGAAAGTTTTCGGTCCATACTTTCTTCTTTCACGTGCATCTTAGCAGTGAAACCTAAAAGACCAATTTGGTAGAATCCGAGTGTTGTATCCCAGACCTGACCTTGGACTTCTAACTGAACCCTTTTGCCGATTTGAGATTGGACAGTTTTTTTGAAATCTTCCAGATCCGCAAAAGACTTACCGTCTATTTTTAAACTTAGAAGTTTAAGCTTAATTTCAGGATCATGGCTTCTGAGACTGATTGTGCTAATTGGGATCTCAGGATATTTTCTATCTCGAACATCCTTTAATTCCACAACGAATGCGGCAAGAGGAGTCATCTCCACTTCTGCTTTTTCACGAGTCCATGGATTGAGCAATGGATACGTTTTACGATCCACTTCTAATTTAACTTTTTCGTTTTGGAATTTTCCGAGAGTACGTTGTAACTCCGGAACGGTATGGACTTCTATCCCGTTTACGGATAAGATCCTGTCTCCGTCGTTCAAATAATCCAAGGCTCTGGATTCGATTGCTTCTTTGTTTAGTCTTGCTTCTTGTAATGCGAGTTCACGAGGAGAAAGTTTAGGATCCAACGCTGCCTTTCTTTCTCTTTGTTTTCTATATTCTGCCGCTTCTCCATTCGGATCCAAGAAGGAAAGTTTTTTCAAGAACCAATGACTAAGAGTGGAACCGTATCCGAAGTCCACTTGCACGAGTCTTTCTCCTGCAAAATCAACACCGATCTGAGGATCGGCAAAATGAAATTCTAATTCTTTTCCTTCTCTCTCTACCTTGAGTTGGATATCTTTTCCACGAGCAAGTCCAAGCTCGGATAATAATTCGTATTTGGATTCCGTTTTGGTCCCGTTTACGGAGATGATCTTATCTCCACTTCTTAAGCCTGCTTGGTATCCGGAAGAATATTCATTTATCGCAGGTTCTATATAAATTTTAGTTCCAGCAGGAGAATAGCCGATCGCGTATAAACCGAAGATGATAAAAAATCCGAGGATCAAATTGAATAAGGGACCGCCGAAAACAGGGATCATTCTTTTAAGAGGAGGAGTGGATAAAAATTCTCCTTTTTCCCCTTTTAATGCTCCACCTTCATCTCCCTTGAATAGAACATAACCGCCTAACGGAATTCCTGTGACTTGAAAAGTAGTCTCACCGATTTTCTTTTTCCAAATCCCTTTTCCATATCCAATGGAGAAGATCCTGGCCTTTACGCCTACGACCCAACCCATGATCAAATGGCCCAGCTCATGGATAAAAATACAAAGGGCCAGCATAAATACGATGCCGAGAATATCTGCTAACATAAATTCACTACCTTATCTTTAGAGAAATGGAAGGCCAACTCTCTGGCCTTTCTATCCGCTTCTTCATATCCTTCTAAATCGTTTGGAAACGAATTTGGGATTTTTTCCAAAACATTCCGTATGAGAGAAGGAATATCGGTAAAAAGAATTTTACCTTGTAAGAACAATTCCACAGCTACTTCGTTAGAAGCATTGAAGATAGAAGGAGCGGTGCCCCCTGCCCTTCCTGCCTCGTACGCCAGCGCCAAACCTGGATATCTTTCCATGTCCGGCTCTAAAAATTCCAGAGTTCCCCAAGAAGTAGCGGGATGAGATCTCAAAACGTTGGGAACTATTTTAGGATAATATAATGAATGAGCTACAGGAAAGATCATATCAGGATAAGAAGCATATACAAAACTCGCTCCATCCTTGGTCTCGACCAAACCATGGGCCACACTTTGAGGATGAATGACCACACCTATCTTATCGTAAGAGAATCCAAAAAGGAAATGAGCCTCTATCACTTCTAATCCTTTATTGATCATCCCTGCTGAATCGATCGTGATCTTTGGCCCCATATTCCAGGTAGGATGTTTGAGAGCCTGTTCAATCGTTACTTTTGGAAGATCCTCTACCGGAAGTTTACGAAAAGGCCCACCGGAAGCAGTTAGGACTATTCTTTCGAGTGAATCCTTCTTCATATTTTCAAGAAGTTGAAAAAGTGCATTATGTTCCGAGTCTACAGGAACCAGAGATGATTTAGAATTTTCTAATAAACTTCTGATATAAGGTCCGCAACTTACTAAGGTTTCCTTATTTGCGATCCCGATCTTTTTGCCGGCACGGATTGCTGCAACAGTAGGACGAATCCCGCTCGCACCGACAACTGCAGTAACAACGGTTTCACATTCTGGATCAGAAACGATCTCTTCTAAACTTTTAGATCCGTATAATACCTTAGTATTTCCGATCTTATTTCCGAGAATAGTTCGGTCTGCAGTTTCCGAACTGATACACAAAACATCCGGTTGGAATTCTTTCGCAATAGATTCCGCTTTTTGTAAATTAGAATGTACGCTAAAAGATATTAACCGAAACTCTTCCGGAAATTGGCGGAGTATTTTGAGAGTGGACTCCCCTACCGATCCGGAGGCACCCAGTATAGAGACGCCTCTTTTCATATTGTTAGTTAGACCGGAAATCCCAGAGCGACCTTGATCTGGAGATAAAAATAAAGGATAGGAACTGTTAAAAGTAAGGCGTCAGCTCTGTCCAAAATCCCACCATGTCCCGGGATCAAATTCCCAGAATCTTTTACCTTAGCGTCTCTTTTCATCGCAGATTCTAATAAGTCCCCTACGATGCCCACTAAAGATAAAATCAAGGAAACTAAAAATACTTCCGCACCTGAAACTAAAGGAGTAACGCCGGTGCTTCTTTCCCAAAGAATATTCAGTAAAAAAACGGAACCGATCGCAACTATAATCCCGGAAACATAACCTTCCCAGGTCTTTTTAGGAGAGATCGCAAGTCCTGCCGGATTTCTACCGAACCAACGTCCGCCGAAATATCCTCCCACGTCGGTGAGGAATGTTGCAACGGAAACTAGGAATACATAGTATATCCCTTGGTTCATTCCCAAAAGAAGAAATAAATGCCCTAATGGAAGTGCCGCATAAACCACTCCTAAAATCGTGGAACTAACGGAGAAGATTGCACCATCCAATGGCCTTCTTAAAATTTGGAGAAGGAAACTGAAAAAGAAAAGTAATACAAAGGAGAAGGTTACCGCGTCAAAACTAGGTACAAACAGTTTAAAATGTGTCTGGAAGAAAATAGGCGGCTCGAATTTATTCTGAGAAGCTACAAATCTAAAATAATAAATTAATAATATTATAATAAAGAAGAATATTCCGGTTCCCTTGAAAGGTCTTCCATCCTGGCCTCTATCGGAAAGCCTATAAAATTCTGTCAGACCTATCACTCCTGCGACCAGAAGTATTACCAGAGTTTGTAAATAATAAAAATCCCTGTAAAAGATCATGAACAGGTAGAGCGCTACGAGCACAGCCGCAGAAAGGATCCTTTTTGTAGTTTCACCCATTCTCTAAACCTCCGAATTTTCGGGTCCTTCCCCGGAACCAATCCAGCGCCTCTCTCAGATCCTTGTCTCCGAATTCAGGCCAAAGATTTTCAGTAAAAAAAAGCTCCGCATAAGCGGATTGCCATAGAAGGAAATTGGATAATCTCCTCTCCCCAGCAGTTCTAATCAATAAATCTACTGCCGGAAGGGGGTACGTATACAAATATTTTTCGAGTTCTTTTGTGCTGATCGGTTTTTGGATGGAGATGGACTTCTTCTTTCTTTCTTCCGCTAATCTGGAAAACGCGTTTAAAATCTCTTCCTGTGACCCGTAATTTAAACAAAAGTTCACGGTTAATTTGCGGTTTTTGCGGGTGATCTCAGCTGCATGATCGATTTTAGATAAAACCAAAGAGCTTAACTTTTTTCTAGAACCTGAATGTAATATTCTGATCCCCTTGGCGTTGATCGTATCCAAACGGGAATCTATAAATTCCACCAAAAGATTGAATATGGATCTGATCTCCGTGATCGGACGTTTCCAGTTTTCTGTGGAGAATGCGTATAGAGAAACTACTTCTAAACCTAAGGAAAGACTGGAGTCCATGAGACGGTCAATTGCGTCCGCTCCTGCTCTATGTCCTTCGGATCTGGAAAGTCCCTTAGATGTCGCCCATCTTCCGTTCCCATCCATGATGACGGCCACGTGACGGGGGATTTTTTTTTTGGAAGAAGCCAAGCTTAGACCGTAGTGATTTCCTTCTCTTTTTCAGCGGTAATTGCGGAAACTTTATCAATATAAGAATCCGTAATTTTTTGCACCTGGTCTTGTAGAGTTTTCAATTCGTCTTGGGAAATTCCTTCGGAATGTTTTTTAAGATCTTCCATAGCATCACGGCGGATGTTTCTTACAGCGACCTTCTTCTCTTCCGATTTGGATTTTACCACTTTTGCCAATTCTTTACGTCTTTCGCCGGTAAGTTCCGGGATGATGATACGAATTACAACCCCGTCGTTCGTAGGTTGTAGTCCTAGTCCGGAAGCTTGGATTGCCTTTTCGATATCTTTCATAGTTCCCTTATCATAAGGAGAAACTACCAGAAGTCTAGGTTCCGGAGCGGAGATATTTCCCAACTGGTTGATTGGAGTAGGAGTTCCGTAATATTCCACTCTAAGATCTTCGATCAATGCAGGGTTCGCCCTGCCCGTCCGGACTCCCGCGAAATCCTTTTTTAGGAGTTCCACGGTTTTATCCATCTTGGACTTCATTGCGCTGATTACTTCTTCATTCGCCATCGATCCGAATATCCTCCGAGTTAGAAATCAGGGTACCTATTTTTTTGTCCCCGAGAACCAAATCTTTTAAATTGCCCCGCTTAAAAATGTCAAATACGATTATTGACATATTGTTTTCCATACAAAGGCTGAGAGCAGTAGAATCCATAACTTTCAATCTACGTTTGATGGATTCCATAAAGGAGATATGAGTATATCTTTTAGCACTTGGATCTTTTTTAGGATCCGCTTCGTAAACCCCGTCCACCTTAGTGGCCTTAAGGATCACTTCGCATCCCACTTCTACCGCTCTTAAACTTGCTGCGGTATCGGTAGTAAAATAAGGGTTACCTATTCCGCCTGCAAAGATCACGATCCTTTTCTTTTCCAAGTGTCGGACCGCCCTGCGACGAATATAACTTTCTGCGATAGAATGAATATCGATTGCTGACTGAACTCTAGTATAGAGTCCTTTTTTTTCGCATGCGTCTTGTAGAGCCAATGCGTTTTGGATGGTAGCGAGCATCCCCATATAATCTGCGGTGGCTTGGTCCATCCCCACCTTAGCGAGATTTGCTCCTCGGATCAGGTTTCCCCCTCCGACAACCAGAGCAATCTCTACTCCTAAAGAATGAACTTCTTTGATCTCTTCTGCGAGTGAATGGGCTTTATTACTATCAATCCCAAACTCTCCCTCCCCGGCAAGAGCCTCGCCGGAGAGTTTAATTAAGATCCGCTTATACTTAGAAGTTTCCTCGGCCAAGGTTTATGCGCCGCCTACCTGGAAACGAGCAAAACGAGCTACGATGATATTTTCACCGAATTTCGCAATAGCTTCCTTAACCAGATCGTCAACGGTCTTAGTGTTATCCTTGATGAAGGCTTGGTTCAAAAGGCATACTTCGGAGAAATACTTTTTGATTTTTCCCGGAATGATCTTTTCGATCTGTTCCGGTTTTTTACCTTCTTCTTTTAATTGAGCTTCTAAAACCTTAGTTTCGCGCTCGATATCTTCTGCAGGAACTTGTTCTTCGCTTACGTATAATGGAGCCATAGCTGCGATTTGCAGACAGATCTCTTTACCGAGAGCTTCGAAAGCCTCGTTACGTGCAACGAAGTCAGTCTCAGAGTTGAGCTCGAGTAGAACTCCGATCTTTCCGTCTCCGTGGATATAGGAAATATTTCTTCCTTCTTTGGTCACGCGTCCTGCTTTTTTAGAAGCCTTAGCGATCCCTTTTTCACGCAACCAATCTGCAGATTTGTCTAGATCGTTATTATTCTCTATAAGAGCTTTTTTACAATCCATCAATCCCGCACCGGTGCGGTCTCTTAATTCCTTAATAAGGTCGGTAGTAGATGCTGACATTATCTTCCCTCTTACTCGCCTTTATCGATTTCAATAGCAGCAGGAGCTTCTGGTGCTGGAGTCGCAGCTGGAGCAGGAGCCGCCGGTGCTTCTTCTTTTTTAGAAGCAATTGGATCCTCGTCCATAATGAACTTACCGCTTTCGTCGTATTCACCTTGGTATTCAAGAGCAAGTGCTTCTGAATCAAGATCTTCGCTGAAGCGAGGTTGTTCAACAACTCCACCTGTTCCTTCAATTACCGCGTTAGACATGGTTTCGAGGAATAAGGAGATCGCGCGAATCGCGTCGTCATTACCTGGGATTGGATAGTCGATCAACTCAGGATCACAGTTAGTATCAACCACTGCGAAAATTTTCAAACCAAGTTTACGAGCTTCTTTTACTGCGATCTCTTCTTTCTTAGGATCGATCACGAAAAGAATTTCAGGAATGCTATTCATGTCCTTGATCCCGCCCAGAGTTTTGCGGAGTTTGTCTAGCTCTCTACGAAGAGATAGAATTTCTTTTTTAGTTTTAACTTCTTTTTCGAAGCTATTATCCGTTTCCATTCCCTCTAGTTTTTTCAAACGAGCGATGGATTTTTTAACTGTATTCCAGTTAGTTAAAAGTCCGCCCGGCCAGCGGTTATTGATGAAGAACATGCTACAACGGAGTGCTTCTCTTTCGATAGCTCCTCTCGCTTGTTTTTTAGTTCCTACAAATAGGACTTTTTTTCCTTCGGAAGTAATCTTCTTCAACGCGTCGTAAGCTTCTTTAGCTTTTTGAACGGTCTTTTGAAGGTCGATGATATGGATCCCGTTTCTTGCTGTGAAGACATACGGAGCCATTTTCGGATTCCATTTTCTTGTCTGGTGACCGAAGTGAACTCCGGTTTCCAGAAGGTTTTTCATGGAAATTACTGACATGAGTTGTTTACCCCTTTTTTAGTACGAAGAACAATGTCGCCACAAGTCCCAAGAGACTTGCAGGGGTAACTTGTGCTTCGACTTTAATTACGTAAAGTTCCAGCCGAACCGGTTCTTGTAAGAGGTAGACGGAGAGGATATGGACCCCAAAAACGTTGTCGATGATTACTCCGACTACGGCTCCGGCCAAGGTTCCTAAAAATATGGCTAATGCGATTTTGGCCGCTTTTCCGCCATCTATAGGTCGTTTCGGGCTAGCAGATACCAATTTTCCAGGTCAAACCTAAGGGTCAATCCTTATTAGGCAGGATCATCTCGCAGTTGCCTTCGAAGATCACACCGTCAGCGATCTGCAGCTTAGCAGTTTTGATGTTTCCGTTTACCTTACCGCTTGGAAGCATTTCTAATCTTTGGGTAGCGATCACATTACCTGTGATCTCTCCACCAACGATTACAGTCCCTGCCTTGATATTGGCTCTGACCTTTGCTCCTTCGCTTACTAAAAGAAATCCTTCGGATTCTATTTCTCCTTGGAATTCACCCGAGATCTCCAAAGGTTTTTTGAAGTTCAGGATGCCTGAAAAATGGGTTTCTCTTCCTAAAACAGTGGAGATAGTCCCGAATTCGGTTACAGTGCGACTTGGTTTGGATGCGGTTGCGGCTTTTTTTGACATGATACCAGATTATTTCGTTTTCATCTCGAAAACCCCATCCCAATCTTCAGGTGGAGGATTCGCGATAAATGCTTCGCAGCGTCCTATATATTTTTTAGAAGGCCCGTCGTTCGGAGTGATCTCTACTGCTTTTTTGAACAGTTCCCAAGCTTCCTTGAACTTTCTATTCTTGTACAGTGCGAGACCTTCGTCGTACAATTTAAGAGTTTGTTTAAAAGACTCGGTGACCATCTAGCTCACTCCTTATAGAGAACGACAACTGCAGTGGAATAATTTTCCGCATGGCTGATGGATACGGAAACACCGCTATAGCCTTTCTCGAGGAACAATTCTTTCGATTTTCCGTGAAGTACCAATTCTTTTTTTCCGAATTCTTTCCCGAAAAGTTCGATTTCTCTCATATCAAGGATCACCTTATGCCCAGGTTCTATCGCCTTGATGAATGCTTCTTTTACACAGAATCTTCCGCTAAGATGAGGAACAGGATCTTTTCTGCCGGAACAGTAAGCGATCTCAGTTTCTGAAAATACTCTTTTCAGAAATCTTTCTCCATGTTTATCGAGTAAGTCCCTGATCCTGGAATTTTCTACAATATCATTCCCAATGGTGATCTTCATTCTTCCTCAGGCTCCGGCAGAGGTTCTTCCGAGCCCGGATCCGAGTTTCCATCTCCCCCATCTTCACTTCCAGTTCCACCTGATCCTATATCGGGGCGGACTCGATACAGTATGGAAATTCGATCTGGAAAAACTCCTTGGATCTCAACGGATTTTAAACTAGGTGCTTTTTCCAAACGTACTTTTGCGACCACTGGTTTACCATCTGGAAGGATCTTTTTGGCTTTGGGATCATATTTATGAGAACATACTACACTTGCATTCAGACCCTTGATGATCTGGATACTTCGTAACGGAGTTTTGGATTGTAGTTTTACGGAAACTTCCTGTTCAGAAAATTCCGCTTCCAGACTTTTATCCAAGTTCTGGCATTTTACAGGAACACCTAAGACTATACTTTCTCCTGGAGTAGAAGAATCCGCTACGATATTCACTGTTACGGAAACTTCTTTTACATTATCCCTATATCTCAAACCTGCAGGAAGGTCCGGGACCTTAAATTTCTGAGTGAATGTTTTGGTTTTATCTTTCAGAGAGATAGAAGGTAGATTGACTACCCTTCCCACCTTATCGAACTCAGAAGGATTTCCTACAACTACGAGACTCGTAGGGGAAACAAAATGAGAAGATTTAATATAATCTTTAGGAGGATCTCCAGCAAGTTTAGGCTCTATTATAAGAGTCCTACTTACATTAGATTCAACTATGATGCGGACCTTGTCCTTCCCTGGAATTTTAGAAATTCTTAAACCTGGAGTAGTTCCACCGAATCGGACAACATTTACTATATTCTCCCCCGGATGAAGATCCGCAGGTGAAATATATGCCTTTAAGGAAGGAGTGTAAAAGTTCACATAATCTCGCACACCTTCCACCTTAACAGGAAAAGTAGTGTCCGATCCTTTAGCGATGAGCAATCCACCGCTTAATTTAGGATATTCTATCTTGATATTCACTTCTCTTACGAGAATTTTAGAATTTTGTAAATTGATATAGAATAGTGTGGCAAGAATAATAGAACCGAGTTTTGCCTGCCAGTTATTCAGAAGGGCCTTAATCATGAGACTCCCCTGCTTCTTCCGATTCAAACTTTTTATCCGTACTTGGATTTCCCGGTCCTACTTTCTTTTCTTGAAGGATTGTATTCAAAAGATTTTTCAGCTCGATCGGCTTTACCGGATGGATCATTTCGCCATCATGACAGACTGAAATTTCTCCAGTTTCTTCGGAAGTTACTACGATAACTGCATCGGATTCTTCTGCGATCCCGAGCGCGGCTCTATGTCTTGCACCCATACGAGCATCGTCCAAGTTCTGCGCCATCGGCAAGAACGCACCTGCACATGCGATTCGGTTCTGTTCTATAATGACTGCACCATCATGGAGTGCGGTATTCTTTTTAAATATGGTAAGAAGAAGACTTGTAGAAAGAATTGCGTCCAGTTGGACCGCCTGCTCTGCAATATCTTTGAGACTATGCTCTCTAACGATTGCGATCAAAGAACCGGTTTTGTTTTTAGCCATGATCTTGGATGCTTCTACAATCTCATCCAAGTCGGTGGCGGTTTTTAAAAGGAAAGGGCGGAATAATCTGAGCCTTGCCATATCGCCGGTGATCTTACGAAGTTCCGGCTGAAGCAGAACTATGATCGCGAACACGAGAGCAGGACGGATATTGTCTATGATCCAATCTAAAAGTTCAAAATTCAAAGTCTGGGCAAAAATACCAAGCACCCAGATAAGACCGATACCCAAAAGAAGTTGGACCCCTCTTGTCCTGCGGATGGTGGAATAGAATTGATAGATTAAAAAACTAACGATCAGAATATCCAGGATCATTACGATCCCGAACTTATCATTTTGGAATAAACTGATATTTTTTAAAAAATCCATTCCAGGAACCTTATAACCCTAATACGGAGAACATATCGTAGAGGCCTTTTTCTCTACCGATCAAAAATTCGGCGGCTTTTACGGAACCGACTGCAAATGTTTTTCTGTCCTGGGCCTTATGGGAAATTTCCACCCTTTCCTCTGGAGTGAAAAAATAGACGGTATGATCCCCTATGACTTCTCCGGCTCTAAGAGTATGGATCGCTATTTCCTTAGGATCTCTCTCAGGAAGAATACCATGGCGGCCATGTACAATATTTGACTCTGTTCGAGAAAGGGTCTCTAAAAGGATTGCTTTTAGTTTTTCCGCAGTCCCGGAAGGAGCATCTTTTTTATGACGATGGTGAATATCTTGGATCTCGATATCCGCCAGATCCCCCATCACTTTCGCGGCTATCTCAGTCAGCTTAAAAAGAAGATTCACCCCGATAGACATATTAGGAGAATACACGATCGGAATATTTTTAGAAGTTTCTTTTAATAATTCCTTATGAGAATCCGTAAGGCCGGTTGTTCCGACCACAACTGGTTTTTTGAATTCTTTGCAGGTGGACAAAACATCCGACAAAACTTCTCTGATAGAAAAATCGATTACAGTATCCGATTCTGAAATGGATTTAGAAAGATCGTCCGAAAACAAAATTTCATTCTGCTTGAGTCCGGAATGTAAACCGGAATCCAAACCTAAATAAACGGAACCCTTACCTACAACTGCAGCGGAAAGTTCCGAAACTTTAGAATGGGCAAGGACTTGGATAATAGCCTTCCCCATTCTTCCGGAGGCACCAATGACTGCGATACGATTCTTACGAGCCAAATCGAATTCCTTATTTATAACCTTTTGCTAAAAGATCGGAAACCGTTTTTTTCAAACGATCCGCACCTGGACCAGCACTTAGAGAAGTCATAGGAAGACGGATCTCCCCCGAACAGAATCCATGCCAACTCATCACTGCTTTGATCGGGATCGGATTTGTTTCTATAAATGCTAATGCAAATAATTCTATAAAATCGTAATGGATCTTTTGGGCAGAAGTCACATCCCCTTTTTGAAAAGATTCCACTAACTTAACCAAACTTTCCGGGAATAGATTCGAGATCACAGACACCACACCTTTTCCACCTAAGGAAAGAAGAGGAAGAGTCAGATTATCATCTCCGGAAAGAACAGTCATCTTATCTCCAACAAGAGAGATCAATTTGGACATTTGTCCTAGATCTCCAGTAGCTTCTTTCATGGATCTGATCTTAGGATGTTCTGAAAGACGAAGAACAGTTTCCGGCAATAAATTCACAGAAGTTCTACCGGGAATATTGTACAACATCACAGGCACGGAAGAATGATCCGCGATCTCCTTGAAGTGAAGATATAATCCTTCTTGGGTTGGCTTATTATAATACGGGTTAACCTGTAGTATTCCGTCCACTCCGTCCTTGCAAGCTGCTTCGGTCAGTTCCACAGCCTCTCTAGTAGAGTTAGAACCAGTACCTGCAACGACCAAGATCCGCTTTTTAACATGTTTCACAGTTTCGCGGATCAGTTCCGCGTGTTCTTCATGAGAAAGAGTAGGAGATTCGCCAGTGGTACCACAAGGCACCACTCCGCTTACCCTTGCTTGGATCTGTTTGTCCAAAAGGGAAAAATAGGAATCATAATCTATTTTTCCGTTCCGGAAAGGGGTAATAATGGCAGTAAATACGCCTTGAAACATAATATATAAATTCCTGATCCCTGGGCGATTTGGCAACCGTTTAATAGTGAGGCACAGAGTTGAAAAGAGCCTTAGAGGGGTTTTCGCACGGAGGCGCGGAGGCACTAAGGTTTTTTGGGTTAAATCTTATTTCTCGCGTAGTTAGTTCTATCGACTAACCAGATCTATATATTTCCACGCGAAGCCGCGAAGTGAAAAAGAGCCTTTTACTTAACTTATATAAGAATCTTCCCTTCTTTGCGCCTTTGCGTGAAAATTTAGCAATCTAACAAAATCAAAAGAACAAACTACGTAAGGAAGAAAATCTAAAATTACTAAACCTCTACCACCCGCCACGACTCTTTCGTCTTTAAGTGAGAAAACTCTCCATTCTGCCCTCTCCGCGTCTCTAATAATGGCTTCTTACCTGGTCCATTCTCCAACTGAGGTAAACCAATGCTCCCATTTCCAAAAACCCGGACCAAACAAATGTAGAAGGAATTCCAATCCTATCCGAGAAAAATCCGGATAAAATTCCGGAGAATGCAGGTACCAAAAGAAAGACCAGGCTATAAAGAGAAAGTATCCTTCCTCTGATATGATTTTCCGTATTTTGTTGGATCCCCGCCGGAATGAGAGTGATGATCACACCGGTCATAAACCCAAACACAAAAAAACAAACCGCAGTCAGCACCAAACTATCCGCAAGAAAAGGGATCAGTGAAAATAGAAAACAACTGAATAACGCGGATCCGAAAAGAATATGCCCCTTCTTCCTTAAACCATGAAGAAGAAATGTAGCTCCTCCTCCGATCACAAGGCCTACTCCCAAAGCGGAAAGCAAAGCTCCTCTTTGTCCTTCACTCAATCCCAAAATTTCCTTGGCGTATTTAGGAAGAAGGACCTGGACCGGACCGACTAACAGAACCACTGCACCCATAAGCAATAAGAACTGAGATACTAAAGGAGAATCTTTTAAATATGTAATTAGTTCAGAGATCCCAGGTCCGGAAGAAATTTGGCTTCTTTCTCTCATCTGGACCGGGATCAAGATCAAAAAGAAAACACTCAAAACATATGCGGAACCAATGCTTATAAAAACATATTTAAAGGAGAAGTATTCCTTAAAATATCCGGCGACTAAAGGAGCGAGGCCGTATCCAAAAAGAACAAGGGTGTTTAACCAAACACTATGTTTTCCTATTTTAGAATGTTCTAATAGATCTCCGAGTATAGCGAATCTTCCAGGCATCACGAAAGAAAGTCCGATTCCGGAAAGAACCGAGGACACAAGAAGAAGATAGGGTTTTCCCGGAGAGATCCAACCCAAATGTAATGCCAAGGCTGCAAACCCGGAACCGCAGGCCATCGATATCTGTGCGGCTGCAAGAAGCCATTTTCTGGAATATTTATCCAATAATCTTCCTGCAGTAAAACTCAAAAATAGAAGAGGAAAACATACGAAGAAGAATACCCATCCGGAAAAAGTATCAGAATTAGAAATACTTTGGGAAAGAATAATGGCGGTATAATTGAACATATTTCCCGCGAGTAGGCCAAGGATAGAGGATAGATAATAAAAAAGAATCACGTAAGGAGATTGATAAAAATCAATTCCCTCGGCAAGCGCAATTCAGCACCCAGAAGTGAGATAAAAAGTATTCAAATATCGAAACTTGGGCATGTTGTTTACAAGATGAAGTTATGCAAAATCGCGGTCCTGATTTTCGGCCTTACATTTTTTGCCTGTAGCGAAGAATCGAAGGATATTCCGAATTCATTCCTTTTTCCTTTATTACAAAATTTTGACATAACCCCTGGTACAAATTTGGCCCAGGTGAGTTTCGATACTTTTACCGCCGACAATCAATTTATCACTTCCTGTGATGTGGACAATTCGTCCGGACAAGGAATCGTAGTGGACCTACCGGATATGTTTCCTTCTAACTATGTAGTCAAAATCGAAACTGTTCCTTCAGTTTCACCTTTTACGTTCCCGATAGGAGGAGCACTCGATCTGTATTTAGGCTCTTCTCACAAACCGGATGATCCGGCTAACTGTGTTTTGACTAGAACTTCCAACACTATCTTTCGATATTCAGCGACTTTATCAACTAACTGCACTGTGATGAATCACACCCTAACTCGATTGGAAATAGATTGTATCCCGAATTAAAATCTACATCCTAAAATTTATCATAGGCCCTTAAGTAGCGCTCGAACAAACCGAACACTGTTTAAACTTATATATCCTGCCATCCGGTCACCTATTCGAGGGATCATAAACTATATTACAAAAATTTAATTTTAAATCAAACATTAAGTTCTAACAGTGTTCAGTGAGAGACCACTCACTGTAATATTACGAATGTTCAATATACAAAAAAATATTTTCCATTTGAAAATTGACTTCATAGTACACAGTTCCATGCTTTGGCTCGAAGAGAATATAGAAATCTCCTTCAATAGAGAGTGGAGTTAATTTAAAAATGAACATTCGAAACTTTTGGAAAATCCTAAGCGGGACTTTCCTAATCGTGGGAGCGTCTACGCTTTCGGCACAAAGCCAGGCGCAAATGTTTTCCAGACCCGGAGTAATCGGAGACTCCTTAAGCCAGGGTTTTTATGGCGCAACTGTAGAAGAAAAAACTCAGAACTGGGCTTACCCGGTTTTAGTTTCCAAACAAGCTGGTTCCAACGTTTCGTATAACGTATTAAAGGGACCATACTTAAATTTCGAAGACGTGCTTAAAGGTGATTGCGGGGTATTCTGCATTGCTGCTTCCATCATCGGTGGAAACGGATCTACTGTTGGACTTCCAACTCATGCAGGGATCACCGGCGCGGATTACACTACGGTTCTACAAACTTCCGGTCAGTGCGAAAACATCAACGCAACTACTTGGGCAAAACAATGGTATTGGGAAACTTGGTACTGGTATACGTATCGTTGGGTGCAAGTCCCTGATTGCCAATCTCCTGATAAATTCCATCAGTTTGGTTTAAGAAGTTCCGGAACCCAAATGCAAGTAATGCAAGCTGTGAAGCCTAGTTTCTTATTCGGAACTGCTGCAGCAAACCATGTTCTTTGTACTGCATTGAGCACTTCTACAGATTGTTTAGACCAAGCAAGATTTGTCCGAGATATTCGTTCTACCATGTCCAAAATGGCTGCGATCGGTTCTATCAAAGGTGGGGTTCTATTCACCGTTCCGAATGTAACTTCTATCGCATTTTTGGAAAACTATAACGATCCCCAAGGAAGAGTAAACTATTCCGGTTTGAAAGCATTCTTCCGTTCTTCAGTTTCAGATCCTTCTCAAGTTTTAGATAAGAATGAAGTGGCAACAATCACTAACTTCTTAACTTCTATAAACAACGAAGTAAAGGCTCAGGCTGTGGCTATGGGATTTGCATTAGCAGATCTTAAAGTTCTTTTTGACGACTTGAAAGAGAATGGCCGTTTGATCAAAAGCCCTTCCGGTTATAGCCCTGGTTATGCAAAAGCGAACTGGCCTCTTCCTGGCCAACCAGGTATTTTCGGATTGGACGGTGTACATCCAAATATGTACGGTCATGCGGTTTTTGCGAACGAGCTGATCAAAGCGATCAATTCCAAATACGGTTATTCCATTCCACAAGTGAGCGAATACACCGCTTGGTACTACGATTCCTTAAATCGTAACCCGGTTGACTTGAAAAAATTCCTGACGGATACTCTGTTCGGTCAGTTTATTTCTTGGGTCATCGGAATTTTCGTCTAACATTCCGAAATATTTCCCGCTCTCGGTATAGGGCGGGAAATATTCCAAATTCAACATTCTAATTTCAATCTTTTTATCATAATGCAATTCTTTCGTTCTTATTGGCCCTGGATCTCAGGTGCAGTTATTTTTGTTATTTGTATTTTATTTATATTTTGGCCGGAAAGAAAAACGAATTCTCCCAGTTTAGGAGAAGAAGCTTCCGAGGTAGTCGATCGAAAATATGGAAGCGGCGGCTTGGAATTCCCGGATGCTCCCCACCCTTTTGAAGAAGATCCTGATCTGGAAGGCCCCGCCAAAAGACTTTGGCCTGCAGCTTTTAGAGAAAAGAAATCGGAAGAAGAAAGAGAAAAGATCAGAGAAGAATGGATCGATTTTGCTGCAAGATACCCTCGTAATATTTATATTCCGAGTGAATTCCGCCCTCAGCTCACTTCTGAAGATGAGAAAAAAGCGAGAGAACAACTAGATAAAGTTACTTCTGCTGAATCTAAATTTGCATTGTCGAGGAATGAAGGTAAATACGCGCAACCTGGATCGGTTCCTACTCGTCCCACTGATCCTAATGTAACTCCGGAAGAGCAAAAGGCTTATTTCTCATATAAAATTTCCGAACTAGAATCCAGGATACAATTAGTCCAATACGCGATACAACAAGGCAGAATGGATGTTTCTCAGATCCCTCAAGCAAATTCTGATATAAGTTCTTGGCAGAAGGAATTACAACAATTAAGACAAGCCTCCGAGTCGGTGCCTAGATAATATTTATGAAATTACTAGTATATTCTATTTTTATGATATTTAGACGCGCTATAATAAGTATAATATGCGGCGTTACGGTTTTTAGCTTGATGTTGGGATGTTTCGGTCCTCCTCGCCCAGACCTTTTACCTGAAGCCGAGGAAGAAGAAAGCCCAAGCTTAGAGCAAGTAGTTTCCGATCTAAAAAGCCAAAATCCAAGAATGAGATCCCAAGCAATTTTAGAATTAGCTTCCTTAAACGAAAGGAAGTATATTCCAATCGCTCGAGAATGGATGAGATCATCCGAAAAGATTACGAAAGGTCCCGCTATTTTAGCATTAGGAATTTGGAAGGATAAGTCCTCTCTTCCTGAAATCTTAAATTTTTTAGATCCTAAATCAGAGATTGATATAGCAACGGTTCTGGAATCCATCGCAAGAATGGAAGATCCTGGGGCAGGCAATCGGGTTTCTTCTCTTTTAAACCAAGAAGATGGAAGTATCCGATTATTGGCAGTAGACACCTTAGTCCGGATCAATGCAAGGCAATCCGGAAAGATCATCTTAGCTTCCGCCAAATCGAATAAAGATCCGGATAAGGCCAAAACGTTTGCAATGGCATTAGGGAAATTGAATATTATTGAAGCAGAAGATTATCTAATTGATCTTGCTTCCAATTCTGAGCCTGGTCCTAGTTTAGCCGCATCCTATCTTGCTCTAGGAAAGATCAGAAGCAAAAAATCCATTCCACTTTTAGTAAAAGCAATTCAGTCTAATTTCGACAAGGGAAGGGAAAATTCTTCCATCGCTCTTGTAGATATTAAAGACCCTAAAATTTTACCTTTGGTCCTTCCTATTTTAGAGAACCAAGATAGAGAGATCCGATATAGAGCGGCTGATGTTTTGATCGGAATCCCGGATCCTGGATTTTCAACTCGCATTTTAGAAGTTCTAATTAAAGGGAAAGCAGCAGCAAAAGCTCCGGCTTCTCATGTTTTGGGTCGTATCAAATTCTCAAAAGCAAGGGAAGAAATAGAAAAAACATTATTAGATCCTAATATTCCAGATAGAGAGATTATTGCTCAATCATTAGGATATTTAGGTGATAAAAAGAGTATTCCAGTACTTGTTAAAATATTAAAAGAAGATCAGACCGAAGCAAAATACGGAGCTGTTTGGGCGCTTGGAGCAATCGGCTCGGAAGAAGGCCTCCCTTATGTAGAAGAAGCTTGTAAATCTAAAGATCAAAAATTGGCGAAGATCGCTTCCGAAAGTTTAGGGATGATCGCTTCTCCTAAATCTTTGTCTCTATTAGATAAAAAAACAGAAGATTTTCCGGATTTAGCTCCCATCACTCTTGCTGCAATCACCTCTATCCCAAGCGAAGAATCTCGTAAAATTTTGGAAAAATATGCGGAAAGCGAAAACATCAATCTTCACCAGGTAGCTGTTTCCCAATTAGGAGCTAAAAAAGATCCGGCGAGCGTGCCTGTTTTAATTCGATTGCTTCAAGAAGATTCAAGATCTCGAAACAGAAAGTTGCTTATTTCTGCATTAAAATCGGTGACCGGATTGAAGTTTGCCTCTAAGAATGAATGGATCAATTGGTACATTCTAAATTTTTCTAATAAACATCCGTAAGTTTAAAAGTTTCGCCCGAAAAAATCCTAAGAAGTATCTTAAAAATTTTCGGGCGAATCTATTAGAATTTTATCCGTTGATAGAAATAAAATACAGTATAACTGCAATCAAAGGAGGAAGTCCTTGGATGATCGCAGCTCTTGCCATCGCAGGTTTAGAAACTAATAATACAAGTCCCGCACCAAAGACAGAAAGACAAGAGAATACAAGGATTGATGGGGCAAAACATGTGTGCATCTCGAAAAAGATCGCTCCATACAACGCACCGATCGCAAGAAATAAATTATAAAATCCTTGATTTAAAAAAACGCCCTTCATCGCTTCCGCCAATTTTGTATCGGTTACTCCGAATCTTCTGTGAATACGAGGACGCATCCATAACACACTTTCCATAATGAAAATCCAAACATGCAATAAGCCGACGATAGCCGCTAAAATCCTTGCTGCTAATATCATTTAAGTTCTCTCCCTGGACATAAATCCCGGGGAGTTATAATTCAGTAATATTTTTTGTAAAGAGTAATCTTATACAAACAATTCCGTCCGCCCATCCCAGAAATTGCACCACCCTCCGATGGGCATAGTTTAGATGAGGATTCGCTTCATGATATTTAGTGAGTTATTGATCAATTCTTTGGAATATTCTTCCAATCGTTCGGACATTTACATTTCGATTTCTGTGGATACCTGAACAATAATCTTAAAAACGAGTTCGAAGTAAGGTCGATCCCAGGTATACCTAAAAACAAGGAATTACCGTTACAGTTTCTTTACCTATTAAAGATTAGAACACGTTTAATTCTCAACGCGCGTCATCTCTTCCGGTTTTCTAGACTAACGTTATCCGAAAGACAAATTACGCAGAAAATGTTCCCATTTCATTCATATTGATCTCCAAGAAATTGATAAAGATCAATTTTCACCAAAATGTTTGAAACCAAATCAATCTTTGGAAATTTATTTTCTAATCCAAAATAACTAACGTATACCGAGAAACTTGATTCTTAAATCATCATACCTCAGAAGAGGTATCGATCTTGTACTAATCTGCCTCATTTGACATGCAATGAACTTCAACACAACACTCTATCGAATCTATTATTAATTAGAGAGAAAAATCACACACGTTATTCTGATTCTATTAAGGCTGTTTTTTATAATCTGTTCCACAAAATAATTATTTCTATCAAATGAAATTAATTGAAAGATTTTCGTTCTCCAATCGTCCTATTTCATCCAGGAAAGCTTAGTAGCAACTCTCTCCCTAAGTTAAAATCCAGAATAAGATTCAACTATATAAAGAATATCTAATCCGATTACGTAAGGTCGGATAAATAAACCCTATTCCGGATGAGGTGTATATTGTATGTCCAAAAAAATATTGATCGTAGATGATTCTCCTGCTCAGAGAAAATTAGTGAAGGTAACCCTCGAGTCAAAAGGGTACGAAGTTTTAGAAGCCGAAAACGGTGCTCAAGGTTTAGAGTTATTAAGCTCAGATCTCAAACTAATAGTCTGCGATGTGAATATGCCTATCATGGACGGAGTCGAGTTTGTCGAAAAGATCAAATCTTCCGGTAACTATCAATTCCTTCCTATAGTTATGTTAACAACCGAGTCCCAAACTGCAATGAAGGAAAAGTTAGTTGCTCAAGGAATTCGGGCTTGGATCACAAAGCCGTTTAGTATGGATCAACTACTTTCTTCCGTTTCCAAACTAGTAGTGTAAAGAACGGACTTCCACTATTCATCGATGGATATTAACCGTAAGAATAAAATTAAGATCAAGGGAGAGCTGAGGGCGCGTAGGTTAGCTGCGATGCGCTCTAAGTTACTTCCATACACGGATTTAGATCTATGTTTGGATCTTTCTGAAATAAGCGAGTTCGATACATCCTCTTTACAATTTTTACTCTCCATCCAAAAGGAATTGGAATCAAAGGGAAACAAACTAGTCGTAGTTTCACCATCCGAATCTGTGGAAAGAATAGTAAGATTTTATAATAAAGATTTTTTGTTAGGCCCGTATATTGCATCCGCTAACGAAGGAATAAATCATGGATCCTAGGGAAAAACCCGGGTTCAGTGATTTCGTTTCGGAGACTAGAGATATGCTCGAGTCTCTGGAAAGAGATTTAGTTAAGATCGGAGAAGGAAACAGAGAAAAGGAATTATTGAATTCGTTATTCAGATCGGTTCATACAATCAAAGGAACCGCTGGAATGTACGATTTCTCTAAAATCGCGGACTTCGTACATTTTTTAGAGGAAACCTTGGATAAGGTACGCTCTGGCAGCTTAGAACCGTCCACTGATCTTATCCAGATAATCCTTCAATGCAAGGATCATTTATTTCTCCGCTTGGATACTTTTGAAACGGGAGAATTCGAAAGCGAAGAGATCTTAAAAGAAGGTGAAAATCTGATTTTCAGCCTTTCTAAACATAGTCCTAATTCTTTCCATTCAGATCAAAAAACTTCTGACAAAAATTCGAATACTATGGAATCCAAAACTTGGAAACTCCATATTTCATGTGGTAGCAATCTTTTTGTTAATGGACTGGATCCTTACCCTTTTCTCAGATATCTTTCCGAAAAAGGCGAACTGAGCGAGATCAAATTAGATGAAGAAAAGATACCTAAATTTTCCGATCTGGAAGCAGCCAGTTGTTTTTTCGATATAGAAGCCGTTTACAGATCTGAACTTACTAAGGAAGAAATCGTAGAATCCTTCGAATTCGCAAGCGCGGACATGAGTATCCAACTCGAATCCGCTTCCAGTCCTTCTTCTATTATTTACTCCGATCAAAATGAGAGCACTTCGAAGAATGTATTTCAGGGAAAATCGGATACTGGGACAAAAAAAAAGACCTCTGCCTCGAGAAGTATACGTGTAGATGCGGATAAATTAGACTTAGTAGTAGATCAAGTGGGAGAAGTTGTAGTTATCTCTTCCGCTCTTCAACAGATAGCGTTAGGATTAAAAGACGAATTCTTAGAAGAACTCACTCATAGAATGTCTCGCCTCTTGGAGGAAATACGTTCCAACAGTTTAAAACTCAGAATGGTCCCTGTACAAACCTTATTCAGCAGGTATTCAAGAGTCGTCTTTGAATTAGGAAAACAAACAGGTAAATCCGTCCGTTTAGAAATTAAAGGCGGAGAAACAGAACTTGATAAAAACTTAATAGACAACCTAGTCGATCCATTGACGCATATGGTCCGAAATTCCATAGATCATGGAATTGAGTCCTCTCAAGAGGAAAGGATAAATTTAGGAAAACCTTCCGAGGCATTAATAGTATTAGCGGCTTCTCATAAGGCTGGAGAGATCTTCATAGAAATATCCGATGATGGAAAAGGAATAGATCCTCAAGCAGTCCTTGAAAGAGCGAAAGAAAAAGGCTTATATAAAGAAGGAGACGCAATTAATGAAGACCAGATCTATTCACTTTTATTCGAACCAGGATTCTCCACTGCGGCAAGTGTAACAGAACTCTCAGGAAGAGGAGTCGGACTTGATGTTGTAAAGAAGAACGTAGAATCCTTAAGAGGAAGAATTGAGATAAGCTCCGGAAAAGGAAAAGGTACTACTTTTAAGATCATACTCCCTCTTACTCTCGCGAATATAGACGGATTCCTTTTGAGGATCGGAAAAAACAAATACGCGATCCCATTGGACATGGTGAAGGAATGTATGGAATTCCATCCTCAGGAATTCCTAGTCGGAGAGCAAAATTATATCAAAGTTCGGGATAAGATCATGCCTTACGTCGACATGAACGATTGGTTCGGCGAGCCGATCGGAACGGAAGGAAGAAGAAACCTGGTCATCGTAAACTCCGGAAATCTTCAAGCAGGACTGATCGTTAACGAACTTTTAGGCAGGATCCATTCCGTTATAAAACCGTTAGGTGGTCTTTTTGAAGATACTCAAGGCGTCAGCGGATTTGCTCTCATGGGAGATGGATCCGTAGCAATGATTATAGATACTACAACGTTGCTTTCCAGAGTTAGGATAAATAACGAGAAAACACTAAATAATGAACTGAATCTGCAAATCACCAGCCTCTCGGAGGCTTCGAAATAATATTAACGTCCCAATCGGGAGTTGGAGGATAATATGAGCATTGCACAGAAGTTACTTGCAATCATTGTAATTGGGTTAGTCGGTCTTGGAATTATAGACGGACTTTCCATCTATCAAATGAATCAGATACAAAAAGGTGGAAATGGGGCATCCGCTTCTTCTAATTGGGAAAATATATCCGCTTCTTTTTCTGAATTAAGATCTCTAGTCAGAGAAAATTATTGGAATAAGGACCAGAACCGAAGATCGGAAATTATATCCCAAATCCAAAAAGATCGGGAAACAATCTCTTCCACCTTATCCGAAAACTCAGATATAGTTTCCGATAAAAAGGAAGCAGAACTTATTTCCACTGTGAAATCGGCTTCTGAGGAATACTTACAAACCTTTGCAAACGGGATCCTACTAGAAAACGCGAATAGTTTAGAAGAAAGTGAATTCAAAGCGAAGGAAGAAATAGCTGCGAAGAAGTTTCTTTCTTCACTGAAAGGTAGATCAGAATATGCGACCGTTTCCTTTAAACAAAAAGGTATAGAAACTGAATCTTCCGTTTTATCAGCATCCATTCTTTTGATCTTAATTTCCATAGGGATTATAACGTCTTTCGCCATCCTGAGCTGGAGGATCGGAATTCAGATCAGCCAACAGTTAGGTGGAGATTATTCTCTTCTTTCCAAGATTACGAAAAAAATTGCCTCAGGAGATCTGACTAGCGAGATCGATACGGACCATATGAACCAAAACGGTCTGCTATTACAGTTATCTATCCTTCAATCTTCCTTAAAGGATCTTTTGTTCGAAATGACAAAAATGTCCAAAGAACATGAAGCCGGGGACATCGACGTTAAGATCGATAGCTCCAAGTTCACCGGTGCATTCAAAACAATGTCGGAAGGCATTAACGATATGGTCTTTGCTCATATCGCAGTTAAGAAAAAAGCGATGGAATGTTTTAAACAATTCGGCGAAGGAAATATGGATGCCGATATCGAAAAACTTCCAGGTAAAAAACAATTCATTAACGAAACCATCGACCAAGTTAGAGCTAATATAAATGGTTTAGTAACTGAAATGAGTAAAATGTCCAAGGAGCATGAAGCCGGAGACATCGACGTTAAGATCGATAGTTCCAAGTTCAAAGGCACATTCAAAACAATGTCGGACGGCATTAACGATATGGTCTTCTCTCATATCGCAGTTAAGAAAAAAGCGATGGAATGTTTTAAACAGTTCGGCGAAGGAAATATGGATGCCGATATCGAAAAACTTCCGGGTAAAAAACAATTCATTAACGAAACCATCGACCAAGTAAGAGCTAATATAAAAGGCCTGATCGCGGAAATGACAAAAATGGCCCAAGAACATGAGGCCGGAGACATCGACGTTAAGATCGATAGCTCCAAGTTCAAAGGCGCATTCAAAACAATGTCTGACGGCATTAACGATATGGTTTTTGCTCATATCGCTGTTAAGAAAAAAGCGATGGAATGTTTTAAACAATTCGGCGAAGGAAATATGGATGCCGATATCGAAAAACTTCCAGGTAAAAAACAATTCATTAACGAAACCATCGACCAAGTTAGAGCTAATATCAAAGGTCTGATCGAAGAGATGTCAAAAATGGCCCAAGAACATGAGGCCGGAGACATTGACATTAAGATCGATAGCTCCAAGTTTAAAGGTGCATTCAAAACAATGTCTGACGGCATTAACGATATGGTCTTCTCTCATATCGCAGTTAAGAAAAAAGCGATGGAATGTTTTAAACAGTTCGGCGAAGGAAATATGGATGCCGATATCGAAAAACTTCCAGGTAAAAAAAGATTTATCAACGAAGCGATCGATCAAGTTCGTGCGAATATTAAAGGTTTAATCGCGGACGCTAACGAATTGGCGGAAGCGGCAGTATTAGGAAAACTTGATACCAGAGCAGATGCAACCAAACATAAAGGAGACTTCAAGCGGATCATTGAAGGTGTAAACGCTACTTTAGAGGCGATCGTCGGACCGATCAATGAAGTAATGGATATCCAATCCTCCTTAGAACAAGGGGATCTTACCCAATTCGTCAAAGGAAACTATAAAGGTAAATTAGGCGAACTAAGAGATTCGGTAAACAGTACAATAGACAAACTTTCCAGAAGCATTTCGGAAGTAGGAAAAGCCGCGTCTTCCTTTGCGAGTGCTGCCGAAGAAGTAAGTGCTACTTCCCAGACAATGAGCCAAGGTGCAACCGAACAATCGGCTAACGTAGAGGAAACAAGCGCTTCCTTGGAAGAAATGACTGCGACTATTGAGCAGAATGCGGATAACTCCAGACAAACCGAAGTGATGGCTTCCAGCATGGTCAACCATGCGAACGAAGGTGGAGAAGCGGTCCGTCTTGCGGTTCAGGCCATGAAAGATATCGCGGAAAAGATCACGTCTGTGGAAGATATCGCCTATCAAACGAATCTTCTTGCATTGAACGCAGCGATTGAAGCAGCTCGTGCTGGAGAACATGGAATGGGATTCGCGGTAGTGGCTAATGAAGTAAGAAAACTTGCGGAAAGAAGCCAAAGTTATGCGGGAGAGATCAGTCACTTTGCCAAAAATTCGGTTAACGTGGCAGAAAGAGCAGGAAGCCTGATAGAGGAGATTATCCCGAATATCACCAAAATTTCAGATCTGATCAGAGAAGTTTCTGCAGCGAGTAGAGAGCAAAAGCAAGGCGTGGGACAGATCAATACTGCGATGAGCCAGTTGGATCGAGTAACCCAACAAAACGCTGCCGCTTCTGAAGAGTTGTCCAGTATGGCTGAAGAGTTATCCGCGCAGGCTCAAGGTTTGCAGAAAGTCGTTCAACATTTCAAAATCAACGGAATGGAAGAAGTTTACTCAGGCTCCTCTTTTGAACCTGTTCACTCCGGCAAATCCTCAGGAAACTCCAAAGAATATCGGAATGGAAACCATACCTTCAACGAATCGAAGTTCGGAAGATTCTAAGGAGATGTTCCGATGAGAGCAATGCAAATTAACGCAAACCAGTATCTCACATTTCGACTTGGTCAGGACGAGTTCGGAGTGGAGATACTTAAGGTAAGGGAGATCTTAGAATTTCGCGAACCTACTAGGGTGCCTAGAACATCCAAGTTCATCAGCGGAGTGATCAATCTAAGAGGAAATGTAGTCTCGGTAATGGACCTTGCAAAATTATTCCAGAACCGCGACATAGAGTCCACAAAACGTACCTGCATTATCATTTTAGAAATTCCTAATGAAGAGAATAAAGTGATTGCGGGAGTTTTAGTGGATTCAGTGAACGAAGTGGCTACCATTCCTCCGGAATGCGTGGACCCTGTTCCTGCTTTCGGGGCTAATATCAAGACCGATTTCATTCGAGGAATAGGAAAACTGGAGAACAGGGTGATCATTCTTCTTAATCCGGCGATGATGCTTGATTTTAACGAAGTAATTTCCTTATACGGTAAAACCGAAGAAGAAATGGAAAATCTTACTCCGGTAGGCCAGGAAGGATGAACGCCAACCTCAGTATCAGCCAGTCGGAATTTCTCTCCTTTGCGGCCCTGATATTTAAATATACAGGTATTCGTATGGGGGAGAAGAAGAAAAATCTGATCGTTAGTCGTTTATCCAAACGAGTTCGGGCTAGGAATTGCAACTCTTACGGAGAATACTTGGATATAGTCAAAAGTGATTTTGACAAAGAAGAAAGAAACATTTTCATTAGCCTGATTACTACGCATGTAACTCATTTTTTTAGAGAGCCTGCTCATTATGACTTCCTTGAAAATATATTAGAAAATCGAAATAATCCGCCCACTAAGATCTGGAGCGCGGCTGCTTCCACTGGGGAAGAGGCTTATAGCGCCGGATTGATCATGCAGGATAAATTAGGTTCGGACAATTGGTCGATCTTAGGAACCGATATTTGCACGGACAGTGTAGAAAAAGCGAGAGATGCTTTTTATCCTATTCAAGGTTCGGAACAGATACCTAACCATTATCTAAAGCGTTATTGTCTGAAAGGAAAAGAAGAATTCAACGGGTATTTCACTTTTGCTAAGGAGATCAGATCCAGGATCCGTTTCGAAGTTACAAACCTTACAACTTTTGAAAGATTACCGGGAAGTTTCAAACCGGATATAGTTTTTCTTAGGAACGTTATGATCTATTTTGAACCGAAGGAAAAACAAATGATAATAGATAAGATCGAATCCATTCTTTCTCCAGGAGCCATCCTTATTATAGGTCATTCCGAATCATTAACCGGCATTCGTAGTAATTTCAAATTAATACGGACTTCCGTGTATCAAAAAATATGAGCGGACATTATTCAGTTATGATAGTGGACGACTCTGCAGTCGTTCGCCAAAACTTAACAACGATCCTAACGAAAGATCCGAATGTTTCCGAAATTTTTACCGCTTCGGATCCGATTTTCGCTCTTCAAAAAATGCAAAACTATTGGCCAGATGTAATCGTATTGGATATCGAAATGCCTAGAATGGATGGAATATCCTTTTTAAAAAAAATTATGGCGGAGAGACCTACTCCAATCGTGATCTGCTCTTCCCTGACACAGGAAGGAGCCGCCGTCACTATGGAAGCCTTTAGTTCCGGAGCTGTGGATATCATTTCGAAACCGAAATTAAATGTAGGCGGTTTTTTGGAGGAATCTGCGGAAACCTTTTTGAGGATCGTTCAAGCGGCTTCCCAATCCAGAATTTCTAAATTAGCGATTCCTAATACTAGTAAACCTCAAATACACAAAACTAATACTGATAATAAAATATCTGCGGATACAACTTGGAAATTAGTCGCCATAGGAACTTCTACAGGAGGAACAAACGCCTTAGAGACTATACTAACGGAACTTCCTCCTCTTTCCCCTCCTATCGCGATCGTCCAGCATATGCCGGAAAAGTTCACGGCACAATTCGCCAAACGTTTAGATTCCATTTGCCAAGTAGGAGTAAAGGAAGCGGAACAAGGTGAGGAAATCCCACCGGGAAAAGCTGTGATCGCTCCTGGAAACAGACATATGACGATCCGAATGAGTGGAGCTAGATTTTACGTCGACCTAAAAGATGGGCCTCCGATCAATCGGCATCGACCTTCTGTAGATGTACTTTTTCGATCCGTCTCCCAACAAGTTGGAAAGAACTCAGTGGGGATCATTATGACAGGAATGGGAGACGATGGAGCTAGAGGATTATTAGAAATGAGGAAGACTGGAGCATACACTGTTGCCCAGGACGAAGCTAGCTCTGTCGTATTCGGAATGCCTAAAGAAGCGATCGAATTAGGCGCAGCAGAAGCGATATTACCTTTAAGAAGAATGGCCTCCGAAATCCTTTCGAAAGGCGGACACGCCGGAAGTCGATTCTAAGATTCAACCATTTGGAACTGAATAGAAATACAGACTTCACGTTCTTCTTTTTCGTAGATATTGGATTTTGTGACGGTAAAATAAACTCTCGCATTCATATCTTCCGCCAACTTTCGAACGATAGGCAAACCTAGACCGATCCCGAATTCTTCTTTGGTATATCTTTCATCTACCGCTTTTTTTAATCTGAAAAAAGGTTGGAATAAGGCGATCTCTTCCGAGTTTTTACAATCCAAGTTCTCTATCTCCTTGTAATTTGGAGGATTGATAAACTTCATTATAAAATTGTTTTCTGTTCTAAGATAAAGAACGATGATCTCCGCTCCTTCAGGAGAATATTTCATCGCATTGATGAAGATCTCTCTGACGATCGTCTTTAAAGCATCTTTGCAAATAATGATCTTTTGCGATTCTATGTTCTTCAAAATGGACATTACTACATTCTGCTTCTTGATCTGAAGCATATCCTGCATATAGTCGACTTGTTCATCTACAACCTTCAGAACTTCCGCTAAGGATAGCTCTTCAGTATTCAGAGAATTTTCCTCAAAGACAATTTGGGCATCGGCCATTGTTTTGATCAGTCTTTTAGTAACTTGAAAATTCTCTTCTAGTAAATCCATAAAGGCGAGAGGAACGATTGCATTTTTCTCATCTCTCTGAGCGGTATCAAACAAAGCTCCTAAGGAAGTAATCAAAGCCCCTATACCGGAACCTTGCATGAGGGAAGTATTCAAGTTCGGAAGAGCTTGTCGCATCCAAATCCGATTTCCGCCCTTACCTTCTATCTCCTGTCTCCAGTTAAATATAGAAATAATCTCCCTATATAAAGATTGCTCCTGCTTGAGGAAGGCGATCTGCCTTTCAGTAAGATTCGAAATTTCTCCCGTTTGATTAGTTTCGTCACCTAGTTCATTGCATGCCAGAAAGATCAGCTTCGAATCATTATCGGGGAACTTAAGAAGAGAGATACGGATCCGAAACATCCTATTTTCAAAATTACTATCGATTTCGAAAGAAGTCCCTTTTAGAACATGTACAAATCTATCATCATCGATAGGTAAAAAATTCGAACCAAATTCGGAGTATTTTTTTCCTAAAAAACTTCCTTTATCCGAGCCTTGACCGAAAGAAGACAATCGAAAGTATACACATCTTAGGTCTGAATCAAAAACGGCGAATTCTTCTCTAGGAAAAGAGGAAGACCAGACGTCGAAGATCGGGATCAATTTTGATCCAACAAAATTATCTGAAGATATGTAATCTGCACTGGAAGTATTGGAAACCGACATCGATGCCCTCGCTAAGTTATATGACGATTTGTTAGGTAAAAAAGCCTTTCCCACTTGAAATATTAGTTAGATACGTAAAGTATTCTTTCCCAAAAGAAGCCCCCGATAAAATATATATTTTCAAAACAAATGTTCGAAACGACCGATTTAATCCTTTATCTAAAAGCGGCCACGATCGCTCAGTTGGGCTTTCTGATCTTAAACTTTCTGGTCCAAGTAAAACTAAGTACGCGTAGTCTCCTCGGAAGTTTATTCACTTCTTCTTTGATCGCTTATTTTATTTGTCCCTGGTTGGATCATTCTACAAACATATTTATTCTGATACTTGTCCATACGGGTTGTTTTTCGGTTTCCATCTTTTTCTATCTATTTGTATCCAGCCTATTCGAAGACGGATTCAAACTAAAGATCTGGCATGGGGTATTATTTCTTTTTCTGAATATATTCTGTTTTTATGTTTTTCTGGCTTCGGATATCAGAAAGCAAGCCTCTATATTTGCCAAAGTTTTATTCAGCATGCCTCAGGTATTCTATCTTACACTTATCTTACTCACCTTAGGGAAAGTTTTAAAAGATAAGAATATAGACTTACTTGAATCTAGAAGAGAATTTAGGGTCATCTTCTCCTGGGTAACCGGACTCTATAGTATGTCAGTCGTATTGATGGAAGTGATCACAAAGGATGCCGGTTATTCCGCTCAATTAGACCTGATCAATTCTTCTTTCATATTTGTATTGGTATTTTTCATTTCCTTTCGGATCTTCCAATTCAGAGAGAATGTATTCCCCAATGAAGAAATACAAAAAGAAGAAGAAACCGAAGATCCTTTAGACGAGAACCTTTTACAAAAACTGAATTCTCTTTTGAGAGACAAAAAGATATTTCTGCAAGAAAACCTAACCATCTTGGCCTTGGCTAAACAGTTAGCCGTTCCAGAGAAGAAGGTCCGTAGGCTCATAAATAAAGGTCTGGGATATCGAAACTTCAACGAATTCCTAAATCATTATAGGATCGAAGAAGCGAAGTTTATGCTCTCTAATCCGAGCAAAAACGATTTCCAGGTGCTCAGGATTGCAATGGATTTGGGCTACGGATCTCTTGCCCCATTCAATAGAGCCTTCAAAGAAATTGTGGGAATGACTCCAAGCGATTTTAGAAAACAAAACAATTCCGCAAAATAACCGATCGAATCCGGAATCGATCAGACATTGTCCGAAATCCATCGGATTCAAATCTGAAAAAATGTTCTAATCCATCAAATCCGACACAGGAGCGAAGGATCGAACATGTGCTTTCACAAACAATTATTTCAATACATGATGGATTTGGTTCCCCAAATCCCAATCATATTCCTAATAGATTTTCTAAGATACTTTATATTTGCGGGTATCGCGTTTTTGATTTTCTATATTTGGAAACATCCGTTTCAATTTAGAAAGATCCAAGATAAGAATGCAAAACCATCTCAGTTTAGAAAAGAATTCTTATATTCTGTTTCTTCAGTAATCGTTTATACTTCGGTAACTCTGATCGTATTCTTATTTAGAAAATACGGCTACTTTAAGTTTTACGAACGTATAGAAGATTATGGATGGGGGTATCTGATCTTAAGCACAATATTGATCTTAGGCATACAAGATTTTTATTTTTACTGGACTCATAGATTAATGCATACTCGCCTATTCTATAAAAGAGTTCATAAGGTGCATCATGATTCAGTCACACCTTCTCCTTGGACGGCCTACTCTTTTCATCCCTGGGAGGCTTTGATCCATTCTCTCATCATGCCGATCGTGGCTTCAATCTTTCCTGTCCATCCTCTGGCCTTGATGATCTTTATGACTTTTCAGATCATACGGAATGTTCTAGGTCATAGCGGATATGAAATTTTCCCAAGCTGGATGGGAACGAATAAGATCTTAAAATTGGTAAATTCAAATACCAACCATGATATGCACCACCAAAGTTTCAGATATAATTACGGACTTTATACCACAGTTTGGGATTATCTCTTTGGAACAGTTCATCCGGAGTACGAAAAAACTTTTGCGAAGATAACGAATAAAGAACGCAAGCAAACACAACTACAAGAAATTAAAACCTAATAGAAACAATGATAGTTCGTCGCGTCTGGGATTAGACGCGAATTTTTTACATAGGTTTAGTAGCGATAAACCCATAATGATAAGGAGGCAGATCGATAGGTTTTTCCGAATCAATTTTAAATCCTGCTTTGATAGCCCAACTATAAATCTCATCAGGTTTAGGACGGATCTCCATCTTAGGTCCTCGGGGAGTATTAGGATCATAATTCCAATGCATGAGTCCAGCAATTCCTCTAGGTTTTAAAATCCGAAACGCCTCTTTTAAAATGGAAACAGGATCTTCATGATGTAATAAATTAAAGATCATTACGTAGTCCACGGAGTTTCCCTCCAACCCGGTCCCTGAAGCTACAATATCCCTTTCACGAACCGAAATATTTTCATAATGGTATAAATTCGCCTTTTCCATTAATTCCCGAACCAGTTCCGGTTCGATTTCGAAAGCAAGAATAGTACTTTTATTTTTATCCGCGAGCGGAAGGGTAAAAGTCCCGTATCCGGAACCGAATTCCACGATATTCCCGTTTATTCGGATCAAATCCATTCTTTCCAATGCCAACGAGACATCGAAAAGTGTGTCCCAGTAAGCTGCTTCTGGCATTCCGCTATCCCTAACTTTCATAAATCCTATTTCTAATATTTGATTGACTAATGTCAATCAAATATTCAAATGTATATTTGAATATTTGAGGAAATATGAACAATTCGAAAACCGGAAGGGAATTTAAGAATTTCATCTATTCTTCCCTTTCCAAATACGGAAAGGCACTTTCCGACCCAAAACGTATAGAACTATTGGATCTTCTTGTTCAAGCGGAAAAGAACGTAGATCTTTTGTCTAAAGAGATTGGCATGAGCGTCGCTGCGACTTCCCACCATCTACAGGTCTTAAAGGAAACGAGACTAGTAAGAGATAGGAAGGAAGGTCGAAGTATTTTTTACCAAATAGAAAAAGCGGGACTTACTATTTTCCATACGATCTCCTCTATAGGTCAAGAGTTCAACGCGGAAATACAAGTTGAAATGGATTCTTTTTTCAATCCGGAGAACGAGTTAAAAGAATTGGATTATAAGGATTTTCTAAAACGTGTATCCTCAAAAGACGTACTTCTTCTGGATGTAAGGCCGGAAAACGAATATAATTCTGGACATGTTCCCGGTTCGGTATCCATACCGCTAAACGAGCTCAAATCCAAATTGGACAGCCTACCTAAACGCAAAAAGATCGTGGCCTACTGCCGTGGAAAGTATTGTATTCTTTCAAAGGAAGCAGTGGAAATCTTAAGGAAGAAGGGACTGGATGCATATCGTATCTCCCAAGGTCCTTTGGAATTTTCGAATATAGGACTTCGGCTGACTAAACTAAGAGAAAACTAAAGTAAGAAAGGAAATAGGTTATAGATTCAATATTCTTTGGTATTATACAATCTCAGGCAATGTATACAAAGGAGAAAATCCTCCTCCAGGAGTCCTGAAATTCGTAGTCTGGCCTTGGTATAAGCGACTTGCTAAAACTAAGATCTCATCCTTATAAATATATGCCCTGATATCCATTTTTAATTCTTTTTCTTCTCCAGAAATGGATGTGACACGAACGGAAGGCGGAACAAACTCCTGACTTATATATTCTCCATTTACGATCTCAGAAAACTTATTCTTTGTAAGTTTTCCTCCGTAATAGGTTGCCTTACTGCCGAAACCTTCTTTAGGTTTAAAGAATATACTCTTTCGTTTCTCCCAGAGTTCGCTTGCGTTCGCAGAGGTTACGATTTTGGTATCCGGAATAGCTGATATTAAGATTTCCGAATCCTTCTTATTAAGACCTGCCTTTATCAGAAATTCATTATCCGAAAGAACGTTTAGATTTGTTTTTCGAGCATATAAATCGTAATCAATCGGGTTCGGAGTGATGATTACATTTCCATTCTGCCAAACCTCTCGAATTTTAGAATTCGGAACTTCTGATAAATGAAAATCGGTCAATCTATTATAGATCAAATCGATCTTCTCTCCCTCGAAATAAAGACTATCTCCGATTCGTTCGATTTGACTCGGATCTAAAATTTCAGAGCGGATACCTTTGGATCTGAATAGATCTCTAAATAGCAAGAACTCAGGATATAAGAACTGACCGGAAGGATTTTCGTCCACGATAGCAATAAAGTCCGGTCTTCCGGGCCGCCCATTGGAGTTCCATTCATCAAGAAATATAGAATAGAATTTTTCTTCTAAATTTCGGAGAGCTTCCGCATTCTGAATAGCAATATCAACGATCTCACAACATTTAATCTGTGCTTCTAAAAGTTTTAGCTGTAAATAAGCCCCGCCCGCGTTCGTATTAATCTCGATGAGCTTAGGGCCTTCTTTTGTATGATGAAAATCTAAACTAAGAAATACTCCTCCTGTAATATTTCCCGCCCTAACTTCGGGATCATAATTCGATAAAATTCGATCTCTTAGTTCAGGCAAACGTAAAGCGTTCCGGATAGAATTGAGAATTTGGCGGATCTTATTCTTATCCGAAATATTAATGAAGGAAGGTGTTTCGGAATAAAAATGTTCGATCCCTTGGGCTCTTACTTCGGGAACTGTGAATTTGTATGCTTCCGCATTTAGGCGTTCTTTATTCAAAGTAGAACAAGAACATTTTTCATTTAATATTTCTGCTAAAGAAGACATTAATCGTTAAATCGCAATATTACGATTAATAGTCAAGCGGTTTTAGCAGGAATTTCCGCTTTCGGGGATCTGGGTAAGCAATGGACCAAAATAACCTCCAATCTCTTCCCATGTTTTTATATTGATACAATAGCATACAGAAGAGCCATCTATGGTCCCTTGCAAAATACCCACCTCCTTCAGCGCTTTTAGGTGCTGGGAGATCGTGGCCTGGGCAAGCCCTAATTCGTCGACTAAGTCACCACAAATGCAGGCTTTTCTTTTGAGGATAGACTCGAGGATTGCAATACGGGCCGGATGCCCAAGGGCCTTTGCATAGGAGGCAATCTTATTCTGCCTCTTATTGAATAACTCTGTCTTGGTAATTCCCACAAATTGGATGTGGAATTAGGTTAAGATAATTTCAATTCAAATTTCATCGGTTTTGGATCCGGATCGAGTGATTTATTCGACAATCCTCCATTGGATGGATGATTCTATCTACCGACTTTAATACATTTGGAATGTTTAGAATTGACGCAGACTCGGCAGTGAAGAAAGAAATTCCACTATCCATAAAAATCCAGTATATTAAATATACCTAAAATCGAATTTCCGAATTTGAGTATATAAGGTTTAGCGGAATTCTCAGAGGTTCAATGAAAAAAGTTCTGTGTGTTATTTATTTTGTTTCCTTCTTTTATACTTGTAGTTCTGGGAATGTCAAGCAGCAGGAAGTTCCATCTGGATTCAACTTTGCAAGCTATCTCCCATCTTCTTTTGAAGAAATCATAAAGCTGACTGACGGAGTAGATGCCGAAAAAGACCATGGATTGTCCATATTTACAAATAAATATAGAATCCAAATGAAATGGACTGAATTTCCGAAAGGCATTTCAAAAGAGTCCCTGGGATCTGCTCAAGTTCTTTCTAAGTTTATTAATTTAGACCCTAGATATGTAGCTCTATTCAAATACGAACTCAAGATGAAGGTGAAAAATAAGAGCTTCACTTTGCTCTTTCAGGAAAACCTGGTTCCCTTTCTTCACCAAGAAGTAAAAAAAGGGGACTCTATTGCCTTGTTCGTATTTTTCGGAGAGTATAATACCTTTGGAAAGGAACATGTCCTATTTGTAAATGAGTTTCAAACAGGAACCAAATAGGAAGATATTTTTTTTAGCAAGTATAGGCATCCGCTCAAGGAATTCGAATTGGAGCGGATGATGAGTTATTATAAAAATTAGTTTTTCCGAAACATATATCTAATCAAAACTAACCTGCATATCTTTTCCCGTATTATTCCGAATAAATACATGCTGATTTTTAAGAATTAGTCTTCTGTCATCCTTAACTTCATGATCGACTATCTCTTGGAAGTGTTCAGGGAATATACTAAATTTATAAAATTCGTTTCCACCTGTCTCAAAGGTAGTAAGATCCTCAAAATCAAAGTTTGTCTTCTTCTGTTTAAAGTCGCCAAAGCCTATTAATTTCATACTACCCATATTTAAGATAACGAGCTTCTCATCGAGTTTTACATTAGGATCTCCCGATCCGCATTTCTTTTCGATTTTTTCCAGATTGCCGCCTTCCAACTGGAGAAATTTATAAAAATAAATATGAAGCCCTATTTTGCTGAGAACATATTCTCCAATCATTGCTCTCTCTTTTTTTACACAAATAGCTGGATCTATATAATAAACAACAGCTCCTCTTTTAGAAAAGACGAAAGTATTTCCGGATCGTAAATCGTTAACACCTACCTCCTTCCAGACTCCGGGCATTTCAATAGGATATAGCAATTGATTGTTTTGCGGTTCTTTGTGACAAAAAAGAAAGAGAAGAAAGGAACTAGTTATAATAAATCTTTTATAACGGATCATTAATGAGTTTGAATACTTTTATTGAAACGGTTTTTAGCTTTTAAGATAAAAGAAAAACCTTCTCACTTCCCAGTCGGAACGATCGTAATCCATTCAATAAACTTTGTCTTAAAAAACTCATCGATCTGCCCCGTGAACTGATGATACACCAAAAAGAAAATCCAATACGCCAAGGTCGCTGCAACCAAAGTCCTCGCAGTCATATTGGCTAAAACAGGAGAAGCAGTGTAATACATGCGGATTACTGCGATTGGCCAAAGGAATAATAGGAAAAAATAAATCGCTCTCGGGATCCCATAGAGCCAGCTCAAAATCTCGGAAGGATAAGATTTAGATAATCTTTCATAAGCTTCTTTTAATTCAGGAAAGAATTGGAAGAAGTAAAATACGAAAACGAAAAATGTAGCGATCTTCCAAATGATCTCTATATCATTTCGGATCAATACCAAAGTCAAACCAACGAACCAAATCAAAAAAATGGGAAATACGATCTGCTGCAATAAGGAACCTGACTGGGCGAGAAACATCAATGAGATCTCCTAAGATCATTTTCGGCAGAAATCCGCCCGGACACCCACTCTAAACATTGCAGAAAACTCTCCGGATCCGCTTTTCCGAGACCTGCGATATCAAAAGCAGTCCCATGATCCGGAGAAACCCTGATAAAATCCAGTCCCAAAGTTACATTCACTCCAAATTTTCCCTCCCACATTTTGAATGGGATGAGCCCTTGGTCATGGTAACATGCCAAAAACAAAGAATATTTTGCCCTGGAAGTTTCGCTAAACGCACTATCTGCAGAGATCGGGTCCGTAACATCTAAGCCGGCCTTCCTCATCTTTGAGATGATCGGCATTAGTATCTTCTTCTCTTCGTCGCCGACTTTTCCACCTTCTCCTGCATGAGGGTTTAAACCTAAGAATGCGATTTTTCCTTTTGAGATAGGAGCAGAACCGACTGCAGAGATGAAACTGGATAAGTGGATCTTCTTTAAATAAGAAGGTACCTTCTTCAATGGAACATGAGTTGTTAATGGAAGGACATTCAGTTCTTTTCCTGCCATAAGCATATACGTTTTTTTCTTATATACTTCTGCCAGATATTCCGTATGTCCCGTGAATTTTTTTACTCCGGCCTTGATCACCCATTCTTTACTTAATGGAAGTGTAATCAAGTTGCCACCGATCTTCTTTTGGATGCGGATCGCTTCTTCTAAACTTGCAAATGCAGCCTTACCGGATGTAGAACCAGGCTTACCGATCACCAAAGATTTTTGTTCAGATGAAGAAAGTGCGGAGGTTCTCCAAAGATAAAGCCCAGGAGAGCTGAGTAAAAACGGATCTTGGATCTCCTGCCAACCAGGATAAGAAAGAGAAGAATTGGAACTAATGAGTAGGATTTGTCTTTGCCCGGAGAAGGTTTTCAACTTCTCCCAAGACATCTGAAGAATTTCAGGCCCGATCCCACAAGGGTCTCCCTCTGTGATAAGGATGGGAATCAAGGCCTATACCGGAAGATTAAGCTTCCTTAGCTGCTGTTTGTTTACCGAAAAGTCTTTCTAAGGTTAAAGAGTCCTTAGCATATTCCAATTCGATATGATCTTTGTTGGAATGTTTTAGGTCGCTGGAAATGATACAACGTCCTTCAAGCACCACTCCGTTTTGGATGATCAATTCCGGTGTACGGATATCTCCCAAAATTCTGGAGGTAGGAAGAAGCATCACTCTGTTACGAGCAGTGATATTTCCGATTACGATACCTTCTATAATGACGCTGGCAGCAGTGATGTTTGTGCGAACTTTACCGGAAGCTCCGATATACAATTGTTCCGCTTGGAGAGATTTTCCTTCGAACTTTCCATCAATCTTTAAGGATCCGTTGATGAAGAATTTTCCGTTAAAGTAGGAATTTTCGCCGATTGTGGAGTTTGTAACTTCGGAGGAGTTCTTAACAAGTGCCATGAATATAAAATCCTATTTGCGAAAGACCGCAGGTTTTCGGTTTATACACTAATAAACCGGACCCGCCCCTTCCGAAAAGGAATTTTTTAAACTGGGAGCTATTTTTACAGGTCCAGACTCAATCGGATCATGTCCCGGCAGTGGATCCCGTTTTCATAGATCGGCTCCGGATAATTTTTGGTAAAAAAATCGAAATCGATCCCGGTAATTCGAAACCCGCATTTTTGATACAAGCCCAACTGGCCAATTCCTGCATTGCCTGTCCCAATTTCGAGGGTATGAAAACCGTCTTCTCTTGCCTGGGAAATCGCATGAAGCACCAATTTTTTTCCAAACCCCTTGCCTTGCTCCCCTTCTTTCACTGCTACATTAATGATTTCAGAAGTTCCCGGACGAGTCGTCAAAAGTACATAAACTCCTAAAATTTCCGAATTTCCAGACTCGAGTACATAACAGTTTGCTCTGTCCCAGTACGACTGTACAATTTTTTCATTCGGATCTGCGAGAAGTAACAAATCCATAGGAGGAGTTTCATCGGAAGAAAGTTTTCTAATTTTAGTATTTATCAATGTTTGATATTCGGAACGTTGATCCGATCCAAAACTTCTGCGGTGAATTCTCTAAATTCGTCCAAGGCTTCCGGAATAGATTTGCCTTCCAGCTCAGTTGCCTTCTCGAAACGAGGATTAAAAGTGATCCTATCTTCTATATTCATGATCACTCCCCCGCCGGCTTTAAATTCTCCCAAAACCTTGGAGAGGAATTCATTAAACTTTTGGAACATCTCGAATGCTTCCGCGATAAAAATACGGGTTTGTTTATTCTTCATCCGGCTAAGCTGTTCTCTGAAATCTTGTTTTTCAGCGGCTTGGTATTCTTCGATAGTCTCCGTCAAAACTTTGATATTTCGGCGGATATTCTCCATATGTTTGACCACTCCGTCCTTCTCATTTCCATGAGAGAAGTCGAAACGAATATGAGTTTCATTTAATATAGGAAGATATTCCCGATCTAATACATTGATCCAAGTCCCGATCTGGTTCACCTCAGTATCGTTAGAATTCGGAGAAATTTTCATGATCGGATACTTGGCCAAGATCCTTCCTGCAGCATCCGGATTTTCACGGAACATACGTATCTGCTCAGCAGCAGTTTCGAGATTATCCGGGATCCCCTCCGGAGAAATTTCCCTCATTCGATTTCGATATTTATCCAAATCCCGAGTGGCCCTATACTTCTGTTCGTCGTTTTTGGAAAGTCTTATGATCTTCTCCAATTGTTGGATCATCTTTTGATGACGTTGGAGTTCTAGGATCTGTTCTTGGGTGATGGCCATAGGGTCTTGGGCAAATTTTAGAAAATACTTATCGTTTGAGCAAGAACATTCTTTTCTTAACTCTTGCCCTTATATCTGTCCAGAACCAATCTTAAAAAATCGGACTGCGTAAACTTATGGACCAAGGACTCCATGAGCTGGACTCCTTCTTCCACAGGTCCGGTTTCTAAAAGAGAGATCGCTTTTAGATAAACCATTTCAGGAGAATATTGGAACCTTCCTGTTTGAATTAATCTTTCTCTGAACGCTTCGAACTTTTTGTCCTTAAATTCTTGGACTGCAATGGCTCTTTGAGTTAAATAAGAACCCGGAGTTTGGGATCGGACAGAGATCATTTCAGAATCCAATTCCCCGGCTAAGGTGGAATTCCAAAGAACCAAAAGTTCGAATGGTCTGAGCGTGTAAGACATCCCCTGTTCTTTTAGGATCTTATAACGTTCGAATAAAGAATCGTCACTCCCTTCTTGGATAGAATCACGTAGAGTTTCTTTTAATTCTTCTCTACCGTTTTTCTTTTTTTCCTCGGAGATCCATTCAAATACGAAGTCTCTCGGCTTACATTTTTTGACTAAGAAGAATCTATCCAGAATTGGATGTCTGAGAGAATACTGATCTAAGAAGAAGTCTGCTTCCGTTCTGGAAAATTCTTCTATCCTTCTTGCGATACTTGCATCTAAAACTTTTATGTTTCGGATACCTTCTTTTTTATCTTTGAAATAGAAATAGGCAAGTCCGGCCAGATCAGGCTCTTGGGAAGAAATTACCAAATCGAATAATTCATTCTGTTCTTCTTGGTTTAGCCCTTGTTGTTTATGACGATACGCAAGTTTCTCTTTTCTTTCCAAACCTTCTTTCAGAAAACTTTCTGATTCTGAGATTGCGCCTATGAAGTATAATAATCTTCTTCCTTCTTTTGCTTCTTTCAAATCTTCTCCGAAAGAATATACCAATTCTTGGTAATCTCGAATTCTATCTTCACATAATAAGAATGCAGAACATAAAAAGAATAATTCGGGGTCCCAAACTAGATTTCCTTTTAGCTCATCCAGCAATTCTTGGAAGAATAAACGTAAAAGTTTTTCTTCCCTTTCAGTGATACCATCTTCTCTGATCCAATCTAGGCGAGGAGAATGGAATACAAATCTTCCGAATAAGTCCGATCTGAAACATTGAGAAGGCCTCAAATGTGTGAGAATACTTCCGCTATAATGATCTAAAATTTTTGTTTTGAGTCGAATGACTTCCGAATCAGGTTTTCGATCCTGTTTTTTACTTACGAAGTCCGGATGACTTAAAGTTATTTCAGGCCATTCTGTATTTGATACCGATATATGCATAAAGACTCCTTTTTTGGAGTTGAACCCTTTTTAAGGCAGATTAAGTGAGAAGAATCGCATGAAAAAAACGATTCTGGGGTTACTCCCGTTTCTAGTTGTCGGCAGTCTTTTTGCGGATGAAGACCTAAAATACTTGGTCAAATCCTATAGTTTAGAAAAAATCCGCAGGATTTTCCGGGAAAGGTCCCCTTCCAAAGAATCCGAGGTGTATGCTCTTGTCCGCTTCCATGAAACCCATCCGGACGGAGATGAAGGTAATAAATTCAGATACCTGGTCTCTCTTTTAAAAGGAAGGCTTGTCGTAGGCGTTACCAAGGACGAACTTCATAGCCTGATAAAGAACCCTCTTCCTCCGATGAATGCAGTCTCCAAAATGAGTTTTTGGAAATTATATGAGGAAATGGTAAAAAGAAAAAGTTTATCTTCTTCCGAACTTATCTCTTATCTCAAAAAACTCCCTCCTGAGTATGATCCTATTTATAAAAATGTGATTGGGGAAATCCTTCGCATCCATTACGAAAACGGAGAATTCAAAGAAGCAAAAGATTACGCCGAAAGTTTTTCGGAGAGGGATAAAAAAGAATATTTCGGTGCTATGGCTTATTACAGATACGCCAAGGCATTATATAAATTCGGAGAAGTCCAGAAGGGAGAAAATCTTTTATACGCCCTTGCAGAAGATGCGAATGTTCCTTCTTATGTTAAAAAAGATATTTATACCGATTTAAGGACCTGGAAGGGAGAATCTTTTTACAAACAGATCCCTTTGGAGAAAGGAGTTCTATTTCTTCCTTTCTTAGATGCAAGTGATAAGAAATCGTTTATATCTTCTCACCAATATTTCAGCTCTATCAGTTTCGAAAGACCTGAAAGTTGGAAGGCCGCCGCAAGAGGTTTAGTCCAATATTATCCGGAAAGACTTTCCTCTCTTTTCTCCAAACATAAACATTATGCTGAATATTTTCCTGAATTTACTGCTGCCATGTCTGTGGAACTTTCCAATCAGAACCTTGCTAAATCAGGTTTGGATCTATTAGAAAAAACAAATCTATCTTCCTCCGAATCCGTGGAGTATGCATATGCCAGGGCTTATAAACGATTGGGAGAAAGGGATAAATATTTTAACGGTCTACTTTCTTCTCTCGAAAAAAATCCTTATAACCTGATCCGCCAAGACGAGCTGATCGATCTTTTGATCGGGGACCATTCTCATTTCTTAGAAGAATTGTATTGGAAAGAGGCTCTAAAAAGGATCCCGAATCTTCCCGTAAAAGGTAGATTAGTCTATTGGTATTTGAGAAGTTTAAAATCCAAAGGAAAACAGGATGAACTTCTTTCTTGGTTGAAATCTTATTATAGATCTATTCCCGGTTCCTATTATACAAGAGTCATCCGAGAAGAATTTGCAACTGAGATCTCTTCTATTCAAAAACCGGACAGTCCTCTTAGAAATAAGGATACATTATTCGAATATCTTTCTTTGACAGCCGGTGATCCAAAATATTCGGATAAGATCATAGGAAGAGATCTTGAATTTGCATACTTTCCGGATTCATTCTCCTTGGATGTTCGGATAGATTCTGCTCATAGTAAGGTCAGAGGAAATACTCTATTACAAAACGCTAAAGAATATTTAGAGATCGGAGAGATGGCGTATGCTAGTTCTCTGGTGGATAAATTCGTCTTACAAACCGGAACTTCCGAAGAAGAAAAAGACGAAATTTTTGCGGCTCTCGGAGAAGTTACCGGCAACCAATACCTGACTGTATTCCATACAAGAAATCTAATGAAAAGAAGAAGGATCCCTGATGATGTGATACTTCTCCCTTCCAAACTAGCCTCTAGGATCTATCCAAGACCTCATAGGGATATTGTTTCTCATTATTCCCAATCTTTCGGGATCGAAGAAGATATTGTGTATGCAGTGATGAGACAGGAGTCCTTTTTTAAGGAGAATGCCGTATCTTCTTCCAATGCGAGAGGTCTCATGCAGATTATGGGACCTACCGGAAAAGGGTTAGCCCAAGGTTTGGGACTCGGTCCTTATTCTCTTTTTGATCCAGAAATTTCTATCCAAATGGGTGCAAAATTCCTAAAATACCTTCTTTCTTCCAATGAAAACGATTTGAAATGGGCCTCAATCGCTTATAACGGTGGTCCTGGAAATCTCAGAAAATGGAAACGAAATCATTATCATGGAGATTTTAATCACTTTTTGGAAGAACTTCCCCTAAAAGAACCCCGTGATTATTGCAGGATCGTAACGTCGAACTATTATAATTACCAAAGTTTAAGGCAGTACAAAAACCGCTAAGCAGACAAGACGGATTCTTTTTTTTGGATTGTCTAGAATTTCAGATCCATGGGATAGTTCTAAGGACCGGGCAGAATTTTCAATTTCGCTTCTCTGTCCTCAGGTCTACATTATGCCGGTTCGTCCGATATCATTCATCTAACAGGAGTAAAAAATGGCAAGCACCGCAATCTTAAAAATCGACGGTAAAGAATATGAACTACCCATCATTACGGGAACAGAAAACGAAAAGGCCATAGACATCTCCAAACTCAGACAGCAAACAGGATACATTACATTAGATAACGGTTATTTAAATACCGGTGCCTGCACTAGCGCAGTTACATTCCTGGATGGAGAGTTGGGAATCTTAAGATACCGTGGGATCCCGATAGAACAATTGGCCGAAAAATCTAGCTTCACCGAAGTAGCTTACCTTTTGATATACGGCCGTCTTCCTTCCGATAAGGAATTACAAGAATGGGACAAAGAGCTTACCATGCACACTTTGATCCATGAAGATCTAAAACGTCTTTATAATGGATTTCCTAAAGATGGTCACCCAATGGCGATCATGTCCACAATGATCGGTTCACTTTCTACTTATTACCAAGATTCTTATGATCCAGAAAATCCGGACCATAGACATATCTCTATGGTTCGTCTTTTAGCGAAGTTCCCTACGATCGCTTCCTTCGCGTATAAAAAATCATTGGGCCAACCTACAGTTCATCCAATGAATCACCTGGATTATTGCAGCAATTTCTTGAATATGATGTTCTCAGTTCCTAGTGAAGATTATTATATCGATCCTGAAATTGTAAAAGCCCTGAACCTTTTATTAATCCTTCATGCTGATCACGAACAAAACTGTTCTACTTCCACAGTTCGTTTAGTTGGTTCTTCTCTCGCAAACTTATACGGAGCGATCTCTGCAGGTATCTGTGCACTTTGGGGACCTCGTCACGGTGGAGCAAACCAAGAAGTCTTGGAAATGCTTTTGGAGATCAAAGCTTCCGGTCTTCCTGTGAAAAAGATCGTAGAAAAAGCAAAAGATAAGAATGATGCATTCCGTCTTTCCGGATTCGGACATAGAGTTTATAAAAACTTCGACCCACGCGCTAAGATCATTAAAAAAGCATGTGACGCAGTTCTTTCCAGACTGGGAGTAAATGACCCTCTATTAGATATTGCTAAAGAATTGGAAGAAGCAGCTCTTAAAGACTCCTACTTCGTAGAAAGAAAATTGTATCCGAACGTAGACTTCTATAGCGGTATTATCTACCGTGCACTTGGAATTCCTGTGAACATGTTCACTGTAATGTTTGCTATGGGACGTCTTCCAGGTTGGATCGCTCAATGGAAAGAAATGATAGAATCTCCTGATATGAAAATCGGTAGACCTCGCCAGATCTATACTGGAGCAACTGATACTGCTTACGACGACGCTAAGAAAAAGTAAAATTTTTCAAGGCTGATATTTTGAAAAGGACAGGGTTATTTTCTCTGTCCTTTTTTATGTACTTTGTAATGAATCGATTTCGAAGATACCAATTAAACAAAACAACCGAATCAGTCTTGAATTCAGGACATCCTTGGATCTTAAACGGAAAATTATCCACTGCAATCTCCGCATTCCAAGACGGAGATTGGATGAGGCTTGTTTCCGGATCGAATGAAACATTAGGATTCGGGATCTATTCTTCTTCCGGTCCGATCGGAATACGTATCATACAAAGAAGAAATGAATTCTCGCTTCTCCAACTAAAACAAACGATCCAAAGATCATTAGAACTCAGAAAACCTCTTCGAGCAAAAACAAACGCATACCGACTCTTACACGGGGAGAATGATCTTATTCCAGGAGTCACAGTGGATCGATATGGCTCAACCTGGGTTGTCCAAACCTATTCTAAATCATTAAGAACATTTTCCAGATTAGTGGTTCGATATCTATATTCTGCCGCTTCCAGATCGGAAGAGCCAATTCCAGAACAGATCGTATGGATCTCTCCACATCGTATCGGTTCCGAAAAATCTTTACCAATTCGATTCTTACGAGGTAAAAAAGAAATTCCTTATGAAGAAGGGATTTTTCTAAATCAAGTACGATGGAAGACTAAGATCCCGGGCCAGAAAGGAGGATTCTTTTTAGATGTAAGAAATCTTCGCCAATACATATTAGAAAAACCGGAATTAGCTATAAATAGGGAATGCCTACATCTATTTTCACATACCGGTCTAACTTCGGTATGTTTGGAAGAAGCAGGGGCAAAGTCGGTCTTCTCCGCCGATGGCGCTAAAGAAGCTTTAGAAGAATTTGCATCCCATATTTTACCGGAAAATGAGATCTTAAATTTCGAGAAGAAGAATACGATCCTTACAAAAGGAAAACATCATCTTATCCGAGCCGATCTATTCCAAGACTGGGGATTTTTAGAAGATAGAAAATTTTCACTGATCGTTTTAGATCCACCCAATCTAACTCCGAACCAAGCCGCAGTTCCCGCAGGTAAAAAGGCATATCGAAGTCTAATTTCTAAGGCACTCTTTCATCTGGAACCTGGAGGAGACCTGATCTTATTATCTTGTTCCGGAAGAATCCTGGAGTCCGAATTCGAAAAGATTGGCCGGGAAACCTTAACAAACAAAGGATGGAAGTACAAGGATCTTTTCAAATTAAGACCCGAACCGGATCATCCTACACGTAAGGAATTTCCGGAAGGGAAATACTTCAAGGTGCATATCTATAAAAAATGCGAGCCCTTGGATCAGAACATATGAGCACGAATAAAAATACATACCAACTCATCGATTCCGGGAATTTCAAAAAGTTAGAACAAGTGGGTCCATATAAAGTGATCCGCCCTTCTCCGGTTGCAGCCTGGCCGCCGACTCAGGGCACGCTTTGGAAAGATGCTGATGGAGAATATCATAGAAGTGATAAAGGTGGAGGAAACTGGAGCTGGAAAGGATCCGGCGCTTCCAGACCTGATTCAGAAGACGAGTTCCTGATCCAATTACCACCTTTGACCGTTAAGATACGTTTTACTCCTTTTGGACATCTAGGGATTTTTCCGGAACAATTGAGCAACTGGGATCGTATTCGAAATGTTTCTTCTCAACTTGCAGGACAGGGAGAAGTTCTAAATTTGTTCGCTTATTCAGGACTCTCCACCTTATCCGTATTAGCCGGCGGATTAGACGCATGTCATTTGGATTCTTCCAAAGGAATGGTAGAATGGGCCAGAGAGAATGCGCAAGTTTCCGGCCTAGCAGGTAAAAAAGTACGTTGGATCATAGAAGACGTATTAAAATTCCTGAATAGAGAGATTCGCAGGGAAAAAAAATATATAGGTTTCATCTTAGATCCTCCTACTTTCGGACGAGGTGCTAGCGGAGAAGTTTTTAAAATAGAAAAAGATCTACCCGAGATGATGGATCTGCTTATGCAACTTTGCAATAATAAGCCTGAGTTCGTATTTTTAACCTGCCATTCCACTGGATTTAGTCCTCTTGCTCTTAGAAGAATTTTGGAAGGTAGGATCAAAACTCCTGGGAATTATCTAACGGAAGAACTTTCCATCTCGGAAACTACAGGAAGATTACATCCTGCGGGTTCCAATTGTGTATTTTATTCTAATAGAGTAAAACTTTGAAAAAGAATATTTTGGAAATCAGCAGTTTTTCGAATGAAAAGCTGAAGTATATCTCCGGATTAAAAGAAAAAAAGAACAGAGAAAAGTCCGGCACATTTTTCATTGAAGGTTTTAGAGAGATCCAAAGAGCACAAGTTTCCGGCAAAGTTAAATTCGAATATTTGCTCACATGCCCTGCATGTTACTTAGGAGAAAATGAAGAAGATCTTGTATCTTCCATCGATGCAAAAACAATCCTAGTTCCGAAACAGATTTTCGAAAAGATCTCCTATAGGGACAGACCTGACGGTTTGATTGCTACTGCTGAATTACCGGACTTCTCCTTATCTTCTAAAACAAAACTTTCAACAGATCCTGTTTTAGTCATCGAAGGTGTGGAAAAGCCTGGAAATCTAGGAACCATTTTAAGAACAGCAGAAGGTGCCGGATTTCACAAAGTATTTGTTGCCGACCCAAGATTAGATCTATTCAATCCGAACGTTATTCGCTCTTCTACAGGCACATTATTTACACTAGATGTATATCAGTCTGATATTAAAGAACTATACCCTATTCTTAAAAATGCCGGATACAAAACAATTGCAGTCACCCCGGAGGCCAAGTCACTTCATTGGGATGCAAATCTGAAAGGAAAGGTCGCACTTGTTTTCGGTAGCGAGCAGTACGGACTAAGCGAATACGCAAGATCCCAAAGTGATCAATATATTTCTCTTCCGATGAAGGGAGTGGCAGATAGTCTAAACCTGGCCATGTCTGCCGGAATTCTAATGTACGAAGTTCTTAGACAGAATCGTTAATGAAAAAGATCCATATTTCCGCATTTGTAAGCGGCCACGGTTTCGGTCATATCAGTCGCAGCTTAGAAGCAATCCTCCAGATATTAATTCAAAATCCTGAATGGACCGCGACCATTCATTCTCCCAGAGGAGAGGAATTTGCAAACTCTTTAGATATTTCCGGAATTTGGGGAAAAGTCAGACATAAGATCCAATTCAGAAAAACAAAATCGGATGTGGGTATAGTCCAAAAAGATTCTCTCGGAATGGATCTGGATTCTACAGAGTCTGAAATTATAGAATTTAAGAAGAATAAAGAATCCCTCTTAGAATCAGAATCGGAATATCTCAAAAAGGAAAGGCCGGATCTTATTTGGTCTGATTCTTCTTCCTTTCCGTTTAGGATCTCTTCCGATCTAAAGATACCTTCTTTGTTTTTGGGAAATTTTACTTGGGACTATATCTATTCATATTATGAATCTTCAATATTCCAAACATACTCCGAAGAATTAAAAGAAGAATATTCTCTCTGTGATCTCGGACTTATTCTTCCCCTTTCCTGTCCGATTACTTCTATTCGTTCGACCAAAAATATAGGATTATTAGGGCGTAAACCGAATCTAAACAAAGAAGAAGCCAGAAGATATTACGGTTTCGAAGAAGGTATAGAGTATTATCTATTTTCCTTCGGTGCTTACGGGATAAACTCTTCTCATTTCGATTGGAAAGAATGGGATCCATCAAAAAGAAGGATCGTGATCGGAGGAATTGAATGGAAGATAGAGGCAAAAAATAATCTTGGTATTGTCACCATTCCGAATTGCCATTATCCGGATCTACTTAGGGCATGTGACTTTGTACTGACAAAACCTGGTTATGGTATCTTAAGCGAGTCCTACTTTGCAGGAACTCCTATACTTTATACGGATAGAGGTAACTTTCCCGAATATAAATATTTGGTAGAAGCGTTACAATCTCAATATAAATCATCATATATCTCTCATAATGACCTATTTTCTTTCCGTTGGGAAGAAGCTTCCAAGTCCGCAATTTCCTCTAACGTGAATCCGGATCCAAGATTGCAAAAAGATACAATCCAAGAGATCCAAGATTCGATCTTAGATCTTATCAAATAAGTTACATCATTCGACTAACAGACGTTTGGTAGAATAGAATAAAGTCTAATACCTTCTTCTATCTTTTTTACTTTTCTTCCTTTCAAAAATCGAGTATTTTATCGGCGACTGCGATTGTTTAGGGAGGGCGTCATGTGGAAAGAAAGAGTTCGCGGTAAGGTAGAAGAATTATTTGCGAAAGCGGGAGTCAACTTCGGAGGAAATGCAGATTGGGACATCCAAGTAAAGGACGATAGATTATTCGAAAAAATTTTCAGCAACGGTTCTTTAGGTTTAGGAGAAGCTTATATGAACGGCTGGTTCGAATGTGGAAGATTCGACGAAACAGTCAGAAGATTATTAGATAAAGGAATAGAAAAGGCCGCTAAAACATGGGGGAACTTTTTTCTATATCTTGAATCCGTAATATTAAACCGCCAATCGAAAAGAAGAGCGTTCGTGATCGGGGAAAGACATTACGATCTCGGGAACGACCTATTCGAACTAATGTTGGACAAAGAAATGGTCTATTCATGTGCGTATTGGAAGAATGCAAATACCTTAGACCAGGCCCAAAAAAATAAAATGGATCTGATCTGCAGGAAGTTGGACCTCCAACCAGGAATGAAAGTTTTAGATATTGGATGTGGCTGGGGAGGACTTGCTAGGCATGCTGCCAAAGAATATGGAGCGGAAGTATTTGGGATCAGCGTTTCGAAAGAACAATTGGCACTTGCTGAAGAAAGATCCAAAGATCTAAATATAAAATACGAATTTAAGGACTATCGAGATCTGAAAGATAATTTCGATTCTATCCTTTCCGTAGGGCAAATGGAACATGTAGGTTATAAGAATTACAGGACCTATATGGAAATAGTTTATAGATCTTTAAAGAAGAAGGGATTATTTTTGCTTCATACGATAGGGTCCAACAGTTCCAATAAGGTAACGGATAGATGGATCGAAAAATATATCTTTCCGAATTCACATCTACCTTCCGCGGCACAGATCACTAAGGCGAGCGAAAGCCTCTTTGTATTAGAAGATCTTCATAATTTCGGCCCTGATTATGATAAGACACTTATGGCTTGGTATAATAATTTCGAGAAGGGATGGGATCAGATCCAGAAGAAGTACGGAGAAAGATTCAGACGTATGTGGGAATTCTATCTTTTAAGCTGTGCCGGTGCGTTTCGTTCTAGAAAGATCCAACTCTGGCAGTTCGTATTTTCTAAAGGGGATAGAGAAGAGATCTATAAAGCAGTGAGATAACTTGTTCTACCTAAACCAGGAAACGATCTGTTCTTTGCGTATCCTGGTTTGGTATTCTAAAAATCTTTCCTTCCACCAAGGATGTGTTTTAGAAAGATCTGTTTCCCAAAACCAGAAATGAAGGTCATTCAAAGTACGTTTGTCCCAAAGAATCCGGTTCATCTCTTTGGAATTTAAAGAATCAGGACCGTATTCTTTCCAGTTAGAAACCAGAGCATTCATATATCTTTTACGAGCATCTGATTCTTTTTTCCTAGATCTCAAACGAGAAGTATGAAAACGAAATAGTAAAGGATCTACAACGGAAAGAAAAATCCCTCTTCCTGATCCCATTCCATCCAAGAATTCGGAATATTCTTTTTCTAAATTTTCAGTATCCGACAAAAGAGTATTCTGTTTGGTTTCTTCAGGAGTTAAAAGAAATCCTCGTTTTTTCCAAATTTCTCCTTGTTTAGAAGAAGAAGTCCATACTCCCCAGAAATAAGAAAGAAGCCAGCCACCTGTGATTGGTAGCAGCCAATAAAAAAGTACAGGATAATAAACGAATAACCAGATAGAAATTCCAGTGCCATAGAACGCTTGAGGAAGTAATGCGCGAGCAGCGGCCATTCTATCAATCCCTTGTGCCGGGTCCCTGTTTTGAGGTCCCCATTCAATCTTTCTATTCCAGAAAGTCATCCAGAGGAATCTAGTATACTGAACCATATACGCTGGAGCCAAGATCACCGATTGGATAAATTCTATAAAAAAAGAAATTATAAATGAAAAAAATCCGATCCCACTTTCTTTCCTGCGAAAAAACAAACCGTCCAGAAAAGAAAGAATACGAGGCATGAATAATATTAGAATAGTATAAATCTGTAATCCATAGAAGACGGGAAGATACATACTCTCCTGGAATTGAGCCCATTCTTCCGGAATAGATGCCAGACGGTAATAATCAGTATCCGCCATTACGGTAAAGCTGGTCGCAACCAGTAATAATGCCCAAAGAAGAGAACTTCCGTAAGAAAGTATCCCCAAAAGAATATGGATCCTACTAGAGATCCGTAGTCCACCTACGAATAAAAACCAGAAATGCTGTAGGTTTCCTTGGCACCAACGATTGTCCCTTTTCAAACTTTCCAGAAGATTAGGCGGACATTCCTCGTAAGAACCTTCTAAATCATAAGCAAACCAAACAGTATATCCGGCTTTTCTAATTAATGCAGCTTCTACCGTATCATGAGAGAGTATCTTTCCACCGATGGCACCTTCTCCAGGCAAACCGGGAAGACCACAATGTTCCATAAAAGGTTTTAGCCTTACGATCGCATTATGCCCCCAAAACGGTCCTGAAAATACCTGCCAATAATAAGAGCCTGCGCCAAAAATTGGATTTCCAAGCCAAGTCCCGAATTGGGCCAATCTTTGGAATAAACTTTTTCCTCGAATGATCTTAGGGACTGTCTGTATGATACCTGCGTTAGGCACTGCTTCCATGAGTTTTATCAGGTTTAGCATACATTCGCCAGTTACTAAACTGTCCGCATCCAAAACGATCATGTATCTATAACGTCTTCCCCATCTCCTGCAAAAGTCCGCGATATTCCCCGATTTTTTGTTCAGGTTAATCCTTCTTTTTCTGTAATATACCCTTCCCTTTGTTTCCGGTTTTCTGGAAAGTTTGGAGAATGCCTTCTCTTCTTGTAGCCAAATATCAGGATCTGTCGTATCGGATAATAAGAAGAAGTCTAGGTTTTCCCCTAAGCCAACAGAGGCCGCGGATTTCATCATGGATTCCAAACCTGCGGCGACTCTCGCCACATCTTCGCAATGGATTGGAATCACTACTGCGGTTGGTGGGAGTTCCTTCGGGCTTGCTGTTTGCCCGGCGATCAAACCGGAGATACGCGTAGGATCTCCTCCCCTTATTCTTTGGATCGTTCCAAAAATGGCAGTAGTTGCACCGAACGCCAATAGAGGAAATAAAAAGCAGAAAAGCAAAAGTGTTGCCCATTCCAAAGGAGAGATCCCGTTTATTAGAAGAAAACGATATTCTAAATAGATCCCGAATAAGGATAGAAGTCCCAAAACCCCGACGAATCCTAACCTTCTATACGTAAATTTCCTGGAATCGAACGCTTCCCTTAAGATACCACCCGGCTCCGGTATACTAGTGGGAAAAATTTCCGCGTTCATGAGAAATACCAAAATGCAAGAGAGATATAAACTGCAGCCCAGAATAATGCTGTTAAAACCAATGCAACGGGCTCTGGTTTTTCTGCAGAAGGAGAAGCAAGATCTGCAAGTGGTCCAAAATCGATCGGTCTAGGGACCATAGAACCGGGCTCAAGCGGAGGAAGACTACTTTCCCAATCGCGATGAAGTTTGACGGAAGTTTCTTCCTTAAAAATTTCGAATATGTTTTTTTCAGAGGACTTGGATTTTTCAAAAACATTAGAAAGAATATTATGGATCTCTAAACTATCTTCTATCCCCATTCCTCTTAAGTAAAGTTCCAGACGTTCCCATTCTTTCGAGAGATCGGATTTTTCTGAAAGAACCGAGCTGCCCAAGTTTTCTTGCTTTTTCTTAGTTCGGCTCAAGTACGAAATTCCATGTTTCAGAAATGATCTCTTGGTTTCTGCTTAATGCAGCTTTTAGATCAGAAGGCCTAAATTTATTTTTAGGATACACTCCGAAAGTAAGTCTCCATACCCCGGTCTCTTCTATCTTTTGGACAGAATATTCGGATAATTCGGCGTTTTCTCCGGTGTCTATTCTTGCCTGGATATATGCAAATGGATCCAAAGAACTTAAAGAAGAACTTTTGAAATCCACATAGAACATTTTCAGATCAGGTTCTCCTTGTGCATCACCTATCCGAGTCGCCACCACTTTTGCCATAGAATCAGGAAGTGGATCAGTATCCGGCCAACGAACTGTATAAGAAAAATCGAATGGAGTTCCGGGTTGAGGAATAGGCTCCGGCATCCAGTATGCTCCCATATTATCATCCGAATCTTGGATAGTAGGATTTTCTAAAAGATGAACTGAACCTTTTCCAAAAGGAAGTTCAGGTTCCACCCAAGCACTCGGCCTGAGCTGGTATTTCATCTCACTATGTTGGTAATTTTGGAATTCCCTGTCTCTTTGGATCAGTCCGAACCCTCTTGGATTTTCATCCGGGAAAGAATATGTTGTACTACGTCTTGGATTATCCAGAGGTCTCCAGATCCATTCTCCTTTTCCTGAATGGATCAATAATCCGTCGGAGTCATGAGATTCAGGATAAGCCTGGCCTTTAGGAATTCCTCTGGTCTCACTATACCAATACATACTGGTCAAAGGAGCAATCCCTAGTCGATCCACCTTTGTCCTAAGAGTCACCTCTGCGTTTACTTTTACTGCAGAAACTTTTCCAGGAGTGATCTGGAATTCGTATGCGCCGGTTGCAGTCCTTCCATCTAAAAGAGCATAAACAGTGATCGTAGAGTCAGTCTTATCCGGTTTAACTACGTAAAATTCCCGGAAAGAAGGAAAGTCTTCCGGATAAGGCATACCGGTATTGACTGCGATCCCTCGAGCAGAAAGCCCATACCATTGTTTTTTGGAAATGATCCTATAATAACTTGCGCCTTGGAAAACTGCAAACTCGTCCGTATGCTCTTGTGTATTGATCGGAAAATGGATCTTAAATCCCGAATAACCTAAATTAGGCGGAAGTTCCCCTACACCTTTTAATTTAGAAAGGTCGAATGAAGAAGGATCGTATGGGATCTCTCTCGCAAAATCACCTCTCACCTCGAATACTCTTACATTCGTATTATATAAATGTCCAGGATGTAAAAACTGTAATTGGAAAGGATTTCCTTCTTTCTTCCATACCGATTTTTCAGGACGAAAAAATATGTTCTTATATTGATTCCAAGGAAGACCTTTCAAAAAGTCCGTAGTGGAATGTTTAGGTGGAATGTAACGTAATTTAGATAGTGCTCTAGCTCTGCCCTTGAGATCTGAAAATGAGAACTTGAATGTAGGATGAGTATTGTGGTCGGAAATTTCTCCCTCCATCACACTCAGTAAGGGAGAAGAAGAGAAATCAGGTTCTTCTCTGTCCCGCCTTTGCTGTCTATCTGCGACTGCAAAGAGCAAGGCTGTTGCCACAAAGGCCAGAATTATATGCAATCGTAACAATTCGGATCTTTCCTATCAGCAAGACGAATGCTAAAACCAGTCTATCATCCGTACATAGAGAGGGCAAGGTCTTTTAAGCTCGAATTCACATCGAACTCATTGCAACCTTGCCCTTTGGTTTACAGAACTAATTCTTGAGTTACTTTACTTAGGAGTAACTTTCACGAAATATTTTTTAGAAGCATCCCAAGTTTTCAAGATCTCTTCTGAAAGTTCAGATCCGGTTAACTTAGTGTGTTCAGTAATCAAAGACTTTATGATATCGTAATCTTCATTTTCAAGATCCACGATTTTCACGTATTCTTTATTGATTAAAGGCTCCAATTCCCAGTCCTTTTGGAAGAAGTAAGCACTTCCTCCGGTCATACCGGCACCCATGTTCTTACCAACTGTTCCCAAACAGACGATAGTCCCGCTTGTCATGTATTCTAAGAAGTGGTCACCTGCTCCGCCTACTACTGCGTCTGCTCCGGAGTTTCTAACTCCGAATCTTTCTCCAGCTCTACCGGAGCTGAAAAGTTTTCCGGAGGTAGCACCGTAAAGACAAGTATTGCCGATGATCACGTTCTCATAAGCTTTCAGTTTGGAACGTCTATGTTTACGGATCACGATTGTTCCACCGCAGAGTCCTTTTCCTACATAGTCGTTTGCGTCCCCGTGGAGAGTGATCTGCACTCCTTTCACGAGCCATGCTCCTAAGGACTGACCAGCAGTTCCTTCCAGAATGATTTCCAGTTTTCCAGGAAGACCTTTGGATCCGTATTTACGCGCGATAATTCCGGAAACTTTTGCTCCCACGGTCCTGTTCGTATTCTTCACAGAATAAGAAAGTGACATGGAAGTTTTTCCTTCTAACGCAGGTTCCGCATCTTTCAAGATACGATCATCCAGAACTTCTCCGACAGATTCTCTTCTAACGAATCTGTCTTTTTTCTTCTTAGGATCGTAAAGAAGAGGAAGACGGACAAGAATCGGGTTCAAGTCCAAAGAATCTAAACGGTCTTGCTCATAACGTGTAATTTGTTTCAGAAGGTCTGTTCTTCCGACGATCTCGTCCATAGAGCGGAATCCTAACTTCGCAAGATACTCACGAACTTCCATTGCAAGAAGTGTCATCAGAGTAGCAACTTGATCGGGAGATCCTTTATATTTTGCTCTGAACTTAGGATCTTGGGTAGCAATTCCTGTAGGACAGTTATTCAAATGACATTTTCTTGCCATGATACAACCTAATGCTACGAGAGAAGCCGTTCCAATTCCATACTCTTCTGCACCTAAACATGCAGCGATGATCACGTCCCTTCCGGAAACAATACCACCGTCAGTACGAAGAACAACTCTATCTCTCAATCCATTCATTACTAAAACTTGATGTGTTTCAGAAAGACCTAATTCCCAAGGAGATCCGGCATGTTTGATAGAAGTAAGGGAAGCCGCTCCGGTTCCTCCCACATGTCCTGAGATCAAGATCACATCTGCGTTTGCTTTTGCAACACCCGCAGCAATCGTTCCCACTCCAGCTTCCGATACCAGTTTAACTGATACTTGAGCAGTATGGTTAGCTTGTTTCAAGTCGTAGATCAACTGAGACAAGTCCTCGATAGAATAAATATCGTGGTGAGGTGGAGGAGAGATCAGATCGATTCCCTGAGGAGTGTGACGGTTCGTCGCGATCTCCTCATTGTTCTTCTTACCTGGAAGTTGTCCACCTTCTCCAGGTTTTGCTCCTTGAGCGATCTTGATCTCCAACTCTTTTGCAGAGTTCAGATATTCTGAAGTTACCCCGAATCTTCCGGAAGCTACCTGCTTGATAGAAGAGTTCGCGAGGTCTCCCTTCTCATCTACAACGTAACGAGATGGACTTTCTCCACCTTCTCCGGAGGAAGACTTTGCTCCCAAACGGTTCATTGCTACGGCAAGGTCAGTGTGAGCCTCTATGGAAAGAGCACCGTGGCTCATACCCGGAGTTAAGAAACGTTTTTGGATCTCAGAAACAGTTTCCACTTCTTCAATAGGAACAGGTGCACGATCTACGAAATCGAATAGATCTCGGATATTGATCGGATCACTTTCTTCCATTAATTTAGAAGCTTCTAAGAATGCTTCGTAGTCATTATCAACCGCAGCCTTACGGATGAATTTTACTACTTTAGGGGACCATCTATGAGGTTGGTCGTCCTTCTCGGAGACAAAGTCTTCCGGGTTGATCTCTTTATTAAATGCAGAGTCGTGGTTACGAAGAATATTCTGCTCTATACCACCGATACCGATCCCGGAAATTCTGGAATAAGTACCTGGGAAGTATTTAGAGATCAGAGTTCGAGAAAGTCCGATCGCTTCGAATACCTGTCCACCCACATAAGAGGACATGATGGAAATTCCCATCTTGGACATGATTTTCAGAAGTCCGTCGTCCACCCCCGCACGGTAGTTTGTGCAAAGAGAAGCAAAAGAAGGACGAGTTCCGTCTTCTGCATCAAAGTCACCTTTGGACCATAAGTCATGAAGAGTGTCCCAGATCAGATAACTGTTCACTCCGGAAGCTCCGTATCCAAGTAGAACAGCCACATTATGGATTTCGAATGCAGATCCTGTTTCCACAAGAATGCTTGTAGCCGCGCGTTTTTTGTTACGGATCAAGTGGTTATGAACTGCTGCCACCGCGAGTTCCATTGGAATAGGTGCGCGATCTTTATTCAGTTTTTTATCAGAAAGAATTAGGATATTAACTCCTGATTCCGCAGCTTTTACCGCATCGGCAAGTAACTGATCCAATGCAAGTTCTAGATAATTTCTGGCAGCGCCTTCCTCATGATGAGCTTCAAAAGTAGCATCCAAGGTAACGACTTTATATTGTTTTCCGTCCTTATCCCTGATCCTTTGTAATCCAAGATTAGTCAGGTAAGGATGAGAAAGTACTAGACAGTTCTGAGGTTTTTCGTCCGCGAAAAGATTTGTCTTTTTAACAAGACGAGTGTAAAGAGAAGTCACTCCCTTCTCTCTTAGATAGTCGATCGGTGGATTTGTAACTTGCGCAAATCTCTGGCGGAAGTATGTATACAATCCGATACGAGAAAGCATCAAGATAGACAAAGGAGTATCATCTCCCATGGAACCGATTGCTTCTTTACCAGCGATCGCCTGAGGTTTGATTACCGCTTTTTGTTTGTATGGAGAATAGGCGAATAAGATCTGTCTTCTTCTTAACTCGTCCCCACTATAAGTTATAGTTTTAGCGATGGATTCGTCGATAGTTTGGTCCAGATATTCTACATTCTCTTTGGACCATTCTCTATAATCGTATTTTTTCTCGAATAACGCGTTTACATCTTCGTTAAAATAGACCTTTCCTTCTTTCAGGTTGATAGCGAGCATATCGCCCGGTCCTAATCTTCCCTTTTTGGTAATGATCTCTTCATCGATATGAACTAAACCGGTTTCGGAACCCATTACCACGAGTCCGTCTTCAGTGATCACATATCTCGCAGGGCGAAGTCCGTTTCTATCTAAACTTCCACCGACCCAGTCTCCTTCTGCAAAAGCAAGCGCAGCAGGTCCGTCCCACGGTTCGGTCAAAGTGTTATTATACTCGTAGAACGATTTCAGTCCTTCGGACATTTGAACGTTCTTACTCCATGCATTCGGAATAAGCATCGCTTTAGCGTGAAGTACGTCTTTACCGGAACGTACGATCGCTTCCATAGCATTATCTAAACTTGCAGAGTCGGATAAATGAGGTCTGATGATCGGATGGATCTCTTTTTGGAATTCTCCCCATTTTTCACAGGTAAGTTCTTCTTCCCTTGCGAGCATCCAGATCCTGTTTCCAACGATTGTATTGATCTCTCCGTTATGCGCAAGTACACGGAAAGGTTGAGCTAATGCCCAACTTGGGAATGTGTTGGTGGAATATCTTTGGTGGAAGATACAATAAGGAGAAACCATCTCCTCACTTTTTAGATCCTCATAAAATTGAGAGACCTGGTTTCCATTAAATAATCCTTTGAATGTGATTCTTTCGGAAGAGAAGGAACAAATATAGAAGTCCTCGCTCATGGATAGTTTGAGCGCATCTCTCATCACTTTCTTCTGGATCAGGAATAATTTAGTCTCGAAATCCTCGTTGGACATCCCATCCGGTTTTCCGATCAATACTTGTTCGATCTGAGGACGAGAAGCATTTGCCTTAGGTCCTAAAACCTCAGGATTTACAGGAACATATCTCCAAGCATACAGCTTGAAGTTAAATTGCATAAGTGCTGATTCAATGAGGCTTCGGCAAACATCTTGTTTGTCTATGTCCTCGCGTGGTAGGAACACCATCCCCACACCGATAGAATCTTCGTCAGGGCGTCTATGGCCCATCTCTTCGATGTACTTCGCAAACAGTTTTTTAGGAATACGGATCATGATCCCGGCGCCGTCTCCGGTTTGCATATCTGCATCTACGGCTCCGCGGTGGGTAAGGCATGCGACCGCCTTCAAACCCATTGATACAACTCGGTGATTGGACTCGCCCTTATAAGAAGCGACGAAGCCTACTCCGCAGTTATCGCGCTCGAAGGACTTGTCATATAGACCGTTTTCCTCCAAGTACTTTTGGATCCGCAACTGTTCGTCAAGGTTTAACATCCGCTAAGGTTCCTCTTTAGGGTTGATAGTAAATCCGGGACACTGCTCTTGCCTTGGTCCACGGACAGAGGAAACCCCCACCCACGCGATGTTTGGCTGAATTTTGTAGCAAATGTCCGATTCTTAGACCAGTAAATTTGCGAGTGCCTAGTTTGAAAACGATCTTTTTAAAGGAATCCAGAGCCAAATCGCATATATACGGCTTATATCAATGTCTAAGTTCCAATGACAGAAGAATCGAAAGGGTCTAAGGCATTACTCTGGCTCGTGGCCTGCGGCTTTTTTATGCAGACTCTGGACGGGACGATCGTCAACACAGCTCTGCCTGCGATCGCAAAAAATTTAGATGCAAGCCCTTTGAGAATGCAATCAGTAGTGGTCGCCTATCTTCTTACGATGGCAATGATCATTCCAGCTTCCGGCTGGATTTCCGACAAATTCGGAATACGACAAGTTTTTATCGGTGCCTTATCCTTATTCGCCCTAGGCTCTCTATTCTGTGCCCTTTCTCAGAATTTAACCCAGCTTGTTCTTTCTAGGATTTTACAAGGAGTTGGAGGAGCACTTTTACTCCCAGTAGGCCGTCTAGCACTTCTTCGTTCTATTCCCCAGGATCAATTTTTGCAAGCGATCAGTTTTGTGGCGATCCCAGGCTTGATCGGTCCATTGGTAGGTCCCGTTTTGGGCGGATGGTTAGTGGAGAAGGCTTCCTGGCATTGGATCTTTCTGATCAATCTTCCGGTTGGTCTTGTAGGGATCATTGCATCTTCCATCTATATGAAAGGAAATCCAATCCAGAATGCATCCGTATTCGATCTGAAAGGATATCTGCTTCTGGCATTCGGCATGGTTACTTTTTCTTTGGCATTGGATGCAGGGTCTAGTTTGGGTTTGCAAAAGGCAGGAGTCATTCTTCTTACCATATTCGGACTCGCAAGTATCGCAGCTTATTGGATCCACGCTGCCAGAACTTCTGCCCCACTTTTTTCTCCCCGGATTTTTTCTATCCCTACATTAAGTATCGGCCTTCTGGGAAATTTATTCTCTAGGCTCGGAAGTTCCAGTATGCCGTTCTTAGTCCCATTATTCTTACAAGTAAATGTAGGATATTCTCCGTTTAAAGCAGGCCTAATGATTTTGCCGATGGCGATCGCAGGTATAGGGATAAAAAGATTTGCTCCATTATTAATCTATAAATTAGGTTATAGGAAAGTTTTAGTAACTAATACCTTACTAATAGGCCTAAGCATGAGCAGCTTTTTCTGGCTAAACTCTTCAGAAAACTGGTGGATCTTTTCTTTTCAATTATTCTGCTTTGGAGCATTTAACTCTTTCCAATTCACCGCAATGAACACTCTTACTTTGAAAGATCTGAACGGGGAATTTACTAGCAGTGGAAACACGATGCTTTCCATGGTACAGATGTTGGCCATGGGAATGGGAGTCGCCTGCGCGGCTGGAGCCTTGGATGCTTTCAGAGATCTATTCGGTCAGGATCCGGACAATATGCTTTTAGCGTTTAGAAGCACATTCGCTTGTATGGGAATAATCACTCTCTCCTCTAGTTTTCTTTTTTGGCAGATCAAAAAAGAAGATGGAAGCAGTGTCGTCTTGAAAGATTCGGTACTAGATTGAAGATCAGAACTTTTTATTTCGCACGGAGAGCACTGAGTTCACAGAGATAAGATGGAATAAATAAAATCCCTCTGTGTTCTCCGTGGCCTCTGTGCGACACTAATTCCTACGAATAGAGAGAACCGGGTTCAGGAATAGATCAGTCAGGATTTTCCTTTGGCTTGCATCAGGGATGCGAGAAAGAAGTTGGTCCATCTTTCCTTTGATCTGTGTGAAATCGGGATATTCATCCATGACTCTTAGAATATGAGGCCATGCTTTTTTTACAAGTTCAGCTACAGCAGGACTTGCGGTCCTTGCTTTATTCCAAGAAGCTTCTAATTGATTTCTGATACGGAAAAAATCCCGCCCTAGTTCCAATACTTTTCTGAGCCTGGATTCGGAAAGACCAGTGCGAGTTCCAAGCTGGCCTAGAGTTCCATCCCATTCCACTACTTCTCCCCTGGATTCTTTCAAAAGTGAAGTTTGTAATTGAACAAGTGCGTTTTCCTCTACAGGTAAAGAAGCTACCCAACGTTTGTATTCTTCCAGTTGTCCTGCTTTTTGGAAAACCCGGACCTTTCCTACCTGATCCATATATTTCGAAAATGGAATACTTACAGGTGGTTCGGAGAAGCTAGGAGAATCTCCCCCAAAGTCCCCGTCGAAATGAAGATCCTCTACATCTGAAAGGATATCCTCTCCCATTTGGACTGGAGAATCATCTTCTTCCAATTCTTCTACCTTCATGATCAAAGGTTTACCGGAGAATAGTTCACCATATTTTTTTAATATTTCTTCTAGGATCGGGGTCTCAGGGCCTTTGCGGACGGGAACCGGGATAGGTCTTGCAGCTGCACCGGCTGCCGCAGTCTCTCTTGCAACTTCACCCAGAGCAGCAGCTTCTCTTTTTTTACCGGTAGAGATCTCTACCAGATAGATCATTCCTTCTTCCGATTCAAATCTATGCCCTGCTGGGAAAGTAAATCCGAGTCCTTCTAAGATCTCTTCGGATATCTTAGAATATTTTTTCTTACGAGGAGTTTGTTCTGCAACGGACTCTTGTTCAATAAGTTTGGTTTTTATCTTATTCAAGGCACCCAAGAAGTTTCTATTCATATAAGAAGAAAGTTCTTGGGAACCCATTCCTAGGAATTGAGCAAACTGAGGGAGCTGATCGAAAAAATGATCCGTCTTTTGGACGTTACTGGAAATATAAGAGCGAAGTTTTGCTTTGAGAGCTTCTTGTTCTTTTGCGGGAATTTTTTTAGCAGAGATCAATGTCCCGAAAAGTTGGATATGAGTATGGAAATAACTTAAAAATTCCCCGTACGCGGTTAGAACGTACTCTCCATGGGAATTTTTTTCTATGACCTTTTTGTCTTGGCCTGCCATAATCCGGATTCGCAGTCAAGTTTTTACAACCCTAGACCGGAATTCAAGACAATTAAGTTACGAATCCTTCTTAAACAGTCTTAGGTAAAGTTTCTTCCGTAGGACTTCCGCTGATAATCCTGTATCTCAAGAATGTGTTACAGGTTGCTTCTTCAGAATAGCGGACCAGATCATAATCGGGACGAGGAGAACGGAAAAAAGAAGAATGTGCCAGACGTTCTGTCACTTCTTTGCGGATATGAGCTCTCGCTTCATTCCTTCTCATATAAACCGAAGGAACTACTATATCATTCTTATAAGATAGAATATTATTTCTATAGATGGCAACAGTTAGGCGGATCCGGTAGGATTTATTTTCCGTCAGGTCTTTTGGTTCCAGAAATTCCATGCCGAGGCCCTTTGTTTCGAAAATCTTTCCAGACTTTCTATAACCAAAGTATCGGATTTTGCACCCCCCGATCTCAAATTTGGGAATTAGAATTTTTTTACTTTTGGAAAATTTAGAATAGGTCGATACGTTTCGTTTTTCACGCGAAAGTTTCGCACAAAGGCACGGAGGGTAAGAGGGTCTACGCCGGCATGTAGGAACTCCAACAAGTAGTAGTAACACGATGTTGGAATTCCTACAACACAGTCTCACGCGAAGCCGCTAAGATCACAAAGGTTTAACAAAAAGACCTTCTTCCCTTGGCGCCTTGGCGTGAAACCAAATCAAGGTAACATAATTTTGTGCAAACTCCAAGGAGTTGCAAGGAAAGAAGTATCACCTGTATCGGAAACATAAAACGCTCCAGTGGAGATCTGGTTCGTAGGTATAGATATTTGATTCAACTCAGTAAAGTTGCCGTCTCTTTTAAATATCTTATATCCATTATTAGAAGTTCCTTCCAAGGTATATAAATTCCCTGACTTATCGGTTGTGATCTGTTGGAAAGGTGTCGTCGCTGATTGGACTAAATTATTCCATTCTAAAGTATTGGAATTAAATTTAGAGATAGAAGTGTGGATATCAGTATCCCCAAATCCGATCAGCATATGATAGAAATTTCCAGCGTAGTCCGTCTCTAAATCTATAGTATTCATGATGAAAGATTCTCTATAAGAATTATCTAAATAATTGCCATCCCCTCCCCCATTAATAGAAGAGAAATTTAAATAAGTAAAAGAATCTTCTTCTCCAAGATCTACAAAATCACTGAACACTTTTCCGCCCGTTACGGCGATATTCGCAAAAGGAACAAATGAATTTGCAGGAAGCGCCCGAGTAGTCACCCCGGTAAAATCCGTTTTAACTTTTATTAAAACCCTTGTATCCGAAGAATTCCTGCCTGAAATATATAAGAAGTCACCATCGATTTCCAGATCCGAGCCTTGCACAGATGACCCTTGGAAAGAAGGTAAAACAAAACCGGAAATATGAGAGCCGTTCGGATTCAGTTTAGTGATCTGTTTTGTTGCATGAAGAATGTAAAAATTTTTCTTCTCATCTCTAACGATTCTTAAAGGAGAAATTCCGATTAAATTGGGATCGCAATTGGTAAAGATGGGAGCAGCACAGGAAAGGATAGAAGATCTTTCAGTATCGACTGCAAAAATATTTCCATTACGATTATCTGTTGCAATACTTTGGATGGTAGAAGGTCCAGAAGGATTGATCTTCATAGTCACTGATCCGCCAGACATTCCGCTATGGAATCGTACAAGGTAAGGTCCGTTGTCCGGAAAGGAATTCCGCTGGATAGCTACAAGGATCTGATTCCCGCTCATGGTCATATCAATGATCTGACCCACAGTAATTTGTTTAGAGGCGAGTTGAACGGGAGTGTCGCCCGTAATATCGTATTGGAACAAATCAAAGGAAGAATTATCTGCAACTAACAAACTATTATCAGAAGGATGGATATAGATCGCATACGGTTCTCTGAATGTTCCAGGAAGATCCCAAGTCTTAAGCAAATTTCCCGCAGAAGAATATTTGAAAATACGATCTGTCCCAGTATCAAAATTCGCTTCGCTAATATACAAATTTCCTGAAGTATCCAACGCGAGGTCCTTAGGCACAGAATCAGCAGGTAGATCAATCAAACTTGTTTGGGAACAATCCGAATTTAGTTCGAATATTTTCATTCCTGCCAAAGCAAAAATACGATTAGAAGAATCCACAACTATTGCCTTAGGTGAGATCCCAGTCCAAACCCCGATCATATCACCATTCACATTCAGTAAATATACATTCGATCCGCTTGCAACAAGCACAGAGTTTCCGAAGGAAGAAACAGAAATCGCAGTTCCAGGAAAACCATTCTTAAACCTGGAATAAAGAGAAGTTCCTCCTCCAAGAGAATTTAATTTTGTAGAACAAGAAGAATTAAATCCCACAGTCCCAGTATCAAAAATACTGATCGGAGAAATTTTACCTTCTAGATCCACAACCTGGATCGCATACTGAAATAAACTTTGGGAATTGGAAACCGTATCCGAAAAAATAGGATCAGTCACTGAACCAATCTGTTGAAAAGATGTTTCGAATATTGACTTTCTAAAAACGCGATACTCTTGAGCAGGCACCGGATCCCAACGGATCTCCACCTTATCACTGAATACTGCATCAGACGCACTTACCCATGCTGGAGTTCCTGCCTCTCCTGGAGGAGGATTTTCTCCCGGACCGGAAGATCCCGGAGAAATTACAGCAAGAAGTGCAGAAACTGGATCAAAGCCTCCCTCTTCGGAAGAACATCCTGCGAAAAAAGAAAAATTAAATACCAAAACAAATAAAAATAATCTTTTCATAAATACCGAAGAAACATTAAAATTTTCTAAAATTCGTATTCGCATCAAGATCAAGGAATGGTCACTTTTCCGCGGACAAAATAGTCCTGAAACGGATCATCCACATAAGAATAAGTCGCCATTTCCACACACATATAGTCAAAATTATTTCGATTCAAACTTGTCGTAGCGCTATAAGTCCCGGAAGCAATCGGATCAAATTTTTCAAACAACCCAAGGGGAACTGCTGGAATAGAAAAAGAGATAGGCTGAGCAGCTGATACATCTGTATACAAATAAGTGGAAGTATTTACAGAGACCGTGAATTCGGATTTAAACTCTACGATATCTCCATTCAAGGAAGCCTTTCCGCAGACAGGGTTACAATTTCCGACGGTCGCAGGAAGTGCAGCCGCCCCTGTGCAAAAGTGCCCCTGCCCTAATTGTTTTACTTTGGAAGAAATCCCGAATTCATTCCTTGCTACTATCAAGATCTTTAATTTTCGATCCACAGGCCCGACTAAAGCCGGAGGATTAGCTCCAGGTTGTGCAAGCTGCCCTGCAGTTACAGTCCAATGGGAGAATGAATTTATAACCGTATTCTCCGGAGTAAGAGCCATACTTCTTCCACCAATGAATGCAGAAATAGTCGTATTGTCATGAACCGGTAAAACAAAGTCTATCGACTGAATAGAGAACAACCCGATAAAGCTAAGCTCACTTTCATTTGAAATATCAAAACTTGTAATCGTAGAATCTTGAAGATCCGGTGCATTCTCAGGCTGTCCCGGAGGAGCAGGATTTCCAGGAGGAACTGGAACAGGAGCCGCAACTCCATCTAAAACCGCCTTTGCTGCAGCAGTAAGTTCCGCGATACTTTTTGCATCTTCGGAACAATATAAAACGCAAAAGATCCCGAGCACCGGTAAGATCTTTATAAAACGTTGTTTTCTATTTAAGAACTTCATTAAGATTCCCATCTAATATTTTTCCCAATCAGCTCGTCCCTGGTATATTTTTCCGAGTTATTTAAAAAATTCTCAGAGTCATTCGGAATGAACGACACAAATCGAGGAACAAACGTCTGTTATACGGATTGATCGAATGCTTTGGTATCAAAACTTCGGCCAAATCACAACGTTATGTGTTTATATAGATTCCCCGGCCAGTTATTAGCTCAACAAACCGTGATGATCTTATTTTTAGATTTTTTGATCTTCTCAGAAAAAAAGTGAGCAAAAGCTCAAAATTACCGTAACGTTCGCTACAGCGGACCTTCTATCCAAAACGCGTTCAAAAAACTGAATATAGACCGGAATTCAGGAAGGATTTTCGGAGATAGTATACATTCTTCTTTTTTTAGCCCAAGGAAGCCCCGGAAGTAAAAGAAGAATATAAGAGATAGGAAGAGATTCGAAAATGATCTCGCCATAAAGACTGCTCATTTCAGTGATCCCTAAAAATTTAGAGATCATTATAAAAGAAATAAATAAAGAAGAAGAAAGTATAAATGCAAAACCGATCGCGATCAGATGACGGATCAAAATATTCTTCCAAACAAGTTTGGTATCTGTAAGTTTATGAAATTGAAAACTTACCTGGGCAGTACGAACAGAAAGAAGAAGTAACAGTAATGCCAGAAATATATTATTCCCACCACCCGCAGCGATCCCAAACCAAGTCAGTGTTGTGCCAGCAAGAATGATCAAAGAATAAATACAAAGAAGAATAACGGAAACCCTACTTCTGGAAAATCGGATCACAATCCCGAAAATAAAAATAAGGAGAACATCCATATAGAAGTTCCTAAAAGATCCCAGAAGAAAGAAGAAAAGAATACTCTGTAGAAACCCGATCAAAAACAAAATATAAGAAGAAAAATTTAGCAAAAACTCTGCCTCTTCCGGAGATTCTATTTTGGCAATAAAACGTTTCAGTAGATTCATATTGGGTTCCTGCAATCCTGCTTATTCCGCTTTTCCAGTCAATTTATTCAATTTGCCCGCCCTTTTGGCTGTTATATCTCGAGTTAGGATCTGCTACAAATCCCCAAAAACCTTTCAGATTCGGGCTTATTCGGGAAAAATCCTAAATGACAAGTGATTCGGGCCCTTCTTAATGGAACTAGAGAGCACTCATGAACTTCCGATACAATCATTCTCCATTCTCTTACCAACGTCGTAGAACCAGAGAGGTAAAAGTAGGAGATGTTGGGATCGGTGGAAATAATCCAATCCGTATCCAATCCATGATCACTGCGGATACAAGAGATACGGAAAACTCGGTCAGACAAATTTTAGAATTAGAAGCAGCTGGATGTGAGATCGTCAGATTGACAGTTCCTTCTCAACCGGATGCCGATAATTTGCCAAATATTCGTAAGGAACTTAAAAAGTTAGGAAGTAAGGTTCCTCTTGTTGCTGATATCCATTTTACTCCAAGTGTCGCGATGAAATCCGTAGAATGGGTAGAGAAGGTCCGTATCAATCCCGGCAACTTCGCTGATAAGAAAAAATTCGCAATCAGGGATTATACAGAACTTGAATACAAAGAAGAATTGGAAAGGATCTCTGAAGTATTTAGTCCATTAGTACTTCGTTGTAAAGAGTTGGGAGTCTCTATGAGAATAGGGACCAACCACGGTTCCTTATCGGATCGTATTATGAATAAATACGGAGACACACCGCAAGGAATGGTGGAATCAGCGATAGAGTTTATCCGGATCGCAGAAAGTCTTTCTTATAAAGATATTATAGTAAGTATGAAAGCCTCTAATCCGCAAGTAATGGTTCAGGCTTATAGATTATTATGCAGTCGTTTTATGGAATTGCAGATGAATTATCCATTACATCTAGGAGTGACAGAAGCGGGTGATGGAAAGGATGGAAGGATCAAATCTGCAATCGGTATCGGCTCCTTATTAGAAGACGGGCTCGGAGACACAATCCGAGTTTCTCTTACGGAAGATCCTATCCACGAAGTCCCAGTTGCAAGATTACTCGCAGACAAGTATAATAGACTCAGATTTCCTGAAACACAAAGTACCGGATATTCTGAATTCAGAAATCCTTATTCTTATCAAAGATTTTATAGCAGACCGATCCAAATAGGAAACCTTCCGCTTGGAGAAAATAATGCCGTTCGAATCGAATCAGTTCTTCCTTTCGAATCAGAAAGCGGATTTTCCCAAAGTCTTTCTTCACTAAAAAGTTATGCAAGATCCAGATCCTTGGAATTGGAAATGGTTTCTGTGCCACTTCCTTCCGATGAATTCCTGAGAGAAGAATGTATTTCCGCTAGTAAATCTTCTTCCGTTCCGATGGGAATAATCGTAGAACAAAATGAATTATTACTCGAAGACGTATTAGAAGATCTAATTCCTTTTCCTAAAGTAACAGTAGACCCTTTCCACCATTTCCAAAACAGAGATTCTTTATTAGAATTTTTGAATAGAAGAGAAGGAAAAGGGATCACAGAGCTCAATGTCCAAGCCTACCAAATCGAAAGCCTAAAAGGACTACCGGAAGAGTTCAAGAATGCAGGGATAGAATCAGTAGCATTCTCTATCCAAACCTTCCACATATTGCACGATTATCGAAAACTCGCGCGTATACTCAGCGACTTTGATTATCCGATTTTCCTTAGTGCGGAATATCCTGACATGGAAACCGCATTATACGAATCCTCCATCGGGATCGGCGGAATGTTGACTGACGGGATCGGAGACATGCTCCGTATCAAGGTAATCGATAGCGAACCGGAAGCAGTCTTACAACTTGGGTTTGATATCTTGCAAGCAACTAGATTAAGGCTAACAAAAACGGAATATATTTCCTGCCCTTCTTGTGGAAGGACATTATTCGACCTACAGACGACAACTGCACGTATCAAAGAAAAAACGGGCCATCTCAAAGGGGTCAAGATCGCAGTTATGGGCTGTATCGTAAACGGCCCTGGAGAAATGGCGGACGCGGATTTTGGCTACGTAGGAGCCGGCCCAGGCAAAGTGCATTTATATCGCGGAAAAGAAATCGTGCTCAAAAACGTTCCTTCCGAAGAAGCAGACGAAAGGCTCGTCCAGCTTATCAAGGACTCCGGAATGTGGATGGAAAGAGAATCGGTAGCCAGCGAGAATTCTTTTTAGATCCTTCTTTATTCTAAATTTCGATACAACTTGAGATCTCTCTTTTGGGATATAGGTGTCGGATAACGTAAAAAATACCAACTTAACGGGAAAAATTTATCTATTTTTGCCGTTTCCTGTCCGACTCTCCCTCCTTTAAGATATATTAAACAATCAGAATATCTTAAAATTGGAATTCTCAAATGAAAAAACCGATATCCCTTAGCATTTTATTTCTTATATGCTTCATTCTTTGGAATTGTGAACCGGAACATAAAAAATATAATCTGGAAACTTCTCTACTTCTGGGTTTAACGAGTGCTGCAAGCCCTGCGGCAACATCTTTTCAATTGCCCGATTCAAACCAAACTACTTGTTACGATACAAGCGGAGTAACGCGCTCCTGTACCGGAACAGGAGAAGATGGAGAATTTACAAATACTCCAGCCCCTCTTGCATTTCAAATCCATGATTCGGGCGAAACAATACTAGAAGAAAGCTCAGGACTGATTTGGCAAAGATGTACGTTTGGAATGGTATGGAATGGTACCACCTGTGTCGGATCCAGCATAAGTTTATATTGGCAAGCAGCTAATGCTTATTGCAATTCCTTAGCAACTGCGGGAAGAATCTGGAGACTACCGAGCGCCAGAGAATCTTCCTTACTCGCGGACCATTCACAAAGTACTGCCTACCTGCCTAACACTTACTTCCCAAACGGTCAAGGAGCAGGTGGTTGGACCTCCACAGCTGCAGTAGCATTTTTCGGAAGATACTTAGTATCATCCGCTGGAAATGCAACACCTATGGATGAAACAACAAACTTCCCTGTCCGTTGTGTATCCGGCTCAAGGGCTCCTAATGCGGGTTTTGTGGACCTGGGAGATGGGACGGTACAAGAAACAAATACAGGACTTCTGATCAAAAAATGTGCGTATGGACAAGCAGAAGACTCAACTTGTTCGGGAAGCGCAAACCCGCTGAATTGGCAGCAAGCTTTAGATTATTGTAATAATCTAAACTTTGCTTCCAGAACAGACTGGAGACTACCATCAATAAAAGAGTCCTATTTCATATCGGAACCTTCGATAGGAAATTCGAACCTTCCGCTATCAATTTTCCCGAATAGCAGCCAAGCGGCCATTTCTTGGACTGGGACCACGTTCAATAGTACATTAACAACAGCCCATGCACAAATGATCTATCAAATGTATATATACTCGAAGACAGAATCCGCAAACGTGCGCGCTCGTTGCGTGGCTGGTCCTTAAATAGAAACGGACTTCTCCTCCTTTTTTCCAAGAAGAAGAAGTCCGCCTTTTTTAAAGCTCGTTCGCTTCTACGATAATAAAATTCGGAGAAACCTGTCTCAACTTCCTCGCAGAATATTTACCCTTGTCTTGAAACGCTTTCTGTTTCCAAACCTGAGTAGAAAATTCTGTTTTAGAATTTTTGATCTTATCGTAGAAATGATCCGCTATCTTTTGTTTACCCAAAACTGACTGAGTTCTTGCCAGCCACAATGCACTTTGCTGTTTTCTGAAAGAAGAAGTCTCTAAACTTTCCGCTTGTTCCAATAAGAATGAAGCCTTATTCAGATTCCCTTTTTCCAGATATAAAATTGCTTCTAAGAAGAGGATAGACGGGTCCTTACCCTTGAATTCTTCGTTTGCCTTCTGTAATTCCAGAAGGATATCATCAATTCCTCCCATTCCTGGATCATCATTAATAAGCATTGCTTTTTTATAATGTCGAATCGCCGATCCAACCTTAGGATTTTTAGAAGAGGCAATCTTCTTTCCTTTACCTTTTTTAATATCAGAAAGATCCAGAAGTTTATAACCAGGTTCTCCCCAGGCCATAGGGATTTCCATATAAGGCCCGCTACTAGTAGGAGCGGTGCCAACGGAGACAAAAATTTTACGAGCCTCTGCACTCATCACGACAGATTTAACGGAAGTGATCTGACGTATCGTAGAGCCCATTGTGCGAACTTCTCCGCTGGAACAATCGATCGTATCATCCAAAAGATTCTGAAGATCTACAACACTTGTCCCCTTCTTCTTCTTTTGGGAAGAAAGAAGCTGCTCTGCTCGGTCGAAACGGCTGATACAATGATGATAGAAAACAGGGGCTGCCATGATCTCCCCTTCCTGCAATTTTTCACTTTGGTAATGATTTGTATTAACAATATGATCTTTTCCTAAATTAGGATAGACCACATCCACATTACCGTAGTTGGTCTCTATAATCGCTGCCTTCGGTCCCTTCTCCTTATGATTTGTAACGATCAAACCCCAGGTAGAATTAATCTTATGTTTTTTAGCGATACTCACCGCTTCTTCAATCGATCTTGCTTCTGAAATAATCTTATGACCGAAATCGATTACACCTAAACCATTAAATCCTATTTTTTTATGAAAGCGAGTATGGAAAGCAATTGTGAGGCCTGCCTCATTGAACGCAGTGATCCCAGGAACATCGGCGCCTCTACATGCAATATAACCGTAACGTAAACCTTTTTCAGGAGTACAGAAAACAACGATCGGACGTTTATCCCAAACTTCTACACCGGGAAAATCAAAATTGCGTGCATGATATAATTTACCGTCTTGACTTTGGTCTCCCCAAACAGCAACACTTGTGCAAGCAGGGATCATCTGTGGACTTCTACCTGGACTCATATGTGCGAGCTCCGGAAGAAGTTGGATCATTCCCAAAAACCCAACAGAGTTCTGAAAAGAATCCATAGTAAAAAGTTCCTTTTCCAGTTTCGCAGAACGACCTGCGGAAGTTAGAGCTGCAATCGTCCTCGCCGAAAATTCTTCCGGCCGATGTTTCATCATCCTCTTGGACATCCAATTCACCAGAAGAGAAGTCACACCCTTCGCCAAAAAATTCCGATTGCTACGAGGTAAACTCCCCAACAGAAGATTACGGGCCATCACAGGATAAAAATCGAAGATCGGCTCAAACTGCCCGATCTCATTCATGATCTCGCCAAATTGTCTTCCCATCTCTTCTTGGGAACCCTTGAGTTGTATTACTGCTAGAGGATATGTTTCCGAATTCATGGACCAATCTTACCAGATATTCGTTCAGGTATCGACCGCCTCCATAGGTTCGGATAGCCGAACTTATCGGATCGGACATTTGTAGAAGGAATTTTACCGATGTTGGAACTCCTACAGGCGATTTGCTCCCCACCCTCTTTGGGTGGGGGCCGGTTCGGTGGTACCCGGTAACGACACTTTCTGACCTAGCGGTCACCGACTTCCTTCGGAGTCGTTTCCTCGCTCCTATTGTCACTGCGGAAGGGGCCGGTTCGGTGGTATCCATTTCGGCTCTTGTTAAATTGCCTTATCAGAAAATTTCCTTTTTTACAAGAACCTTTTTGACCTAAAAATTTGTAGGAGTTCCTACAAACCGTTCCGAAAAGGATTTTGGGCGGCTTCCTCACTATCGTTCGGAACCGAGCTACTTCGGGTTCGCGCATTCGCGCTCATCCGGGCTTCACCCGGACTAACGCCCTTCGTATCCCTTCCGCAACTCCCCATAGGGAGAGAGGAAACGACCAAGCCTGCTTGAGTCGGTGATTGAAGTATAGCAAAGTCAAATCTACAACGGACATATTGCAATAGAACAGACAAGACCCCGCAGAGACCCAAATCTGTTTGGCAGAAAACGGGATACGAAATCAAATAGCTTTCAGCCCAACACCTATGGAATACCTACATATATTTTTTCTGAAATTCCTACAGTTCGGCGCCGGAGCTGCTTTTATATACGCCTATCTGGAAATCATTCGCCCAGGCTCCGGAAATCGGATTTTGGTTCTTATTATGACCCTAACCGGAACCATCCTGCTCAGGTATTCCTGGTATCTGCAGGATGATTTATTAGAATTTCCTTATCTATTTATATTTTTACATACCAGCGTGATATCAGTCGGGCCATTGATTTACACCTACATCCGTTCCTTCTTAGAAACAGAAGAAGAAAGCCCGAGAGAAAAACTCATTCGCTACGGACTCCATTTTTCACCAGTGTTATTATTCACCGTTTTCGAATGTGTCTTCTTCTCCCAAGACAGCTCAGAACTAAAGGCCCAAGTAATACAAGGAGCCAAAGAATTCAGATTGGATTGGGCTCATTTAGGAAGTTTTGTCGCAAGCATCCAGGTTTCCGTATATTCCCTGTTCTGCCTGTATCTCTATCACAAAGTCAGCAGAAGATACGAAATGTATGAATTAAAATTAGTATGGTTAGTGTTACTTCTACCGGTATTTGCTAACGGACTTATAGGAACCGCTTACTTCCTAAAGAACAAATATTTATTCGATCTAGGAGCTTCTCTAATCTGCATTATGGTGCTTCTGCTATTCTTAGTTCGAGAAAGGCATCCAAGTTTTTTCAGCGAGATCACCCAAGTCATCCAAAATGAGAAATACCAAAACACTCCACTTCTCTCCAAAGAAGTCGAAGCAGCGAATTTCAAACTTAAAGAATTGTTGGAGGTCAAGTTTTTATACAGAGATAGTGAATTAAGATTGGTAGATTTGGCCGCAGAACTTGGATTGAATCTGCACCAAACTTCCAGATACTTAAACGAAGTTCATAAAATGAATTTTTACGAACTCATTAATCGCTATAGAGTGGAAGAAGCATGCAAACGTTTAAAGGAAGAACCAGACAGTTCGGTATTAGATATCGCATTCGCTGTTGGTTTTAATTCGAAGTCTACTTTTCATTCCCAGTTCGTGAAGTTTATGGGGATGTCGCCTGCATTGTACAGGAAGCAAAAGGGAAATTCTAAATAGCAAACCTTCCTCACCACCCCACGCAATCATGCTAAAATGGCACCATTTAACCCTTCTCAAAACTTTCCCTAAGCCTGCTTTTTACAAAAAATAATTGACTAATAGTATATTATTTATAGTCCAATGGTATATTAATTAGTGAGGTAGGAACTCATGCAAAAAGTATTGGTAACTGGTGCGAGCGGGCACTTGGGTTTTTCTTTAGTAAAACTTCTTCAAGAAAGAGGTTATGAGGTAACGGCTGCAGTCCGGGATGCAAATGATGATAAGAAAACTTCTAACCTAAAAAAGTTAGGAGTTAAATTGGTTTCTGCGGATTTAGGCGACAGAGAATCCCTTCGTAAAGCTCTTCAAGGTCAGGATGGGCTCTTCCAAGTGGCGGCAGCATTCAATCTGACTGCGAAAGATCCTCAGAAGGAAGTGGTGGAACCGAATATCAACGGAACCAGGAACATTTTGGAAGAAGCGTATAAGGCAGGGATCAAAAAAGTAGTATATACTTCGAGCATTGCCGCTGTAGGAACAATTGCAGAAGGGGAATCTCCTTTGAATGAATCCACTTGGAACGATTCCGCGAAAGAACCTTATGCAATTTCCAAAACTCAGTCTGAAAAATTGGCTTGGGAGATTTCGAAAAAATTAGGTTTGAATCTGGTAACTGTTCTTCCCGGAACCATTTTAGGTCCTCAGTTCACTCAACCTACTTCTTCCCTAAAATTGATCCAAGATATTCTAAAAGGCCAACTTCCATTCGCACCCAAGATGACTTTTTCTTATGTGGATGTGAGAGATGTTGCGATGGCGCATATCCTGGCTTACGAAAACCCGAAAGCTCAAGGAAGATATATCGCAACCGGAGAAACTCTTTCAGTTTCCCAAGTGTGTAAGTTAGTGAAAGAGATACATCCTAAGGCAAAAACAACCGGCAAGGAACTTCCTTCCTTTATAGTTAGGGTCATGCCGTATTTGGATGCTTTCAAACATGCAGTCACAGGTCTGGATAGACAGATCAACTCTGAGATAGTGCAAGATTATCTACAAAGAAAACAAGAGTACAACTCGGATCGATTGGCGAAAGAATTCCAATGGAAACCTATGTCTGTGAAAAAATCTCTTCAAGAGACGGTTGACTGGATGTTGTCCGCTGCCGTATAGTTTCCTAAGAGTGGATAAAAAAAGAGCCAGAAGACCGGAAGAAAAGGAAATCCGCAAGCAGTCAATCGTGGCTGCTTTGCGGGAGCTTCTGGTAAAACAAAAACACCCTCTGCCAAGCACTCAAGAGATTGCGGAAGCAGCAGGTGTTACCAAGGGAGTGATCTACTTCTATTTCAAAACCAGGGAAGAAATTTTTCTCACACTTCATTTGCAAGAAACTGAATCTTTTTTTAAGGAAATGGCCGAACTACTGCAAGGTCCTGAATATTCTTTAGCCAAACTAAAAGAAAAGATCATTCGTCAATTTTCCCAAAATGAAATTTTCATGTTCGTAGGATTAATCATTCCGGGAATTCTAGAAAGTAATGTGGACCAGGACTTTTTATACGAATTCAAAAAGAATACTTCGGATGGAATGGACGAACTGGCAAGGATCTGGCTCTCCAGAGAGACCGGACTTACGATCGCAAATGCCAGAAAATTTATATTACGTTTTTATTTTTTAGGACTAATGCTTTGGCAGCATCATAATCCTCCCAAAGAAGTAAAAGAAGCATTCTTGAATAAAAATCTTTGGCTTTTAGAAGGGGAATTGGACCAAACACTTTCAGAATCCTTTGATTGGCTTTGGAAAGGGATGAATTCTTAAAAGAAAAGACCGACAACGTGCTGACCAAGGAATTTACATCACGCCGTCGATCCGAGTAGATTTGCTTTCTATTTTGCGCAAGCTCCGCTTGGAACTTCACTCTTCTGACAACACTAACGTTCGGCGTTGGCAATACAGACATAAAAATTTTAAATATAGAAAAATGTTCTTATCCCAAATTATATACAAAAGGCCCCTCATATTCCATATTGGATATCCTTTTTCAGAATAGAGAAATAATGATATTATGAAAAATTAATATACTATTTAGAAATAAAATATTGATTTAACGGAGAAATGAGAGGTGCCCTCATGTAATAATTACTTTTTAGAAATCCCGGAATGTTCCCAGAGAATCCTTTTTATTTCAAGGATTGTGGGCATATGATCTTGGACAGAATGATCCGAATCTATCAGAAGTTCAGATTCTGCCCCATCTATATGAGAACTATCATATGAGACCACTGAATCATTGATCCATTCCAGATCTCTAAACTTAGAATTTCCTATTATCGAATGAAATGGAACTTCGGGTTTCAATTCTCCCGTAACCTTCATGAATAGACTATTGGGAGAAAGCCCGTCCACTCCATACGTTTCCGGAAGAATGGATTCCTCTTCTGAGTCGGATATTAAAAACTTATAGGCCTTTCCTATATTATGAAGAGCGCCCTTAGGAAGTACAAATAAGATCCTTGCGATAGATGCCAAAAATCCTTCTGCAAGATTGGAACCTCTATGTGGTGTCGCTATAAACACTACCCTTTTCACGAACGGCAAAGGTTTAAAATCGAATACTCGTTTAACTTCTTCTTTGGAGTCGGAGTTAAGAAGATCGAATTTTTCGGGGGAAACATTTGCAACTTTCATCCAATCTTCTTTTTTACTTTTGGTTACCATCAGTTTTGAAAGAAGCCCACCCATACTATGACCTACGAGCATCATCTTATCGAAGGAAGAATCTTCTCCTTTTGGATCATAGGTTTTTCGAAGATCTCGGAGTGTATCCCTAAAGTCTGCTGCGGAAATAGTGATCGGATTTCCTGTTGGATACCAGTATACCCAAAACTGATAATTATCTTTAATCTTAGGATCAGCCAAGAGTTCGTTAATCATCGGAAACCAAATAAAAGGAGAAGAAGCAAGACCATGCACGAATACTACCGGGATCTTTCCTTTTTTGTATGGATAAATTAGGTATAACCCTTTTCTTTCTAGCCCGACCTCTCCGTCGAACTTAGCAAAAAATCCGTCTCTCTTTTCCGCCCCCGATAACATATAAGCTAGCGGAGTGGTTGTATCACTTTCCATAGGCAGATCCAATCCGGAAAACTGTATTCGGTCCCTATGAACTGGATCGTATAAATGGATAACTGCCTTTAAAGTTAGATTACGATTTTCTAAATAAGATTCTTCCAATGTTACGAGTGCCGTTCCGGGATATGCCTGACCTACTCCGGCTACAAATTCATATTTTCTTCTTTCTATCGGTTCTTTTTCAGGATGTTTTCTGATCAAAATCAGCGGAGTCCCTATCCCGAACTTACTGATTTGATTCGAGAATCCTGCATTTTTATAATCGTAGGCGACTTCTACTTCTAAAAAGTTTTTCGGGGTCCAGGCTGTTTCTACCTCTGCCCTGGTCATGGAGAGCGCGCCTCTTATGAGAGGAAGATTTAGATCCGTTAGATTGGCGAGTTTTCTATTCCTTTTGGCAAATCGAACTAATTGTGCGAGTGATCTATTGTAAGTTTCGAGTGCAAATCTAAACTCCATAGAGAACGGATCCGCAGCCGGCGTTGCTTTTTTATCAAATAAATACGTATACGAGTATACTAAGGAAGAAGCAAACATCCTTGCGAACATTGGATCTTCAAGATCCAGCTCAGATCCTACTTGATAGCATAACTCTGCTAAATAGTAGGCAAGTTCTCTTGTTTTTAATGCTACTAACCTATTGTCCAGATCATAGATGACTACTCTGGGTGCTTCTTGGTATCTTTTGTATAGATCGTTACTTTTTAGAAATCTGGTGGTGATCAGACTTAAATTTTCAGAAGATATCGCGTTTTCACGAACTGTTCGAATTTGTTCGTATTTTGAATAGGAAATTGTGGAATAAGTGGCTGCACTGCATTCGAACAAGAATACGGTCGATAAAATCGTATAAATTATCTTTCGGTTGCAGAAGGGAAAATTCACAGAAGATCTTTGTGTATTGAAGAATCTTCTCAACTTAGCCGCTTCGCGTGAAAATTGCATCTCTATTTTTTTCTCACGCGAAGACGCCCAAGATCACAAAATAGATCCGTTAAGGATTTAAACAATACTCCTTAAACTGGGAAGGATCCTGAGTTTGCAATAAAGAGCAGAATATCGCCCGGTTGGGATTTGACAAAGAAGAAATCTTTGTTTTTACTTCCAGACTTTGCACGGTTAGATTTCCGTTATGACCGTTATTTGATAAGATCGCGATCAATACTAGTAGATCGTGAAATTCTTTTCTTTCCTCTTCGTCATCGTCTTCTACGAACCAAGTCAGGATCGGAACATCGTCCATCCAAGAACAGGATATCCCTGGCATAATTGTAACCACAGCCAATAACAAAATAATGAGTGTTCTATATATCATCTCTCTAATTTCTCCGCGAAGAAGTTAAAACCTTCCTGGAGAATTTGTAAAGCAGATTTAGAACTCGGTTAGTGCGAGGCCTAGAGTTAATTAATCGATAGGAGCAAGATCTGCAAGGGTGAGATCTTCGATTGTATGCGGGTATCCTTCTCTATCATTATACAAAACGGAAACCTTATCCCCATTTATCTCTTGGATCTCCACTTGAGCGCCGGTGAGTACGATCACTCCCTTTAAAAGAAAACTTCTTTTGGTCAGTTTGGCTTTATCACCCGGCTTCATGTTTCTCCATATAGATATCTTTTCCTTCCTTCTTCATGGAAGAGAAAATATGTATTTGTCTTTGATCAACTCTAGTGCCTATATCGTAGACTGCGTCGGTAAAGTCCGCACCTTCTATCTTGGCTCCCGCGAGTTTTGCCCAACGTAAGTCCGCACCTTTTAGGTTGGCTCCAGTTAAGTCTGCTCCGTTTAAGAAGGCACCGCGCAAGCGTGCGCCTTCGAAATTGGCTCCTGCAAAATTACAGTTGGTTAAGAATGCGTTGTTTAGATTTGCTCCGGAGAAATCCACTCCATGTAGATCTTCTTTTTCTAATATGATAGAAGATAAGTCCTGACCTTTTAGGCTTCCGGTTTCCGCAAGAATCTCTTTTGCTTTTGCAGCTGTGATCCTTCTTTCTTTTGGAACCCCTGCTCCGGTTTCGTAATCATGGATTGCTTGTTGTAGCGCTGCTACTGCTGATTCAGGATAATTTTTTCTGCGTTCAGGGAACTCGAATTGTTTTTCAACGTCGTCAGTGGTGACGTTTTTGAGCTCATCAATGGTCTTTCCCTTAGCGATCTCTGTGGCCATTGCAAGTGCAACGATCCCGAATCCACAACCAGTGGTAGTAAAACTTGCGTCTGTGACTTTTCTATTCTCGTCTATCTTAAGATAAATACGATATCCGTCTCCACAACCTACGTTTCTATAGTTGGAAACAACGGTTGCGTCTTCCATTTCTCTATAGTTTAGTCTTTGGTCATTGATCTCTTTATATCGATTAAAATCCATTACTGACATGATGATTGCCTTTCTTAGATTAGACTTTGTTGATGAAGGAGGAAAGCACTTTTAACTGGGGAGATTTCTTTTTTGGATGCGTTAGGGATCCGGAGAGTGCGGAGCAGTCGCGAAGCGACCGGAGCGCAGGCGCAGCTCGGAGGAGCCCGACCTTTGCGAAAGCAAAGGGGACGCCCCCAAACCTAAAACCTCGATTAGGAGATTTTGTATTTTTTCTTGAACTTGTCTACTCGACCAGTTGTATCCAGAATTTTGGATTTTCCGGTGAAGTATGGGTGGCAGTTGGAGCAAATTTCTACGTGGATGTCTCCGACCGTAGTGCGAGTCTCGTAAACCGCCCCGCAAGCGCAGCGAATTTTGGCGTCAGCGTATTTAGGATGGATGTCTGTTTTCATGTTGTCCCCTTTTCCAAAATCTTATTAGGCGTTCATACTGCCCAAGAAGCTCTCGTTAGTCTTAGACTGTCTCATCTTCTCGAGTAATAATTCCATGCTTTCTGTGATGCTCATGGGAGAAAGCACTTTTCGGAGCACAAAGACCTTCTGGAGGGTTTCCTTAGGTAGTAGGAGCTCCTCTTTTCTGGTTCCGGACTTATTGATATCGATCGCTGGGAAAATCCTCTTATCGGAAAGTTTTCTGTCCAAATGGATCTCCATATTACCGGTACCTTTGAACTCTTCGAAGATCACCTCGTCCATTTTGGATCCGGTATCCACAAGTGCGGTCGCGATGATAGTAAGTGATCCGCCCTCTTCGATATTTCGAGCGGCACCGAAAAATCTTTTCGGTTTGTGAAGTGCGTTTGAATCCACACCACCGGAGAGTATTTTTCCGGAAGTCGGGATGACCTGGTTATAAGCGCGGGCAAGACGGGTGATTGAGTCGAGCAGAATGACCACATCTCTTCCGTGTTCTACCAGTCTTTTTGCCTTTTCGATGACCATCTCGGCAACTTGTACGTGGCGGGTAGCAGGTTCGTCGAAAGTAGAAGATACTACTTCTCCCCTTACGTTACGGGCCATGTCTGTTACTTCTTCCGGACGCTCATCGATGAGCAGTACGATTAAAGTAACTTCCGGGTGATTGCTGGTAATCGCGTTTGCCACATTCTGCATCAGGATTGTTTTACCTGTTCTAGGCGGCGCAACGATAAGTGCTCTTTGTCCTTTTCCGATCGGACACATTAGATCTACGATCCTTGTATCTAACTGAGAAGGATCATGTTCCATTCTTAATCTTTCGTTCGGATAAAGTGGGGTTAAGTTGTCGAATAACGCACGTTTGCTTGCTACATCTGGTGTGTATCCGTTTACGGTTTCCACACGAAGCATTGCGAAGAATCTTTCGGATTCCTTTGGCGGACGGATCTGTCCTTCGACCGTATCTCCAGTTCTTAGTCCAAATAATTTGATCTGGGAAGGAGATACATAAATATCGTCCGGACCTGGAACATAGTTATAATCCGGAGATCGGAGGAAACCGTATCCATCAGGCAATCTTTCCATTACGCCTGCAGCATGGACCTGACCTTCTCTTTCAGCTTGGGCTTGTAGGATGGCGAATATTAAGTTTTGCTTTTTTAGTCCGCCTGTATTCTCTACGCCAAGATTTTTAGCGACTTCGATCAGTTCTGCGATGGATGTCTTTTTAAGTGCTACTAGATCTATAGGAGCAGGTGTAGGTCCCTCGTAGGAACCACGACGTCTTTTTCTGGAACGAATCTCTGCCGTTTCCGGATCATCTTCCGGTAAATTCGGTTCTTCTTCGTTATTATCGTTTTGTGCGTCGTTATTGTTGTTTTGATAGTTGTTTCGGGGCTTGGAGTCTCGTCTTGGGTTAGCCATGGAATACCGTGTATTGGATTTGGAAGGAGGACCTTCCTGTATTCATTTTTTATTCGATTAAGAGCGGGTTTTGAAGGATCCGGGTAGTCGGTTCTTTATTAAGCGACCGGGGAATCCCTTATTTTTTCAAACGAGCGTATGCTCGGAAGAGAGGAAAGGGTCGGCTCTTAATGTGGACTATTTCCAGATTACAAACTCTGTCAAGGCTTTTATTTTTGCTTTGTCCTTTTTTTAGACGTGGATTTTTTCTTAGAACTTACCTGCTTTTTTTTAGAACTTGGTTTTGGTTTGGTTTCCGCAATCGCAGGTTTGTTTGTTTGAGGAACAGTCTTTTTAATAGGACTTTGTTTGCCTGTTTTCTTTCTAGGGATCGGCTGGTCCTTATTCAATTTGAACTTACTGGTTAAATCCAAAAACTTAATTCTATTTTGTAGAGTCGTTCTTGGCACTCCTAAGTCCAAGGCGGCATGGGAAACATTCTCTTGGTTTCTTTTGAGTGTGTGATAAATATAACTTCCTTCCACTTCTTTTAACATCGTTTCGAGTGGAAGTTTTTGGTTGAAAGCTTCTGTTACTGAAGGGAACGCAAATCCTTCTCCATCTTGGCTATTTAGTTTTGCGGAAGCTGGGGAGAAGTGATACAGATAACCTAGAGGCTTTCCTTTTTGTTTCAGGATAGATACTCTTACGATACAATCCAGATCCGGAATAAATGTCTGAACAGAAAGTCTTCCTTCTTCTAATCTTAATTCATGCGTTTTAAGATAATTTCCAAGTAGGTCCTTGGACATTTCTTTCAGTAGTTTTTCTGCCTGAAGAATGCTGTCTCTAAACCATTTTTTGATAAGTATTTCCTTCTCGAATGTCTCGTTATAAAATACCGTATGTCCATCCAAGTCAGTGGCAAGCAATCCATCCGGAAAGTTCTGGAGAAGTACTTCCATAAACCATTGGCTTTGTTTTGCCTTTTCTTCTTCCGTCTTTTGTGGAGAAACTTTCGGTTTTTCTGTCTCCTTAGCCATCCAGGAGGATCTACTAAGCTCTGCGAGAAACCTAGGTTTGTCCCAGTCTTCTAATTTTTCTCCTAAGGGACCGAGAACGGGAATAGCTCTTTGTTTTTGGAAAAATGCTAGAACGGTTTCTGGAATTTCTCGGATTAAAAATTCTTCCGGGATCCTTTCAAATTCTCTTTCGGAGGCACTTAAGTCTGCGAGTTCCATTAGAACTCTTTCTTTGGGGAGTAATCCGAGTAAGCCTGTTCCTTCTTCCCATACTGGTAAATGACTGGCAGGACTATAGAGAAAAAATTTATATAAAACTTCGATTCTCATTGGGAGAAGGAGGATAATTTCCTCCGGAATGACTTCTTTTGAAGCCTAAGCGAGAAAATTCCTCTACTTTTTTATGTGCTGAGACTAGTTTTTTATGAGGCGGTTTGCAGCGTTTCTGTATTCTTCCGGATAAGGAAGTTTCGATACTTTTAAGCTAGATAGAGAGTATTTTAAGGATCTTTTATATAATACTAATGCGTAAAGATGATTTCCGTCTCTCCGGAATTTATTTCCGGAAAGCCATTCTTCCCTTGCCATTCTGAAATAATCATTGGCCCTTTCTTCTTCTTTTACAGTAAGAGGATGATGATCTTCCGATTCCATTTTTAAAAAACGGGATTCTTTTGCTACATGTTGCAAAAGTTTATCCGAAGAAGTTTCTGCAAATTCGGACCAACGTTTCATAGATTCAGGAAGTGCCCTTTCGAGTAACGCTAAGCTATCCGTTTTTTCCTGTACACTTCCTACTTTGGAAGCAGAGTTCAAGTCTGCGGAATAATTTTCTATTTTTTGAAGATCTTTTTTGAGTTCTGAGGATTCGAATGAATTTCCGATCTCTCTTAGTATCCTAACTTTAGAATCTACCGATTTTTTTCTTTCTCTGAATCCTTGAGTGGACTGAGAAGAATAGATCCTTCCGGCCAGTATTGTCACTGCGATCAGTGAAAATACTACCAGCCATTTCCAAAATCGTCCCCCTTTTACTCTAAGAGAAATGATTTCGGCTGGAGTAGGAAGATCCATTACTTGTTTCCTCCCTGAGCAGGGACAGGAGGTAACGCTTCTATTTTATTGATATCGTCTACGCGGATCTCTTCATTACTTTTTTCTAAAAAAGAAACCCTTCCGTTGGTGATAAAGCTGTAATTGTCATCATGGACTTCTAATAGATCTACCGGATTATCTTTTCCTTCTCCAGGAGGAGCGATCTTAGGAGAAAGTAATTCGTTGTCTATATAATCAATAAGTGTGTTTCGGATACGGTCATAGTCGGAAATATTTTCCTTCTCTGCAATATTTCTGACTTCGTCCAAATTCACGAATTGGAATTCGCGCTTGTCGTCGTTCGGAGTTTTCGCTGCGATCATTGCGAGAAGTGCAAATCTTCTGGCCCTTCTTGCGATCTTGATACCTTCTCCAAAAAGTACAAGTTTCACTCTGAATTGGTAAGGAGAAGAATTATATGCAGTGGTAAAATTATCTTCGGAGGATTTTAGATCTCTAAATCCAAGCTTCAATAAATGTTGCGCGATCTTATCATTAGAACGAATGATCATTGGAGAAGCGGCTTCTAAAAGTATACGAGCAGTTTTGATATAATTTTCGTGAACTACTTGGAAGATGTCCTTCATCTCTCCTTGCGCGGACTTTAGGTTTTTATAAGATAAACTGTAGTTACTTTGGAAATACCACATATTCCCATTGAAGTCAGCTTGGTTTGCCTTCTTGAACGATCTATAATTGTCTATAGTATTCAGTTTTTTGAAAAGTTCAGTTTGTCCACTTGCGGTTGCAGTTTGACCAGATTGCGCATTCTCCGCTGCAGTTGCCACTCCGGCCTGGGATTTAGGCCCTGCACCTTCTTCCAAAGGTGGCGCAAGATTACTCACGCAGATATTGATGAACTTTATGTTTATCTTATTCTCATCAATCAGGATCGCGAGATTCGTTTGATCGGGAGAAACTGCATAAGTCCTATCCGTGAAAAAAATCGGCGCCGCAGCGAATATAAAAAGAAGAATGCGTGTATATTTCGAACCCATAGCTTTCCCTACTAGTAGTCTATCGGCAGGGTCTCGAAATGTATATTCTCTTTTTTTTGAGGAAAAAGCGCCCTGATTACAGAGCGCTAATTCGACGGATTGCTTCGATCACGTCGTCTTTTTTCCCGAAGGCGGAAAGTCTGAAATAACCTTCTCCCGCAGGTCCGAAACCGGAGCCTGGAGTTCCTACCACCTGAGCCTTGTCTAATAATTGGTCGAAGAAGTCCCAAGAGCTAAGATTATTAGGAGTTTTGAGCCAGATATAAGGAGCATTCACCCCACCGAATACTTCGTATCCTGCTTTGATGAGTCCCTCTCGGATCAATTTGGCATTAGCCATATAAGTATCGATGCTTGCTCGGATCTCTTTTTTTCCCTGAGGAGAATAGATCGCCTCGGCCGCTTTTTGGGTCACGTAAGAAACGCCGTTGAATTTAGTGGTATGTCTTCTGCTCCAAAGTTGACCTATAGAAACTTCCTGGCCGTCCTTTGTTTTTCCTTTTAATTCTTTAGGAATTACTATATAAGCACAACGAAGTCCTGTAAATCCTGCGGTTTTGGAGAAGGAGCGGAATTCTATTGCGACCTCTCTTGCTCCTTCTACCTCGTAAATAGATCTTGGAACTCCCGGTTCAGAGATAAATGCCTCATATGCAGAATCATAAAGAATGATACTATTATTCTTTTTAGCGTATTCCACCCAAGCTTTTAGGGATTCTTTCGAAGCCACAGTTCCGGTTGGATTATTAGGAAAACATAAATAGATTAGGTCCGGCCTTTCTTTAGGGAAATCCGGTTGGAATCCATTCTCTTTTGTAGAAGGCATATAGATCAGGTTGGCGTATCTTCCGTCCGGTCCTGCTTCCCCAGTTCTTCCTGCCATTACGTTCGTGTCCACATATACTGGATATACAGGATCTCCGATCGCGATCTTTGCATCTGTAGAGAATATTTCTTGGATATTTCCGCAGTCACATTTGGATCCGTCGGATACGAAAATTTCGCTCTCATCCAGTTTTACACCAAGAGGAGCATAATCATTATCTGCGATCGCCTTGAGTAGGAAAGAATATCCTTGTTCAGGCCCATATCCATGGAATCCTTCCGGAGTTCCCATTTCTTTTGAAGAAGAAACAAGTGCATCCACGACGGATGGAGCCAAAGGAAGAGTAACGTCTCCAATTCCTAGTCGGATAATCTTTGCGTTTGGATGTTTTTCAGAATAAACTTTTACTCTTCTTGCGATCTCCGGGAAAAGATATCCCGCTTTTAATTTCAGATAATTTTCGTTTATATTCGCCATTGAATTATTCGTAATCCTCGTCTATGTTTTGGATCGGTTTGCGTCCTGCAAAACCCTCGTCGTATCCGTGTTCGAAAAGAAGATCCTCTTCTCCCAGATGCCAACAATAATAACCTTTTCCGTTGTCGAAGTCTACAAGCCAAAGCCCTTTGACTTCTATACCAAGTTCCCGGATCTTTCCGGACCATTCTACCAATAGTTCTTCAACTTTGGTTTCTCTGGCTTCTTGTTCATTCTCTTGGTATAAACCGTTTTTCAGTTCTTGGTGAACCTTTCCAACGGTTTCGTAAAATTCTTCCGTGATGGACCGGACATAGGGTAGAATTTTACGTGCTTCTTCGTATGTCCAGATCTTACGTTCCATTCTACTCCGTTTAAAAACGAACGCCCAGGGAAAGACAGAGTAACGTCATTCTGCTTACTACTCCATACTTTGCCTGACGAAAGTACGCTGCGTTCGGAAGATCATCCACATCTGTAGAGAGTTCATTCACTCTTGGAAGAGGATGAAGTACTGTAGTTTCTTTTTTAGATGCGAGTATCAATTCTTTGTTCAACTTGAAGGATTCTTTTAATCTTTCGTATTCTTTATGGTCCGGAAATCTTTCTTCTTGGATGCGAGTCACATAAGCAATATCGCATTCCCAAACTTTTTTGATATCGTCAGATTCTTCGAAAGTGATAGGAAATCCTGCAAGCCCCTTCTTATAAGACTCAGGAAGAGAAAGTTCCGGAGGAGAAATCAAGTAAAGATGAACTTTATAATGGCGTAGAAGATTGATCAAACTATGGATCGTTCTTCCATATTTCAGATCGCCAATGAATGCAAGAGTGAGCCCGTCCAATTTTCCTTTTTCGGAAATGATCGTATATAGATCCAGAAGCGCTTGGGTGGGATGTTGACCTGCTCCATCTCCCGCGTTGATGACTGGGATTTTGACCGCACCGGCTGCAATTCTGGAGGAACCTTCCACAGGATGTCGGATCACCGCGATGTCTGCATAAGCTTCTACCATTTTCATGGTATCGTATAAGGTCTCGCCCTTTGAGATGGAAGAAAATTGGAAACCTACAGTGGAGATTACCCTTCCACCCAATCTTTCCATGGCAGCTTCGAATGAAAGTCTGGTCCTTGTAGAAGCTTCGAAAAAAAGAGAAGCCAGAAGTTTGCCTTCTAAAATTCCAAAGGCCTTATTTTGCTCCACCAGCCTTTCCATCTCTCGAGTTCTCTCGACTAAAAAGTCCAGATCCTCTTTGGAGAACTGGTCCGTATCCAGGATATTCTTATGCTCGTACGCCATTTTCTGGACAGATTGATCCGACCGGACACGGAGGCAAGAGAATTAAAAAAGGCTTTTCCAGTCTATATCCTAAGGTATCTTAAGGATAAAGTTTCCTATGTCCGAGAAAGATTCCATCCAAGAAATTATAAATCTGTATAAGAAAGATATAGATAGAACCTTAATCCGAGAGAATCTAAAGTTAACCCCGACTGAACGTATTCGGAAATTAGAGGAACTCCAACTAGTTGCCGAAGAAGTGAAACGAGCCGGAAAGAAATGGATGCAATCTCATAAATGACAAAATTTGAGAAGATCCTTGAGTTACTCGAAAACGCTGGTATCGGATTGAAAAAATTGATTGAGCTTAAAAAAGCAAGCGGTCGTCCGAAAGACTTTGAAGCGATCGCAGAACTCGAAGCAATTTTTGAAGAACAGAATAAACTTTAAGTCTAAAAGTTTCATACAGAGAACACGGAGGCAAGGCTCACGCAAAGCCGCAAAGTTTAGAAGAGGTTTTTGTAATTTGGCAAACTATATCTTCTTTTCTTAGCGCCTTAGCGTGAAAAAACTCTGTGCTCCTTTTTATTAATGATGCTTAGGCTCAGGCTTTGTTTTAAATCCTAACTTTGCTCTCAAATTTGAAAACACCGAAAGTGTTACAGGAACATAGAGTAAACTTCCCAGAGTTCCGAAGCCAAGTCCCCAACCTAATGCTAATGTCATAGGGATCAATACCGGATCCGATCCACCCACACTATACGCTGTAGGAAGAAGTCCCGCAACGGTAGTCAATGTAGTCAGCAAGATTGGGCGGAACCTTCTGCGGCTCGCTTCGAGTAAGATCTCATCCAAAGGTGCATTGGAAGATTTGCGTATAGAATCTATACAATCCACAAGCACGATGGATGCGTTTACCAAAACTCCGGCGAGTCCAATGATACCGATCATAGCTAAGAAGCTGAATGCTTTTCCGGATAATACAAAACCCGCTACGATCCCCACAAATCCAAGAGGTATTGTGCTCAAGATCAGTATAGGCCTTACAACATTCTGCAAAGTTAATGCAAGAATGATAAAGATCCCGAGTAACGCAATGAGTCCTGCTTTTCCGAGAGAGGCCATAGATCTTTGCGTGTCTTTCTCCTCTCCTCCGAATACGATGGAAACTCCAGGATATTGTCTTTCGATCAAAGGTTTGAACTCGTCGATTACCTTTTGGTTTGCTTCTCTCGAAGTCATACCTGTTTCGATCTTGATATCAGCATTCACAGTGACAGCTCTTTCAAAATCCCTATGAGAAAGTAATTCAGGGGAATCTTTTAGATCCATTCTGGAAATTTTTGCCAGGTTGGTAATATTTCCAGCCTTGTTCCTAAGAGGAATACTTTTGACTTCTTCCGGATTTTTACGGAAGTTCTTATCATACATTACTCTCAGATAAATTTTGGTTTTACCTTGGCGAACATTACCTGCTCTTTCTCCATCGTATGCTGTTCTAAGCATATTTGCGGCGGAGAAGGTAGACACTCCAGTAAAACTTTCCAGTCCCTCGTCGAGCTGGATGTACATCTGTTTTCGTCCATTACGATAATCATCTCGAACAGAATGAACACCTTTAATTCCTTTTAAGAAGGATTGCAGATCAGCGGAAACTTTCTTAAGGACTTCATAATCTTTTCCTAATACACCGATCGTGATAGGTGCTCCGATCGGAGGTGCCATCGCCATTTCTTCCAAATATACATCTGAAAGTCCCGGAGTTTTCCGGATATCATCCTCGATGGAGGCTAATATTTCGGAGGCTTTTCTCACCCTTTTAGATTCTGGAGTGAGATATACCATGATCACTCCCAAGTTCTCTCCGAATCTGGAAAGCGGATCATCCGGATCCGTTTGTTGTACACCAATCTTAGTGGAATAACTCACCAATTCTTCTTTTGGAATCTTCTTCAAGATCTCTTCCATATACTTCATCTTATCTCTAGTTTGGAAGATACGAGAAGAAGGAGGAAACTCTGCTTTGATCAGGAAGATCTCGATATCCTCTTTCGGGAAAAGTATAAAGTCCATCTGGGACATTACTCCACAGGAGCCCATCACTATCAGTATGATCGCAAAGAAGGACTTGTTTCGATTTCGGATCGTAAAAGCCACAAAGTCTGCAAACCTTTCCTCCATTCTTGCAAAGAATGCATCCAAGGATTTTCTGAACTTGGAAGTCCTCTTCAATTCATCCGGAGTTTTTGCAAATGCTGCAATTCTCGCCGGAAGAAATAAGAAAGACTCAATCAAACTCGCAGTCAATGCGATGATTACCACGAGCGGGATCTGCCAAATAAATTTTCCCATGATCCCCGCCATGAATAACATAGGGAGGAATGCGGCCACGGTAGTGAGATAAGATCCGAAGATCGGGACCAACATCTCAGTGGTTCCTTTCAAGGCAGCGGATGTTTTGTCCATTTTCTCGCCTAGATAGGTATAGATATTTTCCGAAATTACGATGGAGTTATCCACGAGCATCCCGAGGGAAATGATAAGTCCCATCATAGAGATCATATTGAAGGAAACATCAAAGAAAGGAAGTGCTGCGAATGTCATTAACATCGAAAGAGGCAATGACATAGAGGTCAGAGTTGCAGTTCTGAAATCTAAGAATAAAAACAAGATCCCGAAAACGATCAAGAACCCGATGAGAGCATTGGAAGAAACCACGTTCAATCTATTCTTGGTTCTTTTTGCTTCATCGTTTAATTTGAATGTTTTAATACTTTCAGGATAAATTTTTTCAAGTTCCTTTAATCGAGCCTGGACATTATCTGCAACTTCAATTGCATCCGCTCTTTCCTTTTTAATAACGGAAAGAACCAAACCCTGCTGCCCATTTGCAATCGCAAGGAACCTAGGATATTCGAATGTATCTTCAACCCTTGCCAGATTACCGATACGAACAGTGGAAAATATATCATTGGTTCGAACCGGGATTTTTCCGATCTCGGAAGGATTTTTAAATTCTCCGTCTATCCTAAGATCAAATGCATTCTCAGAATCCACGGAACCGGCAGGAAGATTGATGTTACGAGTGCGGATCGTTCTTGTGATATCGGAAAGATCCAATTGGTATTGTTTCAATCTGTCTGCATTTACAAGTATATGCCATTCTCTATCACGTTTTCCGAATACATCTACTCTAGCGATTCCCGGGATCTTTTCCAATTCCAGTTCTATAAATTCAGCGATTGTATGAAGTTCAATCTCGTCCTTACCGCCATAAACGGAGAAGTCCATGATCGGGAATGAACCTGATTTTCTTTCCGTAATTTTAGGTTTTTCAGTTACCTGAGGAGGAAAATCGGAGATAGCATTGTCTACCGCTCTTCGGATCTCATCCAAAACTTTTTCAGGATTTTTCTCCTCTAAGCTTACACGAACATCTATATCGGAAACGGAGTTACGGGAGAAGGAACGGATCTCATCTATACCGTCTATCTCCTTGATCTTTTCCTCGATCGGATACGTTACCCGTAATTCCACGTCCGCAGGAGAAGCTCCCGGGAATTTTGTGGTAATCACGAGCTGCTTCATATCCACATTCGGGAAAGCATCTCTGCGCAAACCGCAAAGTGACATTCCCCCCGCGGCAACAATGAATATGACTCCCAAATACATGAAGAGTCTATTGTGAATGAAAGATTGTATTATCGTTCTCATATGTTTTCTTTTTATTTAGAAATTTTTCCATCCAAAGGTTCTAAGAGCCCGCCCCATTGGCTCCATGCTTGTTTAATAAAACTTTTGTCCCAGGTTTCTCCGCAAACCTCCATTTGTTTCGGTAATCGATCCCAAGAACAACCCGGGAATCTATGATGAATCCTATGATAATTAAAATGTAAAAAAAACGCACTTACCGTTTTCGGTAGAGTTAAATTAAAGGCCGAATTTTTATCATTAATTTCTTTCCCGTAATGATACGCATTATCGAAAAATGATATAAAAAAGGACCTGCTTAAAAGTAGGAATACCAACAAAGGCCAATTACTTCCGAACAACCAAAAAGAAGGAATATAGAAGATCAAAATCCATAATATATCCTTTCTTAATTCTTCCAAAATTTCAGGACGATAGATCCATTTAAAAAAACCTTCCTCAATAGGATACTCGATGAATCGATCCACTGTCTGCCTTGTCCAACGAGAAGGCAGAGAAAGTAAAAGCCCTGAACCTACTTCAAAAATGTAAGTCGCCACAGTAATTCTGAAATAATAATTCAAACTCTGAAACCATCTAGGCTTTCGAGAATTTGGATCATAAAATTCGATCCGATCACCAGGTTCTCTGTTGAACTTATGATGCATCAGATGACTACATTTCAGAACCGAATATGGAGCCCCGAACACGATACAAAGAAATCTTCCCCAAAAATGATTCTGCTTTCTTTCGTTCGAAAAGTTCCCATGAATACTTTCATGGATCAAATTCCAAAAAGTATAAGACACCGGCCCCAAAGCTGCGGCAAAAACCCAAGCTGCCCAATTGGGAAAACTACTTAATAATAGACCCACTGGTAACAAAAAATGGAAGCTGATAAATAAAAATAGGACCGTAAGCGAAAGTATTCTATTTTTCGCAAATGGTAGGTCCCTGATCTGTATAGAAGCTTCCATTTAGGATAGAACGGATTAGAGCCGAATTTTCTGCAAGCAACCTGCTGAACTGAGGCCTGGCGACATCGGTCGGTTTGAAAAAAAAATGGTTCGATCTTATGCGGTTCCGAAGAATAGAAATAAATTGAATAGGTTCTATTCTTTTAGAAAAAATTCGGCTCCAAAAATGTTACAAGAGGTCCAAAACAACAATATGAGTTTAATATTCCATTCCGCGACTCTCTTACTCGCAATTTCATTTTTCTATTGTTTTCCATTGGATCCAGAGAGGGTAAAGTCCCCCAGTTATAAAGAAGGTAGATATCATAATTTAGATCCGGATGAAGAATTACAGGGAAAGTCCCCCTTGGCCATATTACGTTGGAAGCTCTGGGGACCTAAAGATCCGCCTGCAGTAGAAGGTCTCACCGAAGAACTTCCTACAGTATTGGAAAGAAACTCTAAAGACCTAGTCGCTCCGGAGGGAAAAGTAAGAGTGGTATGGTTCGGACATGCCACAGTTTGGATCTCTTCTACAAAAAATGGAAAAACGGTAAACGTTCTAACAGATCCTATCTTTGAGGCTCCTATTCTGGTCACAAGACTAGTCAAACTTCCAATTCCAAAAGAGGATCTTCCTCCGGTGGACTTTGTAGTAGTAAGTCATGCTCATAGAGACCATTTGGACCGAGATACATTACGCTACTTGAGAAGTAAAAATCCGAACTTGCAGATACTTCTTCCCTCCGGAATGAAATCATTTTCGGAAGAAGAAAATTTAGGATCTACAGTTTCCCAAGAGTTGGACCAAGTTACCACTAAAGAATCCGTAAAGATCACATTCCTTCCTGCGCATCATTGGAGCAGAATGGGAATCTCAGATACGAACCAATACTTCTGGGGAAGTTATTCCTTAGAAGCTCAGGGAAAGATCATCTACTTTGCGGGGGATACCGGATATTCTTCACATTTCAAAAATATCTCGGAACGTTTAGGAAAACCTGTCGATCTTGCACTTCTTCCTATCGGAGCTTATAAGCCTAGATGGTTTATGAAATATGCGCATATCGGACCCGAGGAAGCTTTGATGGCGACTAAGGACCTAAATGCAAAATCATTCGCTCCTATCCATTGGGGGACATTCCCTTTAGGAGATGATCTACCTAAGGAACCTGTGTTGGACCTCAAACAAAGATTATCCTTCCCTAATTCTCCAGATACAAAAGGGATCAATCCTCCATCCGACGGAATTTCCTGGGGAACTAAGGATGGGGTCAAAATTGTACCGTGGACTATCGGAAGCGGGATAGACTTGGAATGATTTGGAAATTTCTATCTTAAGAAAAAAAGGTGCCTCCCGGAACTATTCCTGAATTCTGGCATAGAACTGTGTCCTGGAGGCTTCCGTCCAAAATGAGATCCGAAACTAAATCGTCATCTTTCGTCCATTATATTATCTTAATACTACTGACCTTCTCCACTTCCCTATTTGCCGTAGGAGGAGAAGAAAAACTTACTCCATTACAACTTGCACAGGCAAAAGGGACTGCTCAGCCTGAACAGGTTAAAAAAGAAGAAAGGAGAGTTGACCAAAGAAAAGGTCGCTGGTCCTTCCAATGGGGATATAATAGAGATTCTTATACCCAAAGTGATATCAACTTCAAAGGGCCTGGATATTCTTTTACATTAAAGGATGTGGTTGCTAGGGACAAACCGGAAAGATTCTCTACGGATGTATATTTGAATCCTTCTCTCTGGGAAATCCCTCAGTATAATTTCAAACTTACATACTATCTCACTGACAATCTGTTCATCGCATTTGGGCAAGATCATATGAAATATGTAATGTCCAGAGGGCAGGCAGCAAGCATCAGCGGATATATAGATCCTAATGCGATAGAATGGGCAAGGCTTCATACTTCTTTCGAGTCTGCTCCTTATGCATTATTATTTCCGAATAATATAAATCAATTCGCGGGATATCATGGAGGAGAGACGGTCAATATTTCTCCGGATTTCTTGAAATTCGAACATACTGACGGACTCAATTATCTATTTGTTGATCTCGGTTACGTAGCGCCCCTCTGGGTTTCTCCAAATGGAGAGAATGCATTTAGTTTAGTAGGTTCCGTCGGAGCTGGACCTGTTGTTTGCAGAAGTGATGTGAGACTTTTCGGAGAAGGCCATAATAATAGATTCCACCTTTCTGGATACGGAGTCTCCGGATATTCAGCAGTTAGGATCGATTTATTCAAATCCTTCTTCTTTGAATTCGGAGCAAAAGGTGGATATATAGATCTAACAAGCATCTATACAAACGGTAAATCTAAAGATAGAGCCACTCAAAACTTCGGATTTGTGGAAATGATTGCCTCCGCAGGCATCACTTTTTAAACTTTCCCGACATGATCTCCGGACTACAAGGTTCCATCCGAAAACTGGAAGTAGGTACCGTGAACTTAGATGTTCACGGAGTAACTTACGAAATCGTAATCTCATTCAAGACCTATTGGGAATTGAAAGAATTCCAAACTTCTGCAAAAGAAGTAAGGCTACATATCCATCATTCCATTACTGAAAGAGGCCAAAAACTTTTTGGATTCCTACACGAAAGAGATAAAGAATTTTTCAAAGTAATGAAGGGCCTACATGGGATAGGAGAAATGACTGCACTCAAAGTACTTTCTTTCTTCAGTCCCTGGGAATTACATAAGATCGCTTCTTCGGGAGAAGCAAAAGACTTGGAAAAAATTCCCAAAGTCAGAGCCAAAACATCTGAAAAAATATTTTTCGAAGTAAAACAAAATCTTAAAAAACTGGAATTGTTTTTAGAAGCAGGCTCGGAGGATCCATCGATCCCGGAAACTTCCAAAGAAAGACTTCCTTCACCAGAAGATCGTTTCAAAGAAACTGCAGTCCAAGCGCTTGTTCAATTAGGATTTGAAGATAAATCAGCTCTCAAAGAAGTGGAGAAGGTCCTAAAAAAACAAAGTTTTACGGATACAGGAGAACTGATCCGAGAAATATTAAAAAATCTTTAAATAAATCCTGCTTGTTGAAATTCCAACAAATTGAACCAAATTCCCATTAGCCGGCATTTCCGACTTCAGCCTTTTCTGCGCCCGATAGCAAAGCCGCGTAACGTTTTTCGAATTCGGAGTTTGGGACCCTTGGCTCCCCTGCCCTATGCAATTCAGGCAAGAGTCCTTGAACAAAATACATATCAATATTACCCTTATGCTTTGCAGCAATTTGGCCACGATACTCGCAATCAAAGAAATCTTTGACGAGCGCATAAGTTGCACCTGAAATATTGATTTTACCTGTGGCACCCGAAGATTCACATCTGCTCGCCGTATTTACAGTATCACTCCAAACATCATAAGCAAACTTCTTCTCGCCTATGACTCCTGCCACCAAGTCTCCTGAATGAATTCCCAATCGAAGCTGCCAGTATGGAAGATTCTGAGATGTTTTAATTTCCTTCATTTGATTCATAAATGCTTGGATCTCGAGAGCTGCAAGAACACAGTCCACAGCATGAGTAGAGCTGCTATTTGGAATTCCTCCCACAAACATATAACTATCTCCGATGGTCTTGAGTTTCTCGAGCTTGTATCGATCCATTAAACTATCGAAATAGGAAAAGCATCGATCTAACTCCGCGACCAGTTCGCTAGGCCCTAGGGATTCGGAAATTTTCGTAAATCCTTCAAAATCAGTGAAACAAACCGTAGCGGAGGGAAAATGACGAGGTTTACTGATCCCATTCTGCTTCAATTCATCTGCAACTTCTCTCGGCAAAATATTAAGCAGAAGTTTCTCAGACTGAGCGTGTTCTTGAGACAGTTTGTCCTCAGCTTTGTTGACCGCCTTTACGAACTGATAAATAATAGAAATCATAGCTATTACCAAAAGAACAAGAGGAGGCATCAGATAATCTGCAGGCACAATCCATCTAGGAGGACCGAATATCGCCGACCCGCCAAATACCCTATAATAATATTGAGAGGCTAAGAAAAAAAAGACCGGAAGAATTACAAGGCTCCAAAGAGTTTTCGTCCGAGTTCGCAAAATCATCAGGAACGGCAAAATAGAACTGACCAAAAATCCCAGCGGTGCTGGGTCATCCGCTTGTGCTACTGTGAGAACTGTAAATTCGAAATTCAGAGCAACAAGTGTCATAACTGCTGCAGCTGTTTGTCTCCGCTTAGTAAGTAAGTACCGCGCAACTCCAAGAGCAATCAGGAAGATGGTGAGCATGGAATAGGAATATAAATGTGTTTCAGGGGGCTCAGTGAAATAAATTGGTATCGCTAGAAAAGCTGGGATTATAAATATTATGAACTGTGTGGATCCAGTGGTACGAATGGCGCGTATCTCTTGGTCATTGAGACCTTGAGTGATTCCGATTAATTGTACCCAATCTATGAACCTGTTGAAACGTGAAATCATCCGGAAAGAGAATCATGAAAATTATCCAACGCAAGCTTTCTTTTTCCTATCTCGCCAAGAACCAATACACTGCCAAACCTAAATAATTCCCGACAGCATAACCGACGAGCCCAGTTAAAATTCCCAAGATCAACACACCTCTATTCCCTATTGCGGCCGCAACAGAGGGCACAAACGCAGGGCCATAAATACTGGAAACAGAAGTGATAATCCAAGTATCCACAGGGATTCTAAATAAGATCCCAAAAAGTAAATGAAGAAGGATCGCAATCGACATGGTTGCAAGCACGATTAAAAGAACACCGGAAGCACCCTTAACTAAACTTCCAAAATCTGCCAGGAAACCTATGGCTACAGAGAATATTAGAATAAAATAATACCCAACCGGATAAGTATTCAATCTTCTTACTTTTTTAGAAAATGAGATCCCGATTCCCCAGGTAGTGATGCCGAGTAAGATCAAAGGTGCAGAAGAAGTTCCTAAAATCACTTGGGAAACTCCAAGAGAAGCAGCAAGTCCCAAAATGGAAAGAAAAACTCCTATCAATAAGCGTATAACAGGATTTTTTGGAGAAACTTGGACTTCCGAAATAACTTCTCCTTCTTCTCCGCTTGCTATCTCCGGCTTTAGAAAAATCGAATATACTTTTTTGGAAAAACTTAGTAGAAATAAAAGATAAGTTCCACCAATTAAAAGATCTACAGTGTTTACGAGTGCAATTGTTGCCTTTCCAGTATCCAAAGCCAAGCCGATTGCATTTGAATTCGGAGTTCCTCCCGTATACAAACCTGCAAGCATTCCACCTATTTTAGAAGATTCTGGATGCAAGGAACTTAAGAAAAATCCAACGGAAACAGATGAGATAGCTACAGCAATACAGGATAGAAAGAAGGAAAACAATGCAAGCCTTGCCTCTTTGATACCTCGTCCAAAATCAGAAGAAGCCAGTAATAAAGGGATCGCTATCGGAATAGAAATTTCGGAAATTGTTTCTGCGATTTTCTTAGGTAAAAACTCAGTTGGGATCAAGTTCCCCAAAATGATCCCCGAAGCGTAGCATAGAACGACAGGACCTAAAAACCCAAGCCACTTATGCTTCTTAGAAAGACTTCCTGCAAGCCATGGAAATCCGAGAATAAATCCTAAAAATAATACAGAGATTATCCAATGGAATACTTCCGACATCTTCTCTCCTGATCTTTTTTTGAATTCGCTAAAAGATCTTTAGGACCATCCCGAATCAAACTCTCACAAATAACAGATTTAATTCTGTTATATTGAATTTTACCGAAAATTTAGGTGAATAAACTGGGCCATTGAATCATATATTGATCCTATCTAAAAGTCGAAAATTTTGTGCTAAATTGGCGATTTCTGACCGCTTATTGGAGGCAAATTCGGGAGCGGGAGTTCCTACCTGAAAAATTTTCCGATTTTTGGCCGACCCTGGTGAAAAAAACTTGTAAGAAATACTTCATATTCAAAGTAATATACTTTAATAATAAACTATTAATTCCTAAATTAATAGAAGGAAGTATTCAAAATGTTAGAAACTCTATTAGCAACCAGCAACGATATCGTTCCTCTGGTCTTAAGATTGACCCTAGGGATCGTAATCTTCCCACATGGTGCTCAAAAATTACTGGGTTGGTTCGGCGGTTACGGATTCAAAGGAACCTACGGTTATTTTACTCAAACTGCCGGACTTCCCGGGATCATCGCATTCTTAGTTATCATTGGTGAATCATTCGGTTCAGTGGCTTTAGTTCTCGGATTACTTACCCGCTTCTCCGCAATTTCAATCGGACTCATTATGCTTGGAGCGGCCCTACTCGTTCATAGAGAGCACGGATTTTTCATGAACTGGTTCGGAGCTCAAAAAGGAGAAGGTTACGAATTCCAAGTATTGGCAATCGGACTTGCAATTGCATTAGCAATCGTAGGCGGAGGAGCTTACTCTTTGGATCTAGCGATCCTTTCTTCACTATAAGATAAATCTTCTTAATTTAAATATTATTAATATTTAAATCGCAAAAAGGCTCCATATTGGAGCCTTTTCTTTTCTCGAAGCCAAAATTTTTAAGATTAATACTTATAAGCCTTATCTTGTAATTGAGCCTTACGAGTCGTGGTCGAAGTAGGATCGATATCCGCTTGAGCCACAGTGACATATGGGCTTCCAGTTCCACCGGAGGAATGTGAATTATAGTTAATGATCCCTGCAGGAGCATAACTTAGATCAGCAGTATCCGTTCTGAAAGGAGAAGTTAAAGAAAGTTTATTAAAACTAGTTCCTTCCGTAGAATCCGGATATTCCGCAACAAGAGAAGTCCATTCCACTAAAGAACCATCATAGAATACAGTAGGATATCCTAATATATTCTGAGAAACAAATCCATTCACCTGTGCTTCAAAATTTGTTCTACATTGAGAAACAATCGTAGATCCCGCAGTATAACCGGCTCCACCTGTTCCCGTATTCGCAAAAATGCCGGCAAGAGTTACCTTATCCTTGAATCTATAACCGGTAGCGGAAGTATCCAATAAAGAAGCCCAAGGAAATGTTTTTGCTCCTTTGATCCTAGTTTCAAACAGAACGTACTTTTTAGGAGTCCCGCTCACACCTGCAGCTGGCGCACCTGAATCATTCCAGGCAGTTGTGATATGATTTGCTCCTGAGTTTGTAATTCCAACTGTTTGGTCAAACTGCGCCGTAGGTCTTGCATCCACTATGATCTGAGTTCCTGTGAGCCCGCTGATAGAAGCAGTACCGTTATTTTTCACGATCTTAATGATGTCTTCGAGTGTTAAAGTGATGATGGTATTATCAACCTTCAATTGTTTCACACTAAAACCACCGTTTGTATTCGGAGCTGTATCTTTCGTTGCAGAAAGATAAGTGGCATTCGTAAAATTGGTCCTGATATCTCCGTTTAAGATCGCAAGATGTTTGATATCAGCTCCCCAATATCTTAACCAGTAAATTCCTCTGGTAACATCTTGGGTTTGGCTTCCGTTCGTATAAGCAGTACCGTTATTATTTGCGGATCCGACTGCGAAAACTACTAGGTCCGTATTTAAATTGATCCCATAAACCTGTAACCATTGGTCAACGGTTGCGCCATCCGCTTGATAACGGACAGAGTTCTTAATTAAACCTGTGTTTCTTTGCTGATTAAAACGAAATCCGGCCTGGAAATCATCCAGATGATACACATACACTCCATTCGCATTGTCGGACTTGATATAAGATCTTCCACTTGTATCCCCGGAAAAATTATTCGCTAGGCTACTCTGCAAGATCACAAGCTTTCCGCTGATATGAGATGGCTTTTGGTTTTGCCAATCGCTTACCCAAGATTCCAAACGAGAAGCAGTTACAAGACCCCATTCATTATCATCATAAGAAGCCGCAGACTCATTTGTTAAATCCGCCGCAGAACTGACTGGAATCGAATTTTCAAAACCGGCCAATACCGCTAGAGCAGAATTAGAATCTCCACCCCCTGAATCACAGGAGACAAACGCCCCCAAAACAAGGCTTACCAGCCCAATATAGATCACCTTCATTTATATTTCTCCTAACGTGCAAACCACGAGTTAGCCTTTTCTGCTTAGAACCTTTCCAAAAATCAGTCCAAATATACAATATAACAGAAAATATAACGTAATAACGGAAAATATATTGGTTCAGTTTCCAAAGTATTGTCACGGAAATGTCTCGACCCTTTTCTCTTCCGGGTGAAGGAACTCCTCAAGAGAAACCCAGGACCTTCTACTCTTTGCGACTTCGCGTGAAATAAAAACTAGATAGATTTCGGCTCAAAGACAAAGGCATGAAGTTACCGAAGATTTCACCGCTAGGGATGCGAAGGGCTTTAGTCACGAAGTGACGAGGGCGAATGCCCGAGCCCGTAGCAGCCCGGTCCCGCCCAAGCGGGAAGCGGCCAAATTCATAATTGAACTAAGGTTTATCCATGCATTTAAAGACTCTTGTTGGAACTCCTACCGAAAGGGGATGGACAGGATTCTTCCAGGTAAAATCCTTAGAAAAAGCATTCCAAACTGAACTCACATCCAAAAAAACAAGGTTGATTCATGAAAATTCACGAGTACCAGGCCAAGGAAATCCTGAGACGCCATAACGCCAAAGTTCCTTTCGGCGTAGTAATTGATAAAAAAGAAGACGGTGCAAAAGCCCACGAAGAAGTTTCTTCCAAAACGGGAGCATCTGTTGTAGTCGTAAAAGCCCAAATCCACGCTGGCGGTAGAGGAAAAGGCGGCGGAGTTAAAGTTACCAAAACTAAAGAAGACGCATTAGCCGCTATCGATAAGATCCTAGGCATGCAACTTATCACTCCTCAAACTGGACCTGAAGGTAAAAAAGTTCTAAAAGTTTATCTCGAGCAAGGGATCAATATCGCGAAGGAATTTTATTTAAGCGTATTATTAGATCGCGCGATCCGCAAAACAATCATCATGGCTTCCACTGAAGGTGGTATGGAGATTGAAGAAGTTGCGGAAACTCATCCTGAAAAAATCCTGAAGATCGCTGTAGATCCAGGTATCGGATTACAACCAAACCAAGCTTCTCAACTTGCTTTTGATCTTGGACTTCCTGCAGAATCCCATAAATCTTTCAAAGCTCTTCTAACTTCCGTTTACAATGCTTATATCAAAGAAGATGCATCTTTGTTAGAGATCAATCCTTTGATCCTTACTAAAGAAAACGAGATCATTGCAGGCGACTGTAAGATCGACTTAGATGAAAACGCTCTGTATCGTCATCCTGAGAACGCTGCCTTCAGAGATATTTCCGAAGAAGATCCTTTGGAAGTCCAAGCCAGCGAATACAATATCAACTATGTTAAGTTAGATGGTAACATCGGATGTATGGTTAACGGTGCAGGTCTTGCAATGGCAACCATGGACATCGTTAAACTTGCCGGTGCTGAACCTGCAAACTTCCTAGATGTGGGCGGTGGAGCGAATGTTACCACTGTTACAAACGGATTCAAACTTATTCTAGGAGATCCGAACGTTAAAGGGATCTTCATCAATATCTTCGGAGGGATCGTTCGTTGTGACCGAGTTGCTCTGGGGATCATCGAAGCTGCTAAGGCTGTGAACATCAATGTTCCATTAGTAGTTCGTTTGAAAGGAACCAACGCGGAAGAGGGTAAAAAAATCCTGAACGAATCCGGTCTAAACATCATCGGAGAAGAGGATCTTCGCACCGCGGCTAAAAAAGTGGCAGATGCCATTAAATAAATCACATAAGGTTAACTTAATATAACATGGCAGTATTAGTAGATAGCAATACAAGAGTCGTAGTACAAGGGATCACCGGTAAAGAAGGTTCTTTCCACGCGACTCAAATGATAGAATACGGAACTAGCGTTGTTGGAGGAGTAACTCCTGGAAAAGGTGGGCAGAATGTTGAGCTCGCCGGTAAAAATGTTCCTGTATTCAATAGCTTAAAAGATGCGATCGTTAAAGAAGGAGCAAATGCTTCTATCATTTTCGTTCCACCTCCATTCGCAGCGGATGCGATCTTAGAAGGTATCTTCAATGAAATTCCTCTTGTGGTTTGTATCACTGAAGGAATTCCAACACACGATATGCTCAAGGTTTATAGCGCACTTCGTAATTCCAAAACCAGATTGGTTGGACCAAACTGCCCTGGCGTGATCTCTCCTAAATACAAAGTGAAAATGGGGATTATGCCTGGTTTTATCCACCAAGCAGGAAATGTAGGGATCGTTTCTCGTTCTGGAACCTTAACTTACGAATCAGTTGCGCAGTTAACACAACATGGTTTGGGTCAATCCACTGTGATCGGAATCGGTGGAGATCCGGTTCCGGGAATGAATCATACGGAAGCGGTTAGACTTCTGAATGAAGATCCTGAAACGAAAGGTATCGTAATGATCGGAGAGATCGGCGGAACTTCCGAAGAAGAAGCGGCTGCTTATATCAAAGCTCATGTTAAAAAACCTGTAGTAGGATTTATCGCAGGCCAAACTGCACCTCCTGGAAAAAGGATGGGACACGCAGGTGCTATCATCAGCGGAGGAATGGGAACAGCTTCGTCTAAGATGAAAGCAATGCAGGATGCAGGTATTTCGGTTTGCCAATCTATCGCCGAAGTCGGCGAAAAAATGAAAAAAGCATTAGGTTAATCTAATACTTTAGATCGGGAGGAAAGGTTATGAAATTAGAAAATGGAAATTTTTGGACCAAAACAATAAGCGGGAAGACGATCTCCGTATGTCTAGCTTCGAGCCTCATCCTCCTTTCGGGATTTTCCGGAGTATTCTCCCAAGAGAATAAATCATCCGGAAAGGTCCTGAAGTTAACTACCGAAGAGACAGTTAAAAGAGCTTTAGATAGTAACTTCAAACTACAGAACCTGAGATACGAATTGGCAAAAACCGATTCGAGCTACTTGAAAGCAGAGTCCCAATATTCTTGGAGATTAGTAGCTGACGGAAGTTTTAGACAAACAGTTCTTCCTTTGAACCAGAACAACGTATTTACTGGAACAAAAACTTCCGATGATACGATCAAAGGGGGGATTGAAAAAACGATCCGTACGACTGGAACCTACTTCAAGTTAGAAGCAGGAAATAGAAGATTCGACTCAAACGCTTTCGAGGATAAGAGTAACCCTCTTACTGCAAGTTTCGCAGGACTCGCACTTCCTCCTCTTTATACCGGATTTATCACTGCAACGGTTTCCCAAGATTTATTAAAGAACTCATTCGGTTACAAGGGAAGAAACCAGGAGAAGATCCTGGACAACCAAAAAGAAATGGCGAAAAGCCAAGTTTCTCTTCAGATCTCGGAAGCGATCGTAGGATCACTTGTGGATTTCTGGGACTATTCGGTTAAACTACAGTCCTTAAAAACGTTCCGTAGATTAAAAGAGAACGTAAGTAATATTAGAAATCTTACGGTACGTAAACAAGGTTTGGGACTTTCGGAAGGATTCGAAGTCAACCAATGGAACGCTCTACTCGCACAAGCAGATAGCCAATTGGAAACTGCAGTTGTTCAAAAAGACGAAGCAAAAAGGAAATTAGCTCGTACTTTAAAATTAGAGAATGATTCCGACCTTTCTGAAGAAACGGACCTAATGGAAGAAATTCCCGAGAAGCCCGACTATAACAAAGACCTAGAGATCGCTTACAAAAAGAGAGCGGATTATCTAAACGCAGTCAGAGAAAAAGAAATCGCCGAGCTTATGCTAAAGAATGCAAAAAGTGATCAGTTACCTTCTCTTACACTTTCAGGTTCAGCTTCTTCTCAAGCTCAAACAATAACGAGCCCTGATAAAAATTATACAGACGCGACTGACGGTGTTCAATCTGCGCGTTATAAAGACTTCAACGGAAAAGTAAGTTTCTCTTATCCATTATTCGATAAGGGAGTTGCTGCAGGAAGAAGAGACTCCGAGATCGGAGTTCGCCAAGCTACTCTAAAAGAAACCGAAGTTAAGAATGAAGTAAGGGACGATCTAAGAGGAAGGATCGATTCTTTAGAAGCCAGTTATAAAATTTATAAGAACTCAATAGTCACCGAAAAAGAGACCCAAAACTATTATAACGGTGTGGTCCGAAGCTTCCAACAAGGAAGAGCGGATGCAGTCGCGGTTAAAAATGCTTTGGATACTTTGGTGAGAGACCAGCTTAGCCTTACTCAAGCAAAAGTGAATTTTAATATAGATCTAATGAGATACTATATAGCGAAGAACATGCTTTTGGAAAGATTCGATCTGGATGCTGAAAAACTTATTCCGCATTTGGATTAATAGGTTTCGTAGTTCTCATTGAAACGCGGATTTTTCCTTTCTATATTCGGGATCGTATTATTAGGGCTAATCGTTTGGCTTACCATTCGCTTTTGGCCCAAACCATCCGACACTATTTACGAATATTATAAAAAGGAAAAATGGGAGAAGGTTATCTCCTTAGTAAAAAAATCAACCGCCCCAACTCCTGAAGATCTTTTTTACGGCTCTCAATCTCTTCTTAGATTGAATGCAGAATTGATCACCAAGGATCCGGAAGATAGAGCTAAAATTTCCGGAAGACTCCAAAAAGAAAACGGGATCGGCTCAGGAAAATCTTTAGAATCTAAAGGTGAATTTCCGGTATTCGAAGATCCATTTATTTTACAACTCAGACCAGGCGGTTACTGGAGACAAAAAGCAATTCTATCCAGAGTAGAGATCGCAGGAGAATGGGAAGATGATATTCTATTCTTACGAGATCTAAAAGAACTGATCCGAAGTAATCCAGTCACATTAGGAATTTCTTCTTATTCTTCTGTTCTGAAAAAAGTTTTGAAAAGAGAAACTAAACTTTCTGACGGAGATCAGAACAAACTTTCTGAACTATTAGGTTTTCTTTCCGTAAGAGACGATTCTACATTACTCGGATCCAGATTTAAGAACACTGGAGAGAATACAAATCTAAGGACCGGCCCGGGTACTGAAAATCCCGGCAAAGCACGTTTAAAAAAAGGACTCTTACTTTACGCATTAGATAAAGACCCTCGTTCCGAAACTGTCCAAGGAAGAAAAGGAAACTGGGTCCAAGTATATATTCCTGAGTTACAGATCTCAGGTTGGATCTTCTCTCACTTTTTAGAGGAAGATCCGTATCCTTCTGCAAAAGCCGAAGAAACATTTGTAGAATTTTCCCAATCAGAAAAAAGCCAAGCCTGGGACTTTGCATTTTGGACGGAAGATAAGATCCCTCCAGGATTTCACGGCGAATATATCCCTACTGAAAAGTTAGCCTTGGATGGGGATTACGGAATCGTAATACATAGATCTAAAACCGGAAAATATAAAGAGATCTGCAGGATCGTAGAAGAACCTTTTAGATCCTTAGAATTTCTTACAGCAAGTTTAAGCGGAGAAGAAACTGTTCCGATTTTTAAACTATACTCAGGAAGACCCGGTGAGTGGAAGTCTGCTTACCAAATCGATCTTGACAGAGAGAGTATTTCCATCAATAGGAACAAGTATATACTTGGATCAGGTGGAAAGAAACGATTCCAGCTTGGAATTTTTTCTGCAAACGGGACAATATCAGCGTCTCTATTAGTAGGAGAAAAAACCGTATTACAAGGTGTCTCTCCTGAAGAAGAACTAACCTCAACTGAGGGAGTTCTATTCAAACTCTGCCTACAACAAGCGGATAAGAAGTCCGATTCGAATGCGGCAGCGTTCCAATTTAAGTTTTTATTTTGATCATAAGATCGAGCGAGGAAAATCAGTGCCTACTTACGATTATAGATGCAAGGCTTGCGGGCAAACTTTCGAACATTTTCAATCCATGAAGGACGATCCTATCACGACTTGTCTTCTTTGCGGCAAAACTGGAGAAGTAGATAGATTGATCTCCAGCGTAGGAGGGATCATCTTTAAAGGATCCGGATTCTATGTAACAGATAATAAATCTTCTTCCAAAAGTTCCGAATCATCCACCGGCTCTTCCGGTTCTTTTTCCAACTAAGTTTGGGACGTTTAGGAATATTAGCGGGAGGAGGAAATCTCCCACAGATAGGAATGAAAGAAGCTCTGGCAGCAGGGGAAGATCCATTCTTTCTTTCCATAGCAGAGTCTGATTTTACTCCTGGAAATTATCCTGATAGAGTAATACCGATCCGGATCGTAAAGATTGGCGGACTATTAAAAGCCTGCAAAACAAATCGGATAGATAGACTTCTTCTATTAGGAAAAGTTAAAAAAGAGATTATATTTAAAAGCCTGAACTTCGACTTAAAGGCTCTCGCGCTACTTGCAAGAATGGTGAATCGTCACGATTATTCTATCTTCAAAACGGTAGCTGAAGATTTCGAAAAACAAGGTATTCATATCATTTCCCAAAAAACATATCTGAAGTCATTGCTACTTCCAGAAGGACGTTATACCAAAAGAGCCTTGGATAAAAAACAGGTGGAAGACGTGATCTTCGGAATGGAATACGCTGAGAAGATCGCCCACCTGGATATAGGCCAAGCAGTAGTAGTAGTAGATAAATCGGTATTGGCGGTGGAAGCCGTAGAAGGAACAGACCAAACAATCCGAAGAGGCGGAAGTTTCGCCAAAAAAAGAAAGGCAGTAGTTTGCAAAAGTTCCAAACCAAGCCAAGATCCTCGCTTCGATCTACCTACAGTCGGAATAGAAACCTTAAAAGTAATGAGCGAGAACAACTGCGATATACTCGCCTTTCGAGAAGGAGAGACGATAATTGTAAATCCTTCCGAATTTATTAACCTTGCAGAAAAATTGAAAATCCATATCTTGAGCATCGGCCGTGGCAACGTCTCGAAAATTAACTCTACCCAAAAAAAGCTCCCTAAAGCCTAAGAAGGCCGGAGACAAAATTAGGACGGAAAATCTTTCCGTACCTTCTTCTCCCGTATTTATGATATTAGCTGGAGAACATTCCGGCGATTTACTCGGCGCTGAAGTATTAAAAGAACTCAAAAAACATGATCCGGATCTTACTTTTTTTGGGATAGGCGGCCCCAGAATGTTGGAAGAAGGTTTCGAATCTATAGAAGATATGGAAGAACTTTCTGTAATCGGTTTCACAGCAGTCTTATTCAAATACAAATTCCTAAAAGCCTTAATGGATAGATTGGTAGAAGAAGCAGTGGCACGTTCTTGCACACACGCGATCTTAGTCGATTATCCCGGTTTCAATCTTAGGCTTGCAGCCAGACTCAAAGAATTAGGGATCAAAGTGATTTTCTATGTTTCTCCCCAGCTTTGGGCCTGGAATTTCGGTAGGATCTATAAGATTAAAGAAACTATAAATCTGATGTTGGTATTATTTCCATTCGAGAAGAAGATTTACGATGATTATGGAGTTCGTTCCGTATTTGTAGGACATCCAATCGCGCAAAGGATTAAAGAAAAGATCCGAAAAGAAGCTCCAATCCCAGTGGATGAAAAACAGCTGGCTCATTTACAAACAATCACTCTAATGCCAGGCTCTCGATCCGGAGAGATCCATAGAATATTGGATACATTACTCCGATCTGCAGCGCTTATCCATGGAGAAGCCGAAGCAGAAAAAAAACATGTACGTTTTCTTATTCCAAACATCAACTTAAAAGAAGAAGAGTTTATCCAAACTAAAATTAAAGAAACGGAAGGATCCAATCCTGGTATCAAGATCGAATATTTATTCGACCGTTCTTTAAGATGTATCGAAGCCTCGGATATTGTCCTAGTAACTTCCGGAACCGCTACTTTAGAAGTTGTATATTTCGAAAAACCAATGGTGATCTTATACAAGGTCAGCTTACTCAGTTATTTTATCTCAGCACTTCTGATCCGCACACCTTTTATAGGACTTGTTAATATTTTAAGCGGAAGAGAAACGGTGAAGGAACTCATTCAGGCAGAATGTACTCCGGAAGAAACCTTAAGAGAAACAATGGCAATCCTAAAGAATAAAAAATACAGAAACCAGATGATAGAAGAGATCCGATCTGTAAAAGAATCCTTAGGCGAAGAACATAGTTCTAAAAATGCAAGTAGAGCGATCCTTCAGTTCTTAAAAGAAAAGCCTGTTTCTACTCCTTAACACAACCTGCACTATTTTCTTTTATCTTAAACGCGAAAGCCGAGATCGGCACTGCAGAATTAGATTCGCTGGAAAGTGAGTAAGTGTTTCCGGTTACAAAATATTTTATTGAATCGGAATCTATATAAGAGTTCGCGGATGCATTTACGTTCCCGCCCTTCCAATAAACATTTCTTTTGGGAGGACTGCCCGGATTCCAATAATCGAATCCCATCTCGAACTTAGGAGGAACAGGCATAGGGAATTCCCCCTTCCCTTTCCAGATCGTATTCGAAAGTTTCACCTTATCGATGGTGATGTACATCCTATCGTGAATGTCTAAGAAATTATTTCCGTTAAATCGTATATTCCCGTCTGAATCCAAACTTTCCGGGATCAAATCCCCACCGCAAAAAGAAAAACTTGGAACTCCCCAAGCAAGATTGATCGTCTCGAAATCTATTCCGAAATAAGGATTATCAGTTCCATAAGTAAAATAAGAATTTAATTTAGCAGTTCCGGTTCCAGTAATGTTTGCATCCAATCTAGATTGAGAAGGTGCAAATTTCAAACCCACATCCAACTTGCCCATAGCAGGAAGCCCAAGATCCCATTTCACTTCCTTGGCTGTAAGTTTGAGACTACCCGTAGGATTTTCTAAGAAATATTTATAGATAGGAGTTCTGGTGAAATTAATTTCAGGGATCAGCTTTTCCATTCTGGTATGGATATCTTCTCTAATCCATTGGCGAACGGAACTATACAAAGGAAAAAAGTTAGAAAGAACGATTGAGTCGGTCTCTAACTCCAGATTATATTCTCCTTGCAAAGGAAAGTAAGCAGTCCCATCTCCCTTTACACCTTTTCGATATCCTGTTTTGCCCTTTAGATTTGCAGACCAAGGAAGGCCGAATTGTTTTCCTTTAAGTTTTGCCTCTAAAATTCCTGCAAGATTCCAACCCAGATCTGCATCTTTAATCTCCAGATCCAAATAAGGATCCTTCCATCTGAAATCTTGGAGAGAAAATTTCGCTTCTGACTTCATCCAGTCTCCGTAACTCCCAGTCTCAGTCCCTTTCCAATGTAAGTCCAGACTTCCAGCAAGGGTTTCAAGATCAGAAGAAACAGGCAGAAAATTGCGGATATCATCCAAGTCTTGGACAGTCAGACTCAGGTCCCAGGACTTCAGCCCCTTCTCATTTTTAGATTTTAGAAGAGTGAGTTTATCTTCTCCAGAGAATACTTTATGCTCTTCAGAAAAGACATCTCCCTTTTGAGTGCGGGTCCACTCATGTTCCAGATCTATATCTTTCCATTCCCAAACTTCGCTTTGTAATGGAAGCTCTTGTAAAACAATCCCGTTTACATTAGAAAATTCTGTTTTACCTTGGACTTTCAAATTGGTCCCGTCCGACTCTAAAATAGCACGACCTGAAATTTTTCCTTTTTTAGGATAGAATTGAGAAAACTCCGAATATAAACCTCCGGAAGATTCTGCCTTTGCATTCTTAAACAGAATTTCCAGATTCATATTATTACTTCCGATATCCGTACTAAACTTTCCGTTCACATATCTAAATCCAGGGATAGGAAATAAAGAATCAGAAATTTGGACATTGATCTTAGTATCCTCCTTTCGGATATTAAAATCGATTCCCTTCATATTCTCTAAAAGGACCTTGCCGCCCTTATAAACAGTGACCGTAGTATCTTCCAATCTGATCTCAGGAATATTGATCTTATGGATATAAGATAGAATTTCTCCGGAGATCTTATCTTCCAGATCGATACTCAATTGTGCATTACGCACTCGGATCGCTTTTACAGAAGGTTGTCCTTTCCAAAGCCCTCGTAATAATAGTTCAATCTTGTTTGCCTTGAAGATCATTCGCTGAGAGGCAAAATCCTCGTCGCTGGAAATTTTTAGATCTTCTATAAATACATGATTCGGGAATTCGTATTCTACGACTCCCAAGGTCACTGCCCTGTCCAATTCTTCATTGATGAATCCGCGTGTGAGTTCCTTCACTCCACGCAAATCCAAAACTCTTCTAACGAAGTACCATTCCGCAGTTTCTTTTGCTGCCGCGAGCAATAGGAAAGTCACTATCAGAGCAATTGATATCTTTCTAAAGGAAGGTTTTTCAGTGATAGATTGTATCTTTTGAAATGTAGAAGATACAAGTCGATACAGTTTTGGTGGGACAGCGATCTGGAATGTAACGCTGTCCTTTTTAAAAAATGGATTTTTAGGGAGAGGTATTGAGAAAAAAATTACCGTTGGAGAACCTGGCTGATTTTCTCCGAGGTTTCCTTCAGTACTAGGCTTTCCGGAAATTTCTGTAATCCCTCTTCCAGAACCAACTGACATCTTTTGTATTCCTTAATTCTGTAGAAGCTGACTACTACGGTCTCATAGTAGAATAGATCTTTTTCGAAATTTTTCTCTCTGGAAGCTCTGCCTAAAATTCCAAGAGCCTGGCCATATTTCTCATCTTCGAAATATGCTTTTGCCCACATTTTTTTGCGGGTAACAGACTCAAAATCGCGATCCACATTGTCCGACTTACGGAAATGAACGATAGCATTATCATAGTCGTTGATCCCAAGATATGCTGAACCTAAATAATGGTCCAAATGTTGAAGATTACGACCGTCTTTGGAATTTTGAACTTCTCTCAATACGAGGGAAGCTTCTTTGAAAGATTCGATTTTTAGTAAAAGTTTGGATTTTTGGAGGAGTAGCTCGGAACGTCTTTTGTCTTCAGGGTGTAGATCGCTTAATTGCTGGTCTATTCCCTTGATTTCCGCTCGGACCTGGGTCTCTAAATTGGCGGAAACCGCCCCTTCTTTTTGTGTACTTGCACAGTAGAGGAGGAATTGAGCTCCGATAAACAATATTGTCAGATATTTACTCATTTTCTCATCCGATTTTCAATTTTTCGAGTTCTTGCAGGAAATCATTAGTCTCCTGTTGTCTGGTTTCCTCGTTAGAAAGCCAGTCCAAAGTCTCCGGATCTATCTCCTTAAGGAAGCGAGAAGGCTCGGAGGCCAATTGCTCCCCAAATTTGCGGCGATTAGCGGCACCTGTCAAGCATAAATGCCTCTTCGCCCGAGTCATCGCTACATACATCAAACGTCGCTCTTCGTCCACAGATTGGTCTTCTACGGTAGCTCTTCCGGAAGGCAAGATCCCTTCTTCTAGTCCTACGACATAAACAGACTCGAATTCCAATCCTTTGGATTGATGAATGGTGAGTAACTGTACTCGATTATCTTCTTTCTCGTCATTCGGCTCATCTTCCATAAGCATCGCCAAACGGTTGATAAAGTCGAATAATGTGGGTTTTTCGCCCGAGTCATTATTTTCTTCGAAGAACGCCAACATGTTCACAAGCTCGGACATATTATAGATACGAGCCTTTGCGACCTTCTCCTCTTTCTCTTCCAATATGATCTCTTTTTCCAAACCCAGATCTGCGATTAACTCTCGTAATGCGAAGAATAGTCTTGGAGAAGAAGAGAACTTCTTCTTTGCCTTTTCGATCAAATTTACGAAATTATAGATCTCGGAAGAAATTTTACGGTTCAGATCCGGGATAAAATCAGGAGATTCGCAGACTCTGAATAATGTCTCATAAAGGGATTCTTTGTTCTGAGCCGCTTTTTCATGAACAAGAGAAATGGACCCTGCACCGATCCCACGTTTTGGATAATTAATAATTCTTAATAAAGACGCGTCGTCCTTTTGGTTTGCTATGAGACGGATATAAGAGATCAGATCTCGAACTTCTTTTCGATCGAAGAAGTTATAACCGCCCACAACCTTATAAGGCATTTCCCTCGCTCTGAACGCTTCTTCAAATGGTCTGGATTGGAAATTCGTACGGAATAAGATCGCGATCTGGCTTCCTTTCCTAGCTTCTTTAATGATCTCTTCTCGGATCTTGTCTGCGACCCATTCTGCCTCGTCTTTCTCATCCCCTCTTTCCACATACTTAACCTTCAGGGCACCAGGCACCTTCGAGAAAAGTTCCTTGGATCTTCTGGAAAGATTATGACGAATTAGAGAGTTCGCAGCAGAAACAATGATATCTGTGGATCTATAATTCTCTAGGAGGCGGATAACGTTCGCACCCTGAAAATCGTTTTCGAACCCTAAGATCAAACTTACATCTGATCCTCTAAATGCATAGATGGACTGGTCGTCGTCACCTACCACACATAGATTGTCCGATTCTCCCATAAGTGCTCTTAAAAATTCGTATTGGATCGGGTTTGTATCTTGGAACTCATCCACCATAAAGTATTGGAACTTTTTATGGTATTCATCTCTTACTTCTTCGAACTGTCTTAAAAGTTTAGAAGGGAGAAGGATCAAATCATCGAAATCTATAGAGTTCTGTTCTTTTAAAGTATCTTGGTATTGATGAAAAAGAGAAGCAGCTAAAAGGTCTCCCTCATTCATAGAGGTTCTCATATCCGCTAAATAATCTTCACCTGAGTTTTTGATCCTGGAAATTTTAGAAAGTACTTCCATGATCTGAGGGCGTTTAGGTTCCAATTTCTGGGCAACAAGCATTCCTGTCACAAGACCTTCTTGGTCTGCTTGGTTCAGAAGAAGGAAAGGTTGTTTATACTCGAGCTTCTCAATATGTTTTTTTAATATTCCCAGTCCTAAGGAGTGGAATGTGGAAAGAGTGATCCCTTTTAATAAATTTCTAGGGATAAGTTTACGAACTCTTTCTCCCATTTCCTTTGCACTTTTATTAGTGAAGGATAATGCAACGATCTTCCCAGCAGGGATATGATGGTCCTGGATCATATGAGCGATACGATTAGAGATCACTCTTGTTTTCCCGGAACCTGCACCAGCAAAAATCAAAAGAGGGCCATGGATAGTCTGAACGGCGCGAGCCTGCTCCGGAGATAAGCTTAGAAAAATAGCAGCGGAATCCCGAGGCTCCTTCGGCCTTTCTTCTCTTTTTCTTTTAGGAGCAGAAGGTTTTTCTTCGGAGTCGGAAGTTCCGGAAGTTACAGAAACCTCTGTCGTTTCTGATTGGACCTCGGTTGAAATTGTAATTTCGACCTGGTCTGGAGTTCCTACCACTGACTCAGGTTCAATTTCTTTCGGTTCTTCTGAAACTTCTACCGGAGTGGAAACGAATTCTGGAGTCTCGTTTTCTGAAAAATCGTCTTCTTCATAAAAAGAAGAACCGTAGGATTCCTCTTGTACTTCTTCTTGGGTAGAAGTAGCGGGAGTTCCTACCACCTGCGGACCTTCTTCTTTTGGAACTGAAATAGTTTCCGAAAAGCTGAGTAATGGCAGATCCTGTGCAGGCTCCTCCTGCTTTTGTTCAGGAATTTCCAGATGGGAAAATAGGTCCAGGCTATGATTTGTTTCTTCTTTCATCCAACTTTATGAGGGCAAAATAATCTTAAGGATCCGAAAAATCCGATTTTTCGAACCCCATCTATAAGCGACATAATCCTGATTTTTCTCTTCTTGTCAACCGCGTACAGGCAAAGGTTTGCGAATCTGAAAGGATTTCAAAAAACTGGAAGAAACGGCAGATATGCAAGAATTCCGCCCAGAAAAATACCTCCCCGACTCCAATCTTTGGGAAGAAGGAAAAAAAACTTCCGCATTTAAAACTCCGATTTTTGAGTTAGTCTCCATTCCGAAAGTTTCGCCAGACAAAACGATCTCAGGCAATTTTTTCAAAGTAGAATCTAAAGATTGGGTGAATGTTATCGCGCTCACTCAGGATGAAAATGTGATCCTAATCGATCAATACAGACATGGTATACATTCTTATTGTTTGGAAATCCCAGGTGGTATCGCAGAAAAAAATTCACTCTTAGAATCTGCACAGGCAGAACTAAGAGAAGAGACAGGATTTGTTTCGGACGACTGGGAATATTTGGGAAAGGTTTCCGCAAATCCAGCCTTCATGAATAATTGGTGTCATACTTATATCGCCAGGAATGTTTATCCTCACCCGGGTGGACAGGAACTGGATGAAAGCGAACAAATAGAAGTGTATCAATATCCCTTAAACAAAATTCCCGAAATTTTAGAGAAGAATATCTTACACCACGCGATGGTCGTGGCGGCTTTCGGATTATTCTTTTTAAAATCCGGAGAAAAGAAGAAGTAGAACTATCTCATGACAAAATCCGCAAACACGAGCCCATTCGTTTCTTTACAAGTCCCTGAGTTCAGGAACTTCTTGGCCGGAAAATTTTTGGTCACACTTTCATTCGTTATGCAATCCACCGTGGTCTTCTGGCAGATAGACCATATCACTCACGATGCATTTTTCGTTGGTCTGATCGGATTTGCAGAGCTTATGCCTAATGTAGCAGTTTCTCTTTTTTCAGGATTGGTTGTGGATAGTTTCCCGAGGAAAAAGATTATCTCTCTTTCCTTAGCCGGTTTGACTTTTAGTTCCTTCTTACTTTTATTATTCACTCTTCCAGGTTTTGAATGGGTGATCGAAAAATATTGGGTGTATCCAATCTATTCCGTGATCTTCTTCTCTGGAATTTGTAGAGGGTTTTTATCTCCAAGTATCGCTGCCTTCCAAACTCAGTTAGTCTCTAAGGAAATTTTTCCGAACGCAGCCACATGGAGTGGTGTTGCATGGCAGGGTTCTGCAGTTTTAGGTCCGATGCTTGGCGGACTTCTGACAGGATTTAATGGAGTGCAGACTGCATATCTCGCTGACTTTTGTATCATGGTGTTCTCTTTATTCCTACTATTACTTGTTCCTTCGAAACCTGTTCCTGAAAAACAAGGAGAGAAGGAATCCATCTGGAAAAGTTTAGGAACCGGTTGGAAGTTTGTGTTCGGTCACCAGTTGATCTTGGGGGCGATCAGTTTGGATCTATTTGCAGTATTATTCGGTGGAGCTGTAGCACTTATTCCTACATTCTCGAGAGAAGTTTTAGGAATGGGTCCTGAATATTACGGAATTTTAAGATCAGCTCCTGCAATCGGCGCAGTTCTTTGTGCGTTGTTTATCGCAGTAAAACCTCCTAAAACAAATTCAGGGATCATATTATTGAGTAGTGTATTCGGTTTTGGGATTTGTATGATCGTATTCGCTCTTTCCAGAAACTTCTACTTATCTTGTGCGGCATTGATCGTAAGCGGCTCCTTTGATATGGTAAGTGTTGTGATCCGCCATACAATCGTTCAGATGTATACCCCAGAACATATGAGAGGAAGGGTTTCCGCAGTGAACAATATATTCATTGGTTCTTCTAATGAACTAGGGGCATTTGAATCAGGGGCAACCGCAAAAGCATTCGGCCTGGTCCCTTCCGTGGTTATAGGTGGATCACTCACTCTCTTAACTGTAGGGATTGTTACCGCGATCTCACCTCGTCTTCGAAAAATGGATCTAAAGGATATAACGGTTTAATATGGATAATATTCTTACCCAACAAGAAGCAATGCTCCGCTCCGGACAGATCTCCGAAGTGGACTATACCTTAAAATTAAAACTGGAAAAAGGATCCCAAGAATACGAGGGAGAAACTACAGTTAGATTCGTTTACAGCGGCGGCAAAAAAGGAAAACTCAAAGTAGATTTTGTATCCAAGAAGATTGAGATCCTTTGGATAAACGGAAAAGAAGAAACGAATTACGAAAAAAAAGAATCTGCACTATTCTTGCCTGGAGAATTATTAGCGGAAGGTAAAAACGAGCTCAAGATCAAATACAAAAATACTTTTGATCATAGCGGTTCAGGCTTTCATAAATTTACGGATCCTTCTGACAAAGCGGAATATATGCATACGGACTTCGAACCATTCGAAGCTCATAGGCTATTCCCTTCTTTCGACCAACCGGATCTAAAAGCAATATACGAACTGGAGATCACAGGACCTTCTGAATGGACCTATATCCATAATACAGTCCCGAAATCGGAAGAGATCCAGGGAAATTATAAAAACATAAAGTTCAATAAGACTAAAAAATTCTCCACTTACCTATTTTCTCTGATCGTAGGGCCTTATGCGGTCTGGGAAGATAAGGCGGGAGAAATCCCTCTTAGAATATTCTGCAGAAAGTCCCTTTCCAAATACATGGATGCTGAGAATTTATTTGCAATCACCAAAGAAGCATTCGGATTTTTACAGGAATATTTTGGAGTCCCCTATCCTTATGGAAAATACGACCAAATATTCGTACCTGAATTCAATATGGGAGCCATGGAAAATGTGGGAGCAGTCACATTCTCCGAAAGTTATATTTTCCGCGGACCTAGGATCTATTCTGAATACTTAAACAGAGCAAACACTGTGTATCATGAAATGGTCCATATGTGGTTCGGAAACCTAGTCACGATGAAATGGTGGAACGATCTTTGGTTGAATGAAAGTTTTGCGGATTATCTTTCTTATTATTCCATGTCTAATGGGAAAATTTTCCCCGACGCATTAGAACATTTTTATGTAAGGGAAGAATGGGCTTATAGAGAAGACCAACTTTCAACCACCCACCCTATCGCCGGAAAAGCGGAAAATACATTAGAAGCGATCAGCAATTTCGACGGGATCTCTTATTCAAAAGGTGCCTCAGTTCTTCGCCAATTGATGTATTACGTGGGAGAAGAAAAATTCAGAGATGCGATGAGGCTTTATTTCAAAAGACATGCGGAGAAGAACACAGTCTTAAACGATTTTCTTTCCTGTATGTCGGAAACCAGCGGGATCGATATCAGAGGTTGGAGTAAAGAATGGTTGGAAACAACAGGAGTCAACACTCTAAGCCCAATCCGGCAAAACGGTAGATTATTTTTACACCAAGGACCTTCTGCAACGAATGGGCTTCTGCGCACACATGCACTCCAAGCTTCTTTATTCAGAGAAAAGAACGGGATCTTAGAAGAAGTCTGGAAAAAAAGAGTACTCGTAAAAGGAAAAGAAACCCTATTAGAGGAAAATTATACGGGAGAAGCGGACCTTCTACTCTTAAATACGGAAGACTTTGCTTATGCTAAAACCTATTTAAGCAAAGAATCACTTCCTATCTTAAAAAGAAGTCTTCACACTCTGAAAGATCGTTTTTCCAGAAGAGTTGTATGGGGAAGTTTATGGCAGATGGTAAGAGACGCAGAACTTGCCCCTAAGGAATTCCTGGAGTTAGCCTTGGACCAAGGCTTAAAAGAACCGGATCTTTCTGTTAGAAACAGCCATATATTAACCAAAGCTTTAACAGTAATCGATAATTATATCCCGGAAGCTGAGAAGAGAACCTGGTCAGACAAGCTCAACAGTATCGCTAAAGAAAAATCCCTCTTATCACAGAACTCCGAACAAGAACAGATACTATGGTTTAGAATATTAGAAAATACTTCTAAATCATCAGAACAGCTATCTTATCTGAAAGAATTACTGGATCAGAAAAAAAGTATTCCGGGAATCGCAATGGACCAAGAAAGACGTTGGGTAATTCTCTCCAGATTAAGCGCTTACGGTGATCCTGAATCTTCCAAACGGATCGAAGAAGAAGTCACTAAGGACAATACGGATCTGGGAGCAAAAAAAGCTTTCTTAGCTAGAGTTTCCTTCCCGGATACCAAAACCAAAAAAGAGTCCTGGGAAAGATTCCTGAAACCTAAAGAAGGAGATTCAACGGACTTCTTAAGATACGGAATGAGAGGATTTCAGTGGAATCACCAAAAGCAATTATTGGTTTCTTATACTGATCTTTATTTTAATTCCGTGATCTCAGTGTATGAAACAAGAGATCCACATTTTGCTTCTGCATTCGGGCATATGATGTTTCCTTCTTTCGAACCGGATCCGAATTTGTTAAAGAGAACTCAGGAATTTTTGGATCAAAATAAAAAACTTCCGGAACTATTGAAGAAGGATCTCCAACAACAAAGAGACGATATGCAAAGAACGTTAAAGGTTCTAGAAAAATACAAAAACTAAAAGGCAATCTTTTAGTTCTTAAGTAAAAAAGAAGAGTTAGAGGGCAGCCTCTAACTCTTTACCAAAAAGATCTATTTTTTAGACAGGATTATGCAGTAGCAGGTTCCCTTTTTCCGGAAGAGCCTATCGAAGATTCTCCATGTTGGCTTTTCCATTCTTCCAATTTTTTATCCATCACCTTAAACCAAAGCGGAGGAAATAACGCCAGAAGTATCATCAATTCATATCCATAAGGAAGTTGGGGACTTTCTTCAAAATGCCTCAAGGATTGGTATCTTCTTCCTGCGTTCGCATGATGATCGGAATGTCTTTGTAGCTGGAACAAGAACGCATTAGATAGACTGAAGTTTTGGTTCCAAGAATGGATCGGAAGAACCTTCTCGAATTTTCCTGGAGACAATTCCTTACGAGCCAAACCGTAATGTTCTATATAATTCACAAGTTCCAATAAAGAGAATGCAATCCAACTTTGAACGAAGAAGAATGCGGGTACCTGCCAGCTTAAGTTACCGGTGATCGCGTAAAAAATCCCAGTCACTGCAGAGATAAATAAAACCGGAATGATCATAGATGTGATCATCTCATTATCAAATGTCCAAGCAGACTTGCCGAGTTTGCCCAATCTTTTTTTCTCTAAGTTCCAAGCGCTGGTCAAACTTCCCACAACAGTTCTTGGATAAAATGCAAAGAAAGATTCTCCCTTTCTGCTGGAAGCAGGGTCCTCATGAGTAGAAACATTCACATGATGGCCGCGGTTATGTTCTATAAAGAAGTGCATGTAACAAACAGTCATAAGAATGAATTTTGAATACCATTGTTCAATCTTAGTGTTCTTATGCCCGAGTTCGTGTGCAACAGTGATCCCGATCCCACCGGTGTTTACACCAATCGCTATAACAAAAGCTCCCCATTCTAATGTGGAAAGAGTTTGAGTTTGGACTTCCCATAAAGCCCAAATCACCAATGCAAATTGGATCCAAGCCCAGCCATAGGTAAGGAATCTAAAATAGAATTCCTTTTGAAGTTCCGGTACATCTTCTTCCTTAGGATTGCTCGCATCCGGACCAATCCAAAGGTCCATGATTGGAAGAATTCCGAATACTACCGCCAATGTTAAAAAATTAAAACCGCCTCCCAAATAGTAACCGGCCACGGCCAAACCCGGAATCAGGTATGCGATCAAGAAGGATAATCTTTTCCCTACACTCATCTCTCTCTCCTATCCCGCATTTCTTCGGGAAAATCAATCGATTTAATTTATTTCGAACGTTTGGTATTATAACATAAGTTCACTTTGGGGCAAGAAAAAAATCTCAAAGCGGACATATTTTCTAACGATTGTTTTAAAATGAATAGAATTGTCGTTTCGGGCAAAGGAAAGAATTGGGCGACTCTTCGCTTCGCTCAGATCGCGCTGCTTCGGGCTCGGGCGGCGCCCTCGTCACTTCGTGACTAAAGCCCTGCGCATCACTGTCGCGGAATAATCACGCGAAGAGTAGAAGATCTTGGAAATATAAGGGGAGGATCTTTTCTACTTAGCGACTTTGCGTGAGAACTTCCTTAGAGGTGATGCAGGGATCCATATAAACAGAAATAAATTATCAACTAAACACTTCGATCTAGGCCTTTAATTTTTTGTCCTTGTTTAGGGAAGCCCCTTCAAAAGCATGGTTTATAAGTAGAAAAATTCTTCCCTCCTTAAGACGAAAAGCACAACGCCCACGCTAAAACGTATAACGTTCCATTCAAAAGGAAACTTTGATGAGTCTTAACGGATTAAATTTCTATTCCTATCTTAGCAAGATCCGAATTCTTAAAACCTATTCCAGCAAAATTATGCTGGTGGCGTTTCTTGGGACCCATGTTCCGCTGATCACACTTTTATTATTTTTCGTGATATCTACTGTTCAAGATATGCAGACTGCCCTAAAAATTTTAGGTATCGCACTCGTGGCGACTCTTGCAGGAACTGCTGCTACACTTCTTGCATTACATAAACTATTAGCTCCGGTAATGCTCACCTCTAAGTCCTTAAATAGATATCTGAGCGAAAAAGAGATCCCAAATCTGCCAACTGTATTCCATGACGAAGCAGGTTCTTTAATGGCGGATACAGTCACCACTGTGCGCAAACTGGATGAACTCATCCATTATATGACAAACTATGATGGTCTATCCGGACTACCGAATCGGGATCTATTCTTAGAAAGATTAAGCAATTCTCTTCATGAACTTTCTATGAGAGAAGAAATATTAAGTTTTCCAGTTCTTTCTTTGGAAGCGACCCATTTAAAACAGATCAGATCCAATTTCGGCGTCCATATGGGAGATCTATATCTCAGATCACTAGTCCAAAAATTGGAAACAATGCTTGGACCGGAAACTGTTCTTGCAAGAACTGGAGATGGAGAATTCTCCTTCTTCCCATTACCTTCTTCTTCTCAAATTTTAGAAACTGATTCGGAGGTCTGGGCTGCAAAGATCCAAAACAGCACATCTTCTCCCTTACACGTTGTTGACCAACAGATCTCTTCCGAAATACGAATTGGAATATCAGTTTTTCCTTATGATGGAAAATCTTCCGATCAACTTTTATGGAAATCGGAAACCGCATTAAACCAAACGAAACTTTCCGGAAATTCTAAGATCCAAACTTATTCTTCCGAATGGAAAGAAAGAATGAAGGAAAAATATCTTTTAGAAAAAGATCTAAGACTTGCCATCTCGAAAAACCAACTCTTCATACAATACCAGCCAAGAATAGAAGTACAAACAGGCAAAAAAATCTCCGCAGAAGCATTACTCAGATGGAATCATCCTGAATACGGAGTCATCTCCCCTACAATTTTCATACCAATCGCAGAAGAAAGCGGGATCATTGGAGAGATGGGAGAATGGGTTCTTTCAAAATCCATGGAAGACTTAGGAAATTGGAAAAAGAGAGGACTTCCTCCAATCCGTATCTCTGTAAACTTATCAGCAAAACAATTAGAAGATAAGAATATCACAAAAAAGGTCCTAGATATCTTAGAAAAAAACAATCTTAGTGTGGAAGATCTAGAGCTTGAAATCACCGAATCCAGCCTGATTACCAATATACAATCCGCTTTGGAAATCTTAGGAGAACTACATTCTTGGGGAATTTCACTCGCTTTAGACGATTTCGGAACAGGATATTCCAGTCTTTCTTATTTAAGCAAGATCCCTCTCAAAACCTTAAAAGTGGATCAATCCTTTGTGCGTAAAATTCTAACAGATCCAAATTCACTAGCGATTTCCAAAACAATCGTCGCATTGGGAAAAAGTTTAGGACTCCGCATCACCGCAGAAGGTGTAGAAACAGAAGTGCAAATGCGTAAGATCAAAGATCTAGGTTGCGACGAAGCACAGGGATATTTTTTAAGCAAGCCTATCCTTTTAGAAGAATTGGAGAAATTTGTCCAAACCTAAAAGACCTTCTTCGTAACTTCACAACTAATCAAAGTCAATTAGTCCCTACTCTTTCCTTCCTTCTACTTTATTACATTTAATCTGTTTGTAACAGTTCTCGGCTTAATCGAATTGCACGAGTATCCATACTTTCCATAAGGAGGATACAGTGAATCGGAAGTATTACATTATGATTACGAGAACTATTATTACAATTTCAATTTTTCTAATATGTTTGGGAACTCTTTCTGCAGACACAGTCACGAATACAAAAACCAAAGAAGTGATCGAGAACGTAAAAACTACTCAGACAGAACAAGGTGTGATCGTTGAGTTCGAAGACGGCTCTCGCAGAGGTTTTGATAGAACAGTCGTTACTGTTGAAGCCAAACCTGTTGAATGGAAACAAAAGGAACAGGAAAGCTATCCTGATAAGGAAAGATACAAGGATTACGGTATTTTTGGCGCGATCTTCTTGGTAGTACTACTTTTACCCTAAAGAACCAAAACCTTAACAGGTACGTAATCAAGTCGTAAAGTAATTTATCTAACATAATCCACGAGGTCGATCGGATTTCGGCCTCTTTCAGAATGAATAGGAGAAATTCGATCCATGAAATCGTTAAATAAAAAAGTCTCGAAAGCAGTTAGCGCTCTCGCAGTTGCCATTGCTCTTGTAGGCTGTGATTCCGGCGGGGGCGGTGATCTTAGTGGTCTAGCTTTAGCTGGCTTAGGTGGGGACACAACCTACGCAAAAGCATCTATCCTTGCAAAAGTTCAAAAAACTGGTCCAGCAGCATTAGGAGTTGGATCGGCAGCTACAACTGTTCGCCCAGAAGTAGCAAGAGAAGCGGTCTTTGTTAAAATTAGCACTTCCCATGACTTTACAACTACTTCTTCAGCAGCGGGAACTGCCGCTGGAGCGGATAATGGAGACTTTGCAGTTGTAGTTAGTGTTCCTTCTCAGACTGCTACATTAAAAGCAACTGTTTACACTCTGCGTGAGTTAACTTGTGAAGAGTTGGACAAATCAAGATCCGCTGCTGGCAACGTCGCAGCTGCTTGGGATGTTGACACTACTGGTGGTCGATGCGGTCTTTATAATAGTGGTGTGGCAGCTTCCGATGAGAGAAGAGCGGATTATGATGCAATTCTAGATAAGTCTTCCAACTATACAACAGTATTAGGAACTTTTGAATTACAGTTTAATATCGATCCTTCTGATACAACGCTTCCAGGCACAGTTACAGTTATAAATGAATCCGGAGTAGATATTACTCCGGCGAACGGACAAACCGATACCCCATATGCAGTAGTTGCAATCGTTGGAGAATACTCCAATCCTAACGCAACTGTTGGTGAAAACAAATGTGATTCCATCGGAAACCCAACCATTCTGAGCGGAACCATCACAAGCAACAGAACTCTTGGAGCATTTACTTTACTAAGAGGAACTGTCTTCGTGAAAAACGGAGCTACAGTAACCGTACCTGCAGGAGCAGTCGTTTATGGTGAAAGAGGCTCATCCCTATTCTTTGTAGGTGGAAGTTTAGTAACAAACGGAACTGCTGCGAATCCAGTGTGTTTCACTTCTGCACAAGCAAGAGGATCCAGATTTCCTGGAGACTGGGGTGGAATCACAATCGTAGGAAGCGGTAATAATACCCGAGCTGCAAAAGCAACTACCGAAGGAACTACTCCTCAAGCGTATCCACTATCTTCCGGAACTGGAAGCGCAACTTTGAATTACACAATTGTTGAGTTTGCTGGAACCGAGGTTGCAGTTGGAGACGAGTTAAACGGTATCTCTCAATATGCAGTAAACAGCGGTAACTATAACTTCGTGCAAGTTCACCGCGGTTTGGACGACTCTTACGAATGGTGGGGTGGTGGAAACGGATCATCTTCTCCGGACAACGACACCTTAGCAAACGTAGCAACTCGTAGCTTCAGAGGTAAGTTCATGATCGGCTCCGGTTCAATGGACGACGATTTCGATATGGATGAGGGTTTCTCCGGAGCTCTAAAATATATCGTTTCCGTAAAATACCCTAAAGTTTGTGGAGGTTCTCCTTCAACAGATCCAGGCGCAATGGAAATGGACGGAAACGATAACTCAACGACCGGTAAACTGAGAACACTAGCTAGCTATCCAAACAACTCTTCTAACCCTTACGTAGATTATTATACTCTATTAGGAGTTAATGAGAACGGAAGTTACGCGGAAAGACATAGAGAAGGTATGTTAGGAAAATTCCAACATGGTTTGGCTTACGGTTTTAAACAAAACATTAAGTGTGAAAACACTGCTGGTTTTAGCGCATCTTCTTCCGTAATCGATACTCTGGTAAGTGATACTGCTCCAACCGCTGATAGTGCAGGAAGCTGTACATCTCCAGGACGGGATCAAACTCTTGTAGCTGCTCCAGTTGTATCAATTGCCGACACACAAGCTAATTGCGGATTTTTAGGTTTCAAACCTGATCTACAATCAGTAGCAGCTCAGAACACTAGAGGTGGAGTTCCAGCAGGAACCTTGTCTGATTTCGACGGAACTACAACACTTACTCCAACCGGTGGAAACACTTGGTATTCCGGATGGACTGTCTGGAGAGCTCGTTAATCGAAAATTAAAAGAACTACTAAAAGCCTCCTCAGCAATGGGGAGGCTTTTTTATAAAAAAATAAAAATTATCCGGGAAAAACAAATCATGAATCGAAGAAGGATCAGTTTAACTCTATCCATCTTATTTATATTATTTTCGTTATTAACATCAATCGATTGTAAGCGAGAAGATAAAGGAGACGATCCGGATTATTTCCGAAGAGTCGAAGAGTCGAAGGCTTATTTAAAAGCTCATATACAAGATAAATATGAAATTTCCGAAACCAGCAAAACCAAAGAAGAAGCTGTAATTCGGTTTATAGAATCTATCCAGAAAGGAGAGACAGAACATTATATATTCACTAAAGATGAATATCTTAATATCTTTCTTCCTAATACTTTAGAAGAGAACACTTTATCCACCACCATGCCTTTGGATGAGGCTTGGAAAATTGCAGATCTGCGCCGTTATATCGCCATTGAAAAAATACAAAACTCTCTAAAACGATTCAAAGGAAAAAGTTTCAAAATCGAAACTTTGACCTGGAGACCTGAAGTACGGCAACTAAATGTACTAAAAGGACATAGGGTCGGAAATCTTGTTCTAAAATTCGGAAATGAGACAGTCGAGTTAGATCAAGTCCGATTAGTTATAGAACATCTAGGCAAATTCAAAGTCTGCGTTATTGGATCTTAATTTTAAGAATATATAATATAAACTAAGTAAAATCGAATCATGAAAAAAAAATACCTATCAATCACCCTACTCATTTTTTTTCTATCTCCCTCCGTTTTCGGTCAAGCGACCGGGAAAATACGCGGGAAAATCGTGGATGGAGATAATGGAGAAGCCGTCTTTGGTGCAACTATTGTAGTTCGTTCCATTAAAAAATTCGCTAAATCAGATTTTGATGGCGCATACGATCTAGAGCTTCCAGCCGGAGCACATGAAATTGAATTTCAAATGATGGGATTTGCTCCTCAAAAACGCTCTGTAACCGTAACACCTGGAAAATCTCAGGTAATCAATGTAACTTTCGGTCTTCAGACTTTAGAAACTGTTGATGTTAAAGGAAGAGCGTTGAATGATGCGGAAGCTGCCCTACTCGCTCTTCAGAAAAAATCCTCCTCGGTTTCCGACGGTATTTCCAAAGAAGCAATCAAGAAAAGCCCTGACTCCTCCGCTGGTGAAGTCGTTCGAAGAGTAACCGGTATTACTCTTGTCGGCGGTAAATTCGTATTCGTTCGAGGACTGGGAGAACGTTATTCCAATACGGAATTGAATGATACTTTAGTTCCATCTACTGAACCGGATAAACGAGTTGTTGCATTGGATATTTTTCCTTCAGGCGTTTTAAAGAACGTGAGAATTATTAAAACATTCTTACCTGAACTACCAGGAGAATTCTCAGGAGGATTAGTAAAAATTGAGACCCAAGAATATCCTGAAGAGAAACAATTCAGTGTAGCTGTTGGAGCAGGTGGGAACTATAATACTACAGGTCATAAATTCTTGAATATGAACCAAGGGAATATGCTCGGCGGTGTAAACGATAACCAAAAAAATCCATTCCGTAATGCTCCGGAATCTCTTCCCATTGAACCGGGTAGTATTTTTGGCGGGATCGATCCTAAACTAACTCAAGCAGGCGCTACAACATTTAATCAAAAATGGACCCCAGATTCTGGACCGGCCCCATTCGATAAGAATTTTTCCATCAATTATGGAGATACATTCAAGGTCGGAGCTACGTCTAGAATCGGAATTTTAGTAGGTTCAACGTACAACCGTAACTTTAGATTCAGGCAGGAAGAATCTTATAGATATCTTGCAGCAGCCCCTTTTAATCTCACAACCGCCGGTTCTACTCTCTTAAAACAACAAGAACAAAGAGCTGACCTTTATACAGAAGAACGTAACTGGGGAAACAATATGAACTTGGCCTATGAAATAACTAAAGGCCAACAAATTTTCCTTAAATCTTTATATACTCAACAAGGTGAAGGCGTAGTTCGAGATGCAAGAGGAACAGATTATATCGACTTATATAATTTTAAGGCACTGACTAGCCAGTATACAAGCAGTTTGATACAACACCATACTTTGGGTGGAGATCATGCACTAAACTGGTTTGGAGAAAGAGCTCACAAATTTGACTGGCGAGTAAACTATGCGATAGCAAATCGTGACCAACCAAATCTACAACAACAGGTATGGAGACAAACTGTTGGAGATCCAAATCCTTATGATTTGACTAGATTAGGAAACAACCCGGACGGTTCTAGATTCTTCTCGGATTCTAAAGATACTACGAAAGCTGTTAAATTAAATTATGAAATCCCATTCGATCAGTGGTCTGGTCTAAAAGCCCTTTTCAAATTCGGAACTTATACAATGTCTCGAGAAAAGGATTTCCGATTCAGGGAATTTGGACAAAAGCCAAATACAACTTTAGGTGGTTTAGAAAGATATCCTGTTCCAGGAGAATTCTATTCCAATCCATATCTTTTCTTGAATGATTTGGTAACATTCTCGGAAAGACAGGTGGAATCGAATGCGTATAATGCATTCCAAAAATTGCAAGCGTATTATAGCCAGGTAGATTTACCTATCCTTCCTAAATTAAAAACCCTATTCGGGGTCCGCTATGAAGATAGTTATCAGAAGGTAAAAACATTCGTTCTTCGTGATTCGTATAGTTCATATAACCTAGACTATGGTTGTAAGATAGATAACGAATTTGCTAGGATTGCATTAGTCAGAAATGATATCTGCGATGCAAATAATAATGGTGTCGGAGAATTAAGAACAAGAGACTACCTTCCTTCTGTAAACTTGAATTGGGAATTTGCGGATAATCAAATTTTAAGACTATCTGCAACTCAGACTCTTACACGTCCCGATTTAAGAGAACTTTCTCCATTCGGGTTTACTCCATACTTCGGAGCAAACCGTATCTTCGGTAATTCCGATTTAAGAAGATCCTATATCCATAACTATGATGTTCGTTACGAATATTATTTGAACGCTACCGATTACGTTGGAGTAGGAGCATTCTTAAAACAAATTTCCGATCCGATCGAAATGGTAGGACAACCAGTAGCCGGAAGTATTTCCCAACGATTTACCTACTTAAATGCAGAACAAGCAACGATCAAAGGGGTTGAATTTGATTTTCGTAAAGAACTCACAGATAGGATTAGATTCGAAGCAAACATGTTCATAATTCAATCCAGAGTGGATGTTCTTTCTTGGCAGCAATACATAATGGTTCAAAGCGGATTGGTTGATTCACTTTCGAGAGCTGCAGCGTATAACCCTACAAATCTATCACGTCCTTTACAAGGACAATCCCCATTGGTTTTTAACGTCAAATTTGACTTTCACCTGAATGAGAAAAAAAATAAGACCATCGGTGTTTATTATAACTACTTTGGAGACAGGTTATATGCAGTGGGTGCAAACGGACTTCCGGATGCATATGAAAGAGCAGTTGGTTTGACCGACGTTGTTTATACTGCTAAGATGGGAGACCATTTAGAATTTAAAGCTTCCGCTCAAAACATTTTCGATACAAGATATAGAGTGTATCAAAAGAACGAGCTAACCGGAGAGAAAGATCTATTCCTTTCTTACAGAACAGGGGTGAGTTACTCCTTCCAAGCTACTTATAAGCTTTAAGAAAATTTATATTCTAATTTAAAGTGAGGCCTCTGGTTCTTAAATAAGAACCAGAGGCTTTTTTATTTAAAGAAGTTTCTCTCTGAAAATATTCCGTATTAAGATAATCTAAACTATCCGTTATGGGATACGTTCTAATTTTTCTGAGTTATCCTTATTGGGGTAAAAATTTCTAAACATCCTTCTATTAATTTCATTTTCACCCGATCATTACCTGTTTTCTTAACGTTTCCTGTATTTTTTTTAAAGTTCTTACAAAAAATTGGACAAAAGTGGGAACTTTTTCGAAACGTCCATTCAAACGCCAAAGTTATGTTCTGATTCGGAGACGAATCTGGCAAAACTGTGAGTAAAAATTTGAACTCGGTCAAAAAAGTCAGGCATTGCCTGAAAGATTTGTCCGGTGCGTTTTGTATTCTTGGATTTGGTTCTTTTAAGTGATAGGAAACCGGAGGTTCGTTCGATGTTCGATGTGATCGCTAGGATTGTTGTTAGGAAAGTTATTATAGCATCTGCTTTGCTTTTCTTTGTAAGTTGTTTAAGCGACTGGGGCTTTAGCAATGGGAATGTGGATCTGAAAAAGGCCACTTGGCTAGTTGCGGAAAAAGTTCCTCTTGTGGTGGATAAAGGAGGAGTTCCTGTCGGAGGTGGTGGTAATACACCTGTGAATGGTTTGTTCAACTTAAAGCCAGGAACTAAAGTAAACGCTCAAGCATTAGGTGGAGCGATCGATCCAACTGGAACAACCATCGTGAACGATTTCGATGGTGACGGTATATTAAATATCAATGAAACTACTACAAACGTTTGGGTAGCGGATTATCCTGAGATAGACACTGTTGTTGCTCCTCCAATCACTATGAAGATTGCAATTTTGAAAAGTAGTACCGGTGAAAGCGACGAGATTGTTAGTGAGATCAATTCGGATGATTTAGCATCTACAAAGAGCGAAGGTTCCGAGTCGATGCATCAGAATGAAATAAACCTTCGAACTGTACAATTCCAAGATCAGTACAAAAAAGAATACGAGCAATCACAGGAAAACTCAGCCACATATAGCTTAAAGGCTAGTGCTACTGTTCCAGTTCTTGCCCAAACAAGTTTAGAATATACTCAATCTACAACAAACAAATGGTCGAAACGAGCCTTGGATGAAGCAACAACGACTAAATGGGCTGATAAACCTTTTAAAAACGATATTGATAAAGAAGCAAAATCCGTTAAGTCAGACTCCGCTAGCCAAAAAGCTAGAAAGTTTAGATCCGAAAAGACATCGAAAATTAATCAAACCTCCAAAGTCGATGCAAACGCAGGTTATGTAAGAGCTGCTCTTTATATTAAGAATAGATCTGTAAATATGCCGGTGAAACTCAGCAATATCTTATGCACTCTTATGTTCGAAGATGCTCGAGGGAAT